>CANNLO010000341.1 GCA_947505055.1 Methylococcaceae bacterium | reverse complement strand
ACAGCTCCTTGTTGATTAGTTTATGTACAAGGATGAAGTTCAGCGTACTCAACGGCTGAAGGAATATGCATGGGTAGATCCAGACCTTTGGGGCGCACAGCCTCCCAACCTAAACAAGCCAACCAGATAGCGCGAGGAATAGGTTTTTCTCCGTCACGGTAGTAAATCAGCATCCGACGTGAAATCCCCAATTCAGCTGCGGCCTGCTCCAGCGTGAGTCCTGTTTCATGTAGCCAAGTCCAGAGCCGCTCATGGCCAATACCACCTGCTTGTTCAACGCCGAGGTTTCGCAGATTATCAGAACCAAGATCCAGATCATCCTCGATCCAATCCGCAGATCGACCAGCAAAACCGACTTTTGCTTGAGCAAATAGTGAACTATCTTTTAAGGGGGCCAGAAAAGCAGATGCGCTAATGAGTGCAGTTAAATCAACTTCAAAGCGTTGGCCATCGGCATAAGTCAGCCGGAGCTGGTATTGATTAAATGCCTCAACGGCGGTAAGACGAAAGTGTTCTTTGCTCATCGTTGTAATTCCTCAAATTTGGCAGCCAGCATAGCGCGATTGGTTTTGGCCCAAAGCAGTACGTCATCTATTTCGCGAGCGCTGACTTTTCCATGTACGATTTTGAGTTCAGCAATCGTGACCCATGCCTCTCGCCCATCATTCATAAGGACATGGAAGTGCGGTGGTGGGTGGTCATTAGCATTAATTCTGACGCGAGATTGTGAAAATCGTTGTATGACTGGCATAAATTCATTGTAGTGCAATGATTGCACCATATCAAACAATATTGGCGTGTCATTTTTATATATCGCTTACGTAGGTTCGACTAATTAACCAAGCTACATCCGGACTCAGGAAAAGATCAGAAACGTAAAATCAGCGCTTAGGCTACAAGATAAATGTGTCATTTTTAGCACATTTAGGGACATAAACTTGAGAATTATCAGTGGTACGTAATATTTGTTGCTTGCTCTTCTCCAACCCAGGTCCATTGAACACCGTTATATTCATCACTGATCAGCAAACCCAGGCTCTCTAAAAAAGTTATATTATCAAGCGCTAAAGAAAGGCATTCAAAGCTGTCATTGCTAAACGCAGTCGTTTCTGACCCGCTTACAAGGTTTGGTAAATGCTTGGCTCTATCATTTACTAAAAATTCTCTACATGCTTCAAGTTGCGCCCATGACTCAGCAACGCATTCCGCACGTTCTTCGTCTGTAGCGAGAGTTTTGTAGTAGTTGATAGTCATTTGTGACAGATCGATGATCTTCGACATCAGTTCGGGATTGTTCTCAAAATATTCTGGCGTTAAGCCAATTCCGAAGCCTTGGGGGGAATCGCTTTTATAAAACAAATTCAGGCAAAACAGGACGGGCTCAATTGATTTAGTAAAGGCCATGTAAATCTCAAATAGTTTAAAAATATGAATAAATTACCACACTTAAACACACTGACTATGAATTTTGTTAGCTTAATTGTGTCATGTTTTGAAACCTGTCTAATCAAAATACGCTGAAAATTATATTTTATACTTGTCCGGTTTGACCCTTACACAGTTTGTAAGGGTCAAACCGTAAACTAATTCCGGTGTCAGCAAAACACGACTGACGAAAGCAGTTCCAAATAAGTTTACGAGGTATTTATGTCAAGTTTAGCCTTTGAAATTGGATTTGGTCATTACCACTGTAATTTGCCTTCAGATACCGCCTGTTTTTTCGTAGACTTTTTGCTCTTAAAATCCACATTTAATGTGCAAAGTAGTTGAATTTAGCAGCCTGAGGTTTAAGTGGTACTATAATTTGGTTTATGGACTGATTGGTAAGGGACTATCCTGATTAATGCCTCTGCTTTACCTTTCTTGATTATCTCGCCTTGCCTTATATTTAGAACCAAATTGAATATGTCATTCAAGACGGCTTTATGTCTAGGGCGAAGGTTTTATTAAATTTCTAATCAATAGAAAATCTCATGAAAAAAATAACACCTATCTTGCTTGTTTTATTATCAATCAATCTCTTAGCCTGTGTGAGCCATACTATTAATGAAGGTGTAGAAGATCGTGGGCCTCAAATTGTAGCCACACCGTTACCCACTACTGAGCGAATGAATATCGCTATTTCACGATTTACCAATGAATCGGTTTACGGCAGTGGTTTGTTTACTGATCAGTCGGGCGATAGGATAGGCAAACAAGCGTCTGATTTATTGTCTCGACATCTAATGGCAACGCAAAGGTTTAATGTCATGGAGCGGCAAGATATAGGAAAGCTTAAAGATGAAGCAAACTTGATGGGGGCTACAGAGCAAGAATTTAAGCAAAATATTAAGGGCGTAGATGCACTTATTATGGGTTCCGTTGCTGAATTAGGTAGAGACACTACGGGTGGAATTTGGTTATTGGGAAAAGAAAAGACCCAGCGCGCACGGGCGAGAGTAGTCATTCGTCTTGTTGACCCTAAAACAGGTGAAGCATTTTATAGTCAAGAAGGCTCTGGCGAAGCATCGTTATCAGCCTCAAGTACCTTGGGTTTCGGTGGAACTGCCGGATTTGATTCTACCCTGGAAGGCAAAGCTATCGATGCAGCGATAGTCAATATGATTAAGAATATTGTTGCGACACTGGATGCGCGTCACAAACGAAATCAGTAACTCTACATACCAGGGAAGCAGGTACAAACTTATGTTTAGATGTGATTTGAAATTCGTATCGCGGTTGATTTTATGTTGTTTTATGTTTTCTGCCTTGTTGCTGGAAGGTTGTGCGAAACCAGGTCTTTTTTATTGGGGCGAGTATGAGGATAGTCTTTATGAACGCTATGTCGCAAACGATAGTGGGCATACGGAAGCTCATTTACAGGAATCTTTTGCGGAAGCCCAAAGAACCAATCAGCGAGTTCCTCCTGGATTATATGCAGATTACGGCTTTATGCTTTATAAACGTGGCGACAAAAGCGGGGCAATTAATTTCTTTGATAAAGAAAGAAAACTATATCCTGAATCCGCTTTGCTTATGACCAAACTGATTGATCGGGTAAATCAACAAAAGAATCCTGGGCAATTAAAAAGCGCCGAGCCAATTAAAAGTATCGAACCTAAAAAAAATGGTGATCAGCAATGAAACTATTATGTTTAATAGTGCTGGTAACATCTTCATTGATGGGATGCGTTACACAACCAAAAAGGGACCTAGATGCATTTTATGCGCATCGTCCACGATCGATAGTCGTTGTTCCGGTTGTTAATGAATCACCAGAAGTTACCGCCTCATCGGTATTCATTACCTCCATCACGCGACCACTAGCTGAAAGGGGTTACTATGTTTTCCCTGTGTATTTGACTGATTTAATTTTGCGTGATTTTGGTTTAGTTGAAGCGGGCCATATACATCAATTACCACCCAATCGTTTTTTTGAGTTATTTGGTGCAGATGCAGTGTTGTTTGTGACTATAAAAGATTGGAGCACTAAATATTTAGTCTTAGCATCATCAGTAGTAGTTGAAATGGAATATGTTTTGAAGGATACAAAAACGGGCCTCGTTTTATGGGAAAACAAGCAGCCTTATGTACAAAGTTCTGGAGGAAGCGATCCTATTACCATGGTGGTTTCGGCAGCCATTACAGCACTGGTGACAGACTATCTACCGTTAGCACGTCAAGCCAATTATATGGCGTTCCAGCCCCCCAAAGGCATTCCCGCAGGCGTTTATCATCCGGATTATGAGCATGATCAAAGTCGTTTTTAACTGTGAATTAATGGTAAATGAAGATGCTGATTGTTAGTGACGAGGTGCTACACAAGTAAGGCTTATTTATCTAAACAGGTCTGAAGATAAAAAACGCCGAAAAATATATTTTATACACTCCCGCCTTGTTTGACCCTTACACACTTTGTAAGGGTCAACCCGTAAACTAATTCCGGTGTCAGCAAAACACGTCTGACGAAAGCAGTCCCAAATAAGTTTACGAGGTATTTATGTCAAGTTTAGCTTTTGAAATTGGTTTCGATCATTACCGCTTTGATTTACCTTTAGACATTTCGCGCTTTCAGGATAACCAACGCCAGCAAATTCGTTATGGCTATGAAGCGGCCAAACACCAGCAAGTCACCCAAAAAAAACCGGACCTCTATGAGCGAAAATTAATGACACTGCGTGATCGGGCTTTGGTTAAAGGGCTGGAAGTGACCATCACAGTAAAAGACTTACAAATACAGCTGGCACAAACCAACGGCTGTTGCCCGATAACCGAACTGCCCTTTACCTTTGCAGAAAACAATGACACAGACTGGTCGATAGATCGCATCGACAATACCTGCGGCTATTGCCCTGACAATATTGTGATTGTGTCGGTGCTGGCCAATCAGGCCAAAAGTGATTTGGATTTGGCCGGACTCATTAAAAATGCCCTGGGTAAAGCAAAAACCGATGACTTGTTGAGCACCAATCAGAGGTTACGCATGGCCCGTTTTTATTATCAACGGATGAAGTTATTAAAACCCTTGTGTATGTGCCTGCTGTTAACCGACACCCAAGCTTTGTATGATCATATCGTGTTCATACAACTGTTTAAAAATGAAAAAAAACGCGCTAAAGCCTTTCTTAAAAAACTTGAAAAATACAGTGGCAAAACAGCGGTGATGAAGGCCACCAAGCTCACCCAAAAGCGCATTTATCATCGCTCTGATCTTGATATCGAAGTGTTATACGACAGTCCTAAATTGTATCGCTGGGTGCAAACCTTTATTAGTGCTATCAATGCCCACAGTGCCGAATTTGATCCGTTGTTGATGGATTGTATGTTCGCTTAAGTGTTATCGACTTATCTCTTGTCATATTAGTGCCGTAAACTAGGTCCAGCGAGAGTCCCCATGAAACGGAATGCCGTCTATATTGGCCGAGCTGACATTTTATAATAAAATTTATTTTTATTTTTAAATGTTAAAGATCATAGGGATATTATAAAACTTAAGTTTATTAGTCTATTTGCAATGTCACAGCATGTAAGCATCTATTTACAAGAAAAAGATGTTTTTTCGTTTAAAAAATAAGTATTTATACGTAGTTCAATAAATAACTGTATATTCTTTCGGTATTTTTAATACCGAAGCATTTTGATCACCTAACTTATCACAACTGGAAACTTGGAAAGTTCACTCAAATTTTTTAATCCAAAAAAAGCCTCATTTGGTCGTCATGAGACCTTTGCGTTGCGTTACGCTTGGCTTACCAAAGGCTTTCAGGCGTTCAATAAAAATCAGGCTATTTTCTCATCAGATGAATCTACGATTGAATTGGGTGTCGGTAAAAACATGGTT
>CANNLO010000340.1 GCA_947505055.1 Methylococcaceae bacterium | reverse complement strand
CTTCAAAAATCTCTTTAACGATAATGGCACGTTTATTACCGTTGCTAATATCCATGTTTTTTAAAGATGGAAACAGCTCGTTATCAATAAAGTCACGTAATGCGTCACCTGTTAAGCCTTCAGCATCTTCTGCCCAGTTGCGCCATTTTAAGGGGGCTGCAATGGGGGATTTATAGTCATCGTCCATTGCCTCAATTTCTTTGTCCTTGTCATCAAGGATTTTTAAGGAAATCATCCACCCCAATTGTTCAATGCGTTGCGCATCGCCTGATACCCCTGCATCTTTACGCATAATGTTTTGCAAGGTTTTAACGATGTTACCAATATTTTTCATTTATTATGCCGCTATACTGTAAATTTCTGTTTCTAGGTTTTTTAATGCGGTTAGATAGTGTTCTTTGCCACCGAACAGTTTAAAAATCTCAACGGGTCTGCCTATGGTGCTAATGGGATCAAGGCGTAGCACATCCAAGTTTTCAATATTCTCAATACCACCATCGGCGTATTTATCAAGCAGAGCTTCCAGTACTTGCTGAGCTTGTTTACCGTATTGAGAAAAATAATCACGCTTACGGACATTATTAGCACGTTCACTTCGTGTTAGAGCCGGTGAATCCCAGGCAACATGGCAAATCAAGTCAAAAATATCCAAGTCCCTTTTGACCTCTTCGCGCAAGTTCTCCAACATTATGCCGTGTTGCTCTAACTCATCAAGTAAGGCTTTTTTCTTGTCTGCGGTATTCCAGCGCGTTAGAAAATCATCAAGACTGCGAAACTCTTTGAGCAGGGTTTTCTTGGTGTAATCTTTTAGACTTTCGGTGATTAGATTGCCATCTGGGTCCAAGTGTTGCACTCGTTCACTGAGTAGCGTAACGGCTATGCCTGCAACATAAACCTTGAGCGGTGGTTCAATAATTATTTCGCCACCACCGCCAATAATGGGGGTGATGTCGTCATTGTCATGAGTGATAACAGGTTCAGTTGAATCAAAATCAACCGCTTCACCGGTCAACAAATCAACAATGCTTTCGTCAGTAGAACCGTAAATACAATCGTCAGTTAATTCGGTGGTTTCATCAACATTCAAAACGGTTTTAATCATGACCGGTTCACCATCAAACTTTTTATCGGCAAACAAGTCAGTGACGTTGCGAAAGTCCATGATGGTAAAGAACATCTTGCCGTATTCTTCATCAACGCGTGTACCTCGTCCAATAATCTGCTTAAATTCAGTCATTGAACCAATATTGGCATCCAGTACAATCAATTTGCAAGTTTTTGCATCAATGCCTGTGGTCATCAGTTTTGAAGTGACGGCAATGACCGGGTAGCGTTCTTCGGAGTTGGTGAAATTATCAAGCTCAAGCTTACCTTCGTTATCATCCCCCGTAATTTTCATTACATATTTGTAACTTTCCAATACTAAATCAGAGGCTTCATTAACAATCGCTTGGCGCATTCGTGTAGCATGTTCAATATCAACGCAAAAGATGATGGTCTTGTCGTAAACGTTGGTTTTTCGCAAAAAGGCCATGACCTGTTTCGCTACTAATTGTGTGCGTTCATCAATGACTAAATTACGGTCATAGTCTTTGGTGTTATATACGCGGTCATCAACTAATAATCCTTGCTTGTCAATTTTCCCAAGTTCAGGACGCCAACCTTCCAGATCAATATTTAAGCCAAAACGAATCACCTTATACGGTGCAAGAAAACCATCATCTATGCCTTGTTTTAAAGAATAGATATAAACAGGCGCACCAAAATAATCAATGTTTGATACGTCATGCGTTTCTTTTGGCGTCGCAGTTAAACCAATATGAGTAGCAGAGCTAAAATACTCCAAGATTTCACGCCACGCGCTATCAGTTGCTGCACTTCCACGATGACACTCATCTACAACAATCAAATCAAAAAATGTCGGGCTAAATTGGCGGTAAGCATCCGTGTCTTCATCGTAATTGGTTAATCCTTGATACAAGGCAAGATAAATTTCAAAAGCTTTGTCTATTTCTTTATGACGAATAATCGTCATCTTATCTTTAAAGTGTTTGAAATCGTTACGTTTAGCTTGGTCTAGTAAAGCATTTCTATCTGCTAAAAATAACACTCGCTTCTTTGTGCCACTTTTCCATAAACGATACATAATCTGGAAGGCGGTATAAGTTTTACCCGTACCTGTTGCCATGACTAACAACAAACGGTTTTGTCCGTTAGCGATAGCTTCTACTGAGCGGTTAATGGCAATTTGTTGATAGTACCGTGGGCTACGTCCAGAGACATCAAAGAAGTAATTAAACTCTGCAAGCTTAGCGGCTTCGGTTGTTTTGATGCCTTTATAATGCTGATATTTTTCCCATAACTCTTGCGGTGAAGGAAAATCATCAAGCATTAATTGACGTTCAATAATAGGCGAATAACCTGATCTATCATGCTCAACGAAGCCATCACCGTTTGAACTAAATATCACTGGGATATCTAAAATTGCACCATAATCCAAAACCTGTTGCATCCCTGCGCCGATTGCCAGTTTGTTATTCTTGGCTTCAATGATAGCAACCGGAATATTGGGTTTATAGTACAGGATAACATCGGCAAATTTCTTTACGCCTCGCGTAGTTTTTTTACCATTGACATAAATGCGACCATCAGTGAAATACACATTTTCACGAATTTGTTTTTCTAAATCCCAACCAGCCTTGATCAGAGCAGGAAGAATAAAGTGCGTATAAATGCTGTTTTCAGAAAGTTCCTTTTTACTGCCCATAGGTGTGAAGTTCCCTGTTTAAATGACAATCATAGTCTATTCAGGCTATCCCAACTGGGTTGGCAGCCGAATTCTAACGGCCAATTATACAGCGTCTATAGGTTGTTAGCGTAAATGCTCGCACAACATAGTGATTACCTAATAGATAGGGGTAGTTTAAACAACAACCTAAGGCGCTACTGGTACGCATCTAACTACGCGTAAAAAATGGATCAACTTGTTACAGTCAATCCCCCAGTTTACTAAGTAATTGCTCTATCGTAGTTTAGGTGTAATCTGATGTTCACTGCCGTACAGGTAGCTTACGAAGATTAAATTGCAACACCATTAGACATTCACTAAACACCAGTGGTATTCACTAAACACCAGTGGTATTCATTTGTGTTTATTAAAATTTAAAGGTATTTTAAAAACCTTATTGGTGTACTATGATGCTCATAAAATATTTTTGGTGTTCATTAAACACCACAACCATTAAAGTGTGAGATCATGATTCTACTAGTGGGCGGGAGAAAAGGCGGGAGTGGCAAGTCGACTATCGCCATGAATATTTGTGCGGCATTAGCTCAAGCAGGGAAGGACGTTATGCTAGTAGATGCTGATAAACAAGCATCGGCTGCTGGATGGTCTCTTGAGCGATCAACAAATCAACCGAATAAAGGCGCCGTACATTGTGTTCAAAAATACGATGAAATACATAAAACGCTTGTTGATTTAGATAAACGTTATGACTATGTTGTCGTTGATGCGGCCGGCAGGGATTCTCCTGAGTTAAGATCGTCTATGGTCGTTGCTCATACACTACTCATTCCAGTTAGGCCATCCCAGCTCGATCTTAATACCATTCCGGACATGCAAAAAATAATTAATGATTCAAGGATCATTAATCCTAATCTACGCGCATTAGCTATTTTAAGCATGGGACCTACCAATCCGATTATTCAAGAAGCAGATGAGGCCAAAGAATTCTTTTCTGAATTCCCAGAAATTAAATTATTAAACACCATTATTCGGGACAGAAAAATATACCGCGATTCAATTCCAGAGGGACTGGGTGTTGTTGAAATTGAAATCTCTAGTGAAAGCGCTAAAAAAGCTAAAAAAGAAATAACTGACTTAATCGAAGAAATTTATGGCCATTAAAAAAACAAGTCAACTGGTTACAAAGCAACCTGAGCTAAATTCTTCCGCTAATGAAGATAAAATAAAAAGCTTTATTCATGATGCTGACAAAACTGAACTAGACAAAACACCTCTTGATCCAGATGCCACAAGAGGCTACAAACAGCTTTCAGTTCGCTTAAATGAATATGAATACAAGTTGCTTGAAAAATACTCAAAAAAAGTAAGACGCTCTATTGCGGATAGCATGCGTGACGCACTCATTGAAAAAATAAAAACAGAGGTCGATGAATCTCTTTAAACACCTTTAGATTCTATTAAATTTCTTTGGTGTGTTTTGGTGTTCATTTAACATCATTGAAACCTATTAAACATTGTTGGTGTTTATTAAACTTTGGCGTAAGACTTCATTTGTTTTTGATACATGAAGTCATCGTATTCTTTCTGACTGCTAAATCCGTTACGCTCCCAGACTTCCACTGCCTTTTTAATCACTAATACTTCCTGTTGCTCAAGCTCCCAGTCATGCCCCCAGTCTTCCTTGAGAGCGGTATTCAGGAACCCAGCATAAGACTTAGCTGCTTTGGCATTGCTGTACAAGATATTGCGTTTGACATAGTCAAAGCCATGCTTCTTTTCATAGTCCTCTAAAGCCGCCTGCACTGTTTTCTTCGCCTTATGTTGCTCTGGTACCAATTTCAGTAATTCAGCCAGTAAGGAGCTTATTTGGGCTTCTGGTGAGGGTAAATCAAGTGTCCTAGGAATTGCGTCAACTAAGACTTGCTCTGAGTTAGCTTCAAGGAGCTTCTTGGAAATAATTCGGAAGCGAATTGCGCCGACTTTACGCCCCTGTTTGATCTCATCAAATTCAAAAGTTAAATCAGCTTTAGCTTTGAGTTCTTTTTGGGTTGGTTCGAGAACACGATCTCTAAAATTACTGTAGAGCTTATACTGCTCCTTTCCAATTCCCAGTATGTCACGCAGTTGTTGCAATTCTACTTCACGGCTATTTAAGCGTTCATATTGCTTTAGCAATGAGTACATCCGCATTGTGTACTGGCTTTTAAAGCTCAATAACATCTCAAGCTTACTTGACGTAAAGTTACCCTTGAGCTGCAACAGGTAGGGCTTTAACAATGGGTCAAAGGTTAAATTAACCACGCCTGTTCCGTCGATATAGTCGGCCGATGAAACCCAGTGTGTTTGCAGTAACCTTCCTGGTTCCTGTATCTCAACGACCTTCTCTAACAGTTTTTTAGTGATCTTTTTGCAGTCAGCGTAAATGTGATTTTTGTTAATCCCTAAAAATTCAGCCAGCTCATTAAGACTAATCCGATAAGGTTTAAAATCTTCATCTTCGGGTTGAATTCTGGCAATCATCGTGAAGATAAGCCTTTGTTCACCCAGTGTTAGATTATAACGAGACTCAACTAATTCATTAGCCTGGGTGACTATCAACG
>CANNLO010000339.1 GCA_947505055.1 Methylococcaceae bacterium | reverse complement strand
TTATCCAGACGACCCCGATAAAAATGTTGCTCATTTGACTGTTGCTTTGGAGTCTGTGAGTGTTTTATATGGCATCTTAAACACTATTAATAAGCGATTAAAAGATTCTTATCCTATGCTCAAATTAGGTAAAGAGCTGTCGGGCTATCCAAAACCTGAATTAAAACTTAAAGCCAAGTGCTCTGATTTATTAGAGCAAGAACGATGAAATAGCTCTAGCTTGCTTAATAATTACAATGA
The DNA here is from genome assembly GCA_947505055.1 of Methylococcaceae bacterium. Next base: position 5,128 of record CANNLO010000339.1, on the reverse strand, counting down.
TATTTCCCCAGAAAGATAATCTATTTTGATAGCTCGATTAAAACACCTCACTCATAGCGTCAAGACCCATCAAGGATTTCGACGTTATTTTGCAAATACCTCATGGATGTTTGCAGAACAGATATTGCGCATGATTGCGGGTTTGCTGGTGGGTATTTGGGTTGCGCGTTATCTGGGGCCTGAGCAGTTTGGTGTGTTCAGCTATGCCATCGCTTTTGCATCCCTGTTTAGCAGTATCGCCAAATTGGGCTTGGATGGCATTGTCGTTCGTGACTTGGTGAGAGAGCCGGAGCAGAGAGACAGTTACTTAGGCACCGCATTTTGGTTAAAGCTGGGCGGGGCAGTGGTAATGCTGGGCGCTGTTGCCTTGGCTACGCAACTCACCTCCAGTGATCGGCTTACCAATCTATATATTTTCATCATCGCCAGTGGAGCCATCTTTCAATCGTTTGAGGTGGTCGATTTTTATTTTCAATCCAAAGTTCTTTCCAAGTTTGTGTCAATCTGCAAAATGACACAACTCCTGCTTTCCTCGATTCTAAAGCTGTACTTTATATTCACAGGCGCCGATTTAATATGGTTTGTATTGGTCACTCTGGTTGATCAGTTCACGCTAGCGCTATCGCTTTACCTTGCTTATCGTTACCAAAAGCTCGGTAGTTTTTACTGTCATTTCAATAGGGCGATTGCCAAGCAACTAGTGAGAGACAGTTGGCCTCTTATTTTTAGTGGCTTAGTGGTTATGATCTATATGCGCATTGACCAGATTATGATCAAGGAAATGTTGGGGGAAAGAGAAGTCGGGCTTTTTTCCGCAGCAGTTAGGATAAGTGAAGTATGGTATTTTATTCCGATGATTATCACTGCGTCGCTATTTCCATCTATTGTGAATGCAAAAAAAATAAGTGAGGAATTGTATTACGCAAGATTACAACGCTTATATACGATTATGGTTTGGTTGGCGATAGCCATAGCATTACCGATGACATTTTTGAGTGATTGGCTGGTAACGTTATTGTATGGTGAATCGTATAGAGAAGCCGGACAAGTGTTGATGGTACATATATGGGCAGGAGTATTTGTATTTTTGGGTGTGGCCAGTGGCAGATGGCTAATAAGTGAAAACCTTCAGTGGATTGCTTTTTATAGAACATTTTCAGGTGCAATCATTAATATCATATTGAATTTTGTATTGATACCAATTTACGGGTTGATTGGAGCTGCTATTGCGACAGTAATTGCGCAAACTATGGCTGCATTTGTTTGCGATATTCTTTCAAAAAAGACTAGAATGGCCTTTTTCATGAAACTGAATACGTTAAATATAGTAAAAATATTTCAAAGAGGTTGGAAATGCTGAAGTTAGTGTATGATTTATATAGGTTACTGTTTGCAAGGAGATTTTTTTATAAATTTAATAAGCTTCTTTATAACCTTAGTTTGAGAGGGCTTGGGGTTTTGAATTTCGAATCAGATAAGCTTAGTATTAGTGGCGAAGATCATTTCGTAAAACATTATGCTTCTAAAATTGGAAAAGGGGTGATTTTTGATGTTGGTGCAAATGTAGGTAACTATTCGAAATTTTTGAGGGAATCGAACCAAAATGCTGAGATTTATTCATTTGAGCCGCATCCAAGCACTTATCAAAAATTAATCAAGAATATAGAATGCTTGGATGTAAAAACCTTCAATGTAGGTGTTGGCAGTGCCGAGGGGATACTCAAGCTATATGACTATGCGGATAAAGATGGCTCAGAACACGCATCGCTTTACAAGGAAGTAATTGAAACAATCCATAAAGGAAAAGCTGTTGAGCATGAAGTTAAAATTATTACATTGGAGGCATTTGCAAATGAATATCAAATTGAAAGAGTGCATTTGCTAAAGATTGATACTGAAGGTCACGAAATGGAAGTTTTAAAGGGTTTTGAGCAGTTTATTAGAGAAAATAAAATTGACTTAATACATTTTGAGTTTAATGAAATGAATGTTTCAAGTAGGGTTTTCTTTAAAGATTTTTGGGAGTTTTTACCTAATTATGACTTTTATAGAATGTTGCCAGATGGCCTGGTACCAATAAAAACTTATATTCCATTTTATTGTGAAATTTTTGCTTACCAGAATATTGTGGCCAAACTGAAATCGGGATTAAAATAAAATTAAAGTATTAGGGGCTGCTGCCTTTTTTTACTTTAATTATCTCAGCCTTTATAACAAACTGATATTTATGATTACAATTGATGTGATTATTGCCAATTACAACAACGGGCGTTTTTTAACGCAATGCTTGGAAAGTGTTTTCTCTCAAACACTCTTACCACAAGAGATCATAGTTGTGGATGATGCATCTACAGACGACTCTCTTGTAATTCTTGAACCATACGTTCGCGAAGGTAAAATTACTTTGATTCAGAACAAAACCACACTAGGGGTTTCAGCTAGTCGAAATCAGGCAATTTCACATGGCAAAAGTACATTTATCACAACTTTAGATGCGGATGATTATTACTATGATAGTGGCAAACTGGCTTCAGAAGCAGCGACTATTCTTGCAAATTGTGATCGAAGTATAGCTTTTTCAAATGTAATGAGAGTTAAGGAAAATAGCCAGGACATATGGCTAGTTTCTAGCAAAAGACAATTGAGAGAAGGCGATCTATATTTTCATATTAGCCGTCTAAATGGGTTTATCCCAAGGGACTATCTTGTGTCACGAAAGGATTTTCTCGCAGTCGGTGGCTATAATCTGGATTTAAAGATCTATGAAGATTGGGATTTAAAAATTCGACTTGCCAAACTTTGTACGTGGCATTTTTCAGGTAAAGTTGGTACTGCCTATCGCGATAATTCCAAAGGATTATCGCGATCACCTCGAAAAGAACATATTTTAGCAATGCGAAAGATATTCTGGAAAAACTGTCCATATAAACCTCTAATATTTCGGTATGCTGCATTTATCCAGTTTTTTTTCTATCACAGCCTCTACTTAAGGCGTCCAGCAATTTAAATTTATGAACTATAAAAAAGAACAAAATGAATGGAATGAGTTTGTCACCCGAGAGATTGGGGATGATGCTAAACTATTAAGTGTTAGTCTTTATAGTTCTGATTGTAGAATTTATTTGTCTGGAAAGTCAGTTTTCAAGATTAGGCGTCTAACTCCAGCCTCGATGAGGGGTAAATTAAATACGTTAGAGGATGAGTTTCTCATACTCAGTCACTTATCATCTGTATCTGGTGTTCCAGTTCCAATTAATTACAGCCGTATTGATGGTTGGGAGATGTTAGAAATGTCCTCCATATCTGCTTTGCCTATATATGACCCAACGTTTGGTGCTCCTCGTGAAAGTTTAAAAGATTTTATTCAAGTCGTTAAATTTGTCTGGAAGATAAATAAATTGGGGTGTTCTCATGGAGATTTGCATTTTAAAAATATTGGACGCAATTTAGAGGGTGCAATTAGTTGTTTCGATTTTGATCAAGCTTCTTTAGCTAATCCAGTATATTGTGTTTTGAGAGATTTTTTTGGTGTTGGAGCTTTTGCTCGTTGGTCAGATGCTTCTTTGCTATGGAGAGCGCGTAACGTTCAAATAATTTGGCCTGTAGTTGCTGGTTTTGAAGTATTGAGAAAATTAGCTATATCAGTTGTTTTTAAATCTCAAAAGCAAGTACTTTCAAGCTCTTTAAAAGCTCGAGTGGCATTATTGAAAGACAATAATTTAATAAAATTAGCTGAGGCTTGGGATATTGCTGCTTACTCAAATGCATCCGCACCTGGTGTTCCAGTCGCTTATTATTCAATTGATATTGCAGGAATTAATTTTCCAGGGGAAAGGCCTTGGCTTCTTCGATGGGAAAGTATTATGCATGTGATCGATTTCAGGGGCAAAAGATTTTTAGAGTTAGGGTGTAATCTCGGGCTTTTATCAACCCATGTAAAATTGAATGGAGCCTTATCTTGTCTTGGGCTTGATGTTGATTATGAAATTGTAAAAGCAGCTTCTTTAGTGTCTCAAGCGTTTGATGTAGAGGCGGAATTTAGACAGTTGAATTTAGATGATCCTAATAGTTGGGAAGAAACTTTAAGTGGATATGATATAGTTTCTGCGCTTTCTGTGATGCATTGGGTAAAAGATAAAAGCCGACTTTGGTCTTTTCTTGCTCGTCATAATGAAGTTATTTATGAGGGTCACGAATCAGATTTTGAGGCTGAAGAAAATTTGCGAAAAGCTGGATTTACAGTGATTTCTAATATTGGATTATCTGAAAGGGGTCGCAGTTTATTTTACGCAGTTAAATAGTTATTCAAAACACATTACGATAGTTGTTAATGATAATGCATCTTAAAGTGTTATTTGAAGCATATTTATGAGCCAAATTATGATTAGTATTGTAGTTGCCGTTTTTAACGGTAATACAACAATACAGAAATGTATTCAAAGTGTTGCTCAACAAACTTTTTTAAATAAACAGCTTATTATAATAGATGGCGGCTCTACTGATGGCACAGTTGAATTATTAAAAGCTAATGATTCTTTAATCAGTTATTGGATTTCTGAGCCAGATAAAGGTATTTATAATGCATGGAATAAAGGCTTATTAAAAGCAGAAGGTGAGTGGATTTGTTTTTTAGGTGCTGATGATTACTTATGGGATTCTGATGTTTTAGAAAAAATGAGTCAACAACTGGTAAAGTTGCCTTCTGATATTAATATTGCTTACGGGAAAATAATGCTGCTTAGTGAAAATGGTCATGAATTATATTCAACGGGTGAGGTTTGGAGTAATGTTAAGCAACGTTTTAAGCAGCTTATGAGTATTCCGCATCCAGGAACGATGCATCGATGGAGTTTATTTGAACAGCATGGATATTTTGATGAATCATTTCGAATAGCTGGTGATTATGAATTGTTGCTGCGGGAGCTAAAAACGGCAGATGCAGCTTATATACCTGACATAATTTCTGTAGGTATGTTGCAGGGCGGTATTAGTAGCAATCCACAAAATACTTTGTCACAATTACATGAAGTCAGGCGCGCCCAACAAAAGCATGGATTAAAGGCGCTCAATTTCTTCTGGCTAATGGCAGTATTTAGAGTTTATATACGGCTTTTTTTGTGGCGTGTAA
>CANNLO010000338.1 GCA_947505055.1 Methylococcaceae bacterium | reverse complement strand
TTAAATAATCGCTGACAGGGATCTTCGTAATTTTGATGTATATTTTCATGCTGTCGCTTTCTAAACGATTGCTCTGCTTTTATTGTTAACCCATCCAGAAAGTCAGGTGAAAAGTTTTTAAAATCCATACCACCTACATGCATTTCATTACAGACAAAACTAATGCCCCCCTCCTTTAATAATCACCAAAAAACCACGCCAAATAATCCAAAAATCCAAAAGCAAAAGACTAAATGATGAACGCTTTAGATATTGATCAACATACTCATACTCATAAATTGGATTGCCCATTTCCGCAGTCCCTTTATTAATATGCCCCAAGCCTAGCAATCCACCCTTAAGCAGAAAACGAGTCACATTTCCTTGCGCTAAATCACGTTCATAATGCAAAACAGATAGTGGCCGAGGTCCAACAATACTCATATCTCCAATCAACACACTATAGAACTGTGGTAACTCATCTAAATAGAACTTCTTCACAAACTGCCCAACATAAGTCCTACTATCTTCATTCCATTCCGCAGAGTAGGCAATCCAGTCATGTTTTTTAGCACCTTCTGGATCAATATATTTAGTTTTAATTAACCGAATTTTATATTTCGGAACAATTTTTCCAGCACTTACCGCATTGTAATAAAAAAACATGCTCCCAGAATTCTCAGGAATTAACCAACCTTCAATCAAATAAGCCAGTTTAAGCACTAAGAAGATTGGTAACGCAAAAATCAACAATAATGTAGCGACTATCTTTTCAAACACAACTTTAAAAAAACGTGTAGGTAATGGATCTTTTAGCTTAAAGATATGTCCATAACGTGATCGAATTTGTTCTGTTGGGGGCTTATAGGGAAAAGCTTCTTTTGGCTCAATCATGACTTCTCTTAGAACTTTCTAAAAATAATAATAGATAAAATTCAACATTAAAATTAGGCTTGCAATGCAGAACAAATTTGCTTACATGCCACTGTAGAACTGAACGTCTCTAAAACTTTCGTTCTGCATTTTTTTGACATAATCATTCGTACGCCCGCATCGTTCACTAAACTTTCAGCCATTGCTAAAAATGGCTCAACATCATCTCCAGCATGGACTAAACCTATTTCTGATTCCTTGATGAGATCAAATAAATCATTGCCTATATTAATTCTCGCTAAAACTGGTAACCCAGCCTGCATATAAGAAATAAGTTTACCTGGAATATTGTGAGTTTTTAGCCTGGGGTCTAAGAACAACAAACCAATATCACACTGTGCGAGTAGTGCTGGCACTTCACTAGGATCGATTTCATCGTGAAAAATAATATTTTTTAATCCCCTTAATTCAGCCTCACTTTTCAACTGAGCGAGTTCAGAGCCACGTCCAACCAACAAGATAATTACATCTTCTCTGTTAACAAATTTTAGAGCCAGATCGATAACAACATGAATTCCTTGCATTAATCCGAAATTGCCAGCATATACAAGAACTGTTTTCCCAACCAAATTCAACTTTTCGATAGAGCCGCTTAAACCAAGATCAGGCCTGATACTTAACCAATTATTCAAAACTTCCAAATGTTTATTAGGCTGTTTTGCCCAAATATGCAAATACTCTAGATTCGCTTTAGATTGAACACCAATGGTATCGGCAAGGGAATATTGATACATCTCAAACAGTTTAAAAAACTTATAAATTGCACCCTGCTTAAGTATTCCCAAATCTACTGCGACATCAGGAAACAAATCTCTTAAAATTAGATAACTTCGGCACTTATTCTGCCATTTAAGCATATGAACTAGAGGGCCAAAAAAAATTGTTGGCGAATACCAAACGATGCCATCTAATTTTAAAGAAACAAATGGCGACTTTCTAAAGTTTATTATCATAAAAAATGGCAACAAAATCTCTGAAAACGCACGCCGTATTCGACCGATATTTTTCGTTTGTGGTGCAGACAATCGAAGCACTCTTACTCCATTACAAAATTCATCTAACCAAGGTTCTTTTTGACCAGCTGCAGGCGTTATAACAATAACATCGTGTCCCTCTAATGCAAATTCACATGCAAGATCCGTAATCTGAATTGCTGCTGACGAACGAAATGGCTGATATGCATCAACAATTATCCCTACTCTCACAATCGCCTCATTTCGACCAAACAGTTCGATTTACATAATCTACATAACTCATTACTACCCGCAATATTTGCTTGGATACTGGCCCACCCTCGTAGTCTTCAACCGGATCCATCACGCGTTTAGATTTATCGTGCTGAGAGATAATCACACGCACTGCATCCAGCACTCGATCTTTATTCAAACCACTCATAATTAACGTGCCTACATCCATTCCTTCAGGACGCTCATGCGCATTACGAATTGTGATGGCAGGCAAATTCAACAGCGAACTTTCTTCAGAAATCGTACCGCTATCTGATACGACACATAACGCCTCCATTTGCAGCTTGATATAATCACAGAATGCAAATGGCTTGAGAAATTGAATAAGTGAATTAAGATTACCCAATTCCATCGTATCCAACCTTTTTTTAGTGCGTGGGTGAGTTGAAACAATGACTGGGTATTTGTATGCCTCGGCAAGTGCATTTAATGTATCGACCATATTCACCATATTCTCAGGGCTATCGATATTTTCTTCTCGATGTGCACTAACAATAAAAAATTTGTTCGTCGTCAAATTCATTCGCTGCAATACATCCGACTTCTCAATCTTTGGCATATAAAAGTCCAAAACCTCACGCATGTGCGAGCCAGTCTTGATGATGGTCTCAGGGCGAATACCCTCGGCAATTAAGTAACGGCGGGCGTGTTCCGTGAGCACTAGATTAATATCGCTTAAATGATCTAGGACCTTACGATTCAATTCTTCTGGAACGCGCTGATCAAAACAGCGATTGCCTGCCTCCATATGGAATACTGGGATCTTGCGGCGCTTGGCTGCAATGACGGATAGACAGGAATTGGTATCACCGTAAAGCATTACTGCATCAGGCTTTTCTTTTTCCATAACGGCATCAGACTTTTCAATAACCCTCGCAATAGTCTTGGCAGCATTCTCACCTACTGCCTCCAAAAAATAATCAGGTTTACGAATACCTAAATCTTCAAAAAAAAGTTGATTGAGTTCATAATCATAATTCTGGCCTGTATGTACCAAAATATGCTGGGTATGCAGATCGAACTCCTTAATTACTCTGCTCATCTTAATAAGTTCAGGACGAGTACCTACAATGGTCATCACTTTAAGCATTCAGCTCATCCTTGATGTAGTCCAACTTTAACAATAAATTTTTCACTTGCTCCACATTCAAGCGCACAGTATTGTGAGAAGTATAGTCTTGCTGATGTGAAATTTCTTCCTCACCCTCTGTATAGTATTGCGCGTAATTTAAGTCTCGATTATCAGCTGGTATACGGTAATATCCTTCCATATCCTCTGCTTTAGCCATCTCTTCACGTGAAATTAAAGATTCATAAAGTTTCTCGCCATGTCTAGTACCAATAATACGAGTCAGTTCATCATTACCAAATAGCTCTTTAATAGCCTGTGCTAAATCAGCAACTGTAGATGCAGGTGCTTTTTGCACAAAAATATCGCCCTGCTTACCATGCATAAATGCGTACAACACCAAGTCAACAGAATCTTCAAGTGACATCAAAAAACGTGTCATGTTAGGGTCAGTTAGAGTAAGCGGTTTACCCTCTTTAATCTGCGATACAAATAAGGGAATAACCGAACCACGTGAAGCCATCACATTACCATAACGAGTTGCACAAAAAATAGTTTCATCCTGAATCTGAGAACGGGCCTTTGCGACCATAAGTTTTTCAGCCATAGCTTTACTTATACCCATCGAATTAATTGGATATACAGCTTTATCTGTACTTAGTACTACTACACGACTAACATTATTTGCCGTTGCTGCATTTAAGACATTCTCTGTGCCAATCACATTAGTACGGACTGCTTCCATTGGATAAAATTCACACGATGGTACCTGCTTTAATGCAGCCGCATGGAATACATAATCAACACCTTTTAGGGCTTGAAAAATACTATCGTATTCACGCACATCACCAATAATAAATTTTAATTTTGTATTATTAAATGCAATACGCATATCCTCTTGCTTTTTTTCATCCCGACTAAAAATGCGAATTTCACGTACATTAGTAGATAGAAAACGCTTGAGCACAGTATTCCCAAAAGAACCTGTGCCCCCGGTAATTAAAAGTACTTTATTTTTAAACACAATCAATCCTTATTATTTGTATTTGTGCATTAATTTAATTAATTCAGGCCATTTCTGTGGTTTATAGCCAGTTGCTAATTGGAATCTAGTAGAATCAAGCGATCGATCTATCACAAGTTGATCGTCAGGGTAGATTTCAATCGATTTACCATAGACACTTGCAACCAACGTTAAGAGATCAAATTTATTAATAGGGGTAGCTGACACGTGATAAAGACCATGCAATTCAGGGTGAGGAATAACATAATCACGAATAATCCGAGCCATTTCAACAGTTGGCAATCCTGAAAATATTGCCTGTCTATAACCTTTTACATTTCCTTTCTGCGCTAAAAACCAACCTATCAGACTGTGCGCACTATTCAATTCGTGACCAATTATGGATGTGCGCAAGGTAATGGCATGTGAATAATCAACTTCACCCAGAAATTTACTACGCCCATAAAGGTCTGTCGCGTCGGATACATCTGCTTCATTGTAAAAGCCCTTTATCCCAGAAAAAACACAGTCAGTGCCCATATGAACTAAACGTGCCCCTATCCCATCACACAGATGAACTAAGCGATGGGGTAATAATGAATTGATTGTAATAGCTACCAAAGGGTCATCGCCGGCTACCACCTGTTTGACAAGACCCACGCAATTTATAACTACGTCCGGTTGAAGTTTTTCAAAAAGTCGTTTCAGAGTTTGGTTACTTTCAACGTCGACTCCTGCGATAACGCACGATTGTAAATAAATTGGTAAAAACCCTAACGCTTTTGATGTCCTAACCGTTCCAAAAACTTCATACCCCGTAGTTTCCGCGAACACACGTAGAACAGCATTACCCAGCATGCCATTAGCACCGAGCACCAACACTTTCATTGCAATTCCTTATCGAATATAGATTTGAAAAACTGCGATGCATTAAATAGTGGCAATGGCTCTTCTGCAACGCCCATAAACCTTTTGACTGCTCTGGCGATTGATTTTGGTGAATTAGGATCAAAAGTTTCCTCAGGATCAATTAGATCACGCACGTAATCTAACTCTGATGCTACTATTGGCAATCCAGTTTGCCGAGCCTCAACCAAAGGCAAGCCAAACGATTCTATTAAGGATGGGAAAATAAGTGCTTT
>CANNLO010000337.1 GCA_947505055.1 Methylococcaceae bacterium | reverse complement strand
TCCCGATAGATATTTGATGTCCTACGACTGCTTGGTTAACTCAGTGAGCTATAGAGTTCGCTTCAGTAATATTTCCAACTGCTCAGCGGACACAGGCTTGCTGAATAGTTACTCGCTATAAAACGGATAGTGAAGAGCAGTACCAAGCTCGCTGTAAAGTTGAGCAATGGGAAGTGCCGATACTTGAAGTCAGGGTAACCTTATAGCTGCAATTAAAGGCTGAACAGGAGAACTGTGTGAAGCAGCGTGGACAAATGAATATTCTCAGTCAAGATCGACAAAATTGACCAATTTTCAATTGCTATCTCGTTGTTTGTTTCTAAACTTGGCTCGTTTATTCGATGCCGTTGGCAGCAAGTATTCAAAGATGAAAATCCATGTTGCGCATATAATGCAGCGGATTAATACATACATTCTCTAAGACCATGAAAAAAATACTACTTTCATTTTTAGCCATCTTCCTGATCATTGAAGAGTGGCTTTGGGATTGGCTAACAGCATGGGGGCGCTCTTTATCCCACTGGCTGCATCTGGAACAATTTGAACAATGGCTTAGGCAGACAAAACCTACCATGGCGCTGGTGGCGTTTAGCATTCCGATATTGATTGTTGCCCCGATTAATATCGTAGCATTCGTCTTGATGGCGAAAGGCATGATTTTGCAAGGCATCCTGACCGAAGTATTGGCAAAATTGCTGGGCACTTTACTGGTCGCTAGAGTTTTTGCGCTGACCAAGCCACAACTATTAACCTTTGCCTTCTTAAACCACATTTACATCACCATTACAGCTTGGCTGCATTGGGCGCATGATAAAGTCACTGAAACATCTGTTTATCGCTGGATGAAGCAATTGAGAGCATGAGGGTTTATACATCGACAGAAACTTGTGTTTTTTCAGTGCTTGCAACAGATAGGTCATTTTGAAAACAATATTAATTAAACCCTTAGGCTACCAAGTGAGCTGGTTAGCGGCCTTGTTTACGTCCAAAACCGATTATAAATCACTTTCTTTAGCCGCTGATGGGATTGTCCTGACAGGCGGTGAGTCTGCGCCTAACAAGATTTCTTATCTGACCATCAACCCTGACATAACCGTAGCGCAGGGTTATTTCTGGGATGCTTTGTTGATTCCTCTGGAAAATGGAGACAGGTTACGTTTTAGAGGTGTGGCTAAAAAGAAGTCGATGGCATTACAGCTAGCCTTTAATCAGAATTGTCACCGCTCTATTAAAGCCTTTTATCACCGCATAGCACCTGATTTGCAGCATGCCTATCAACAAGCCCAGCTTACGTTTTCGGGGCAGCGTTATATTCGCCATGCAGCTGCCCAGCAATGGTTTGCAAATCACCAACATTTAGCGCCAGGCATCAAACGCCAGGATATTAAAGCCTTCTTGCCACCTGAGGCAACGCAGTATCTGAAAACGCTCCAGCCGCTGTTGACCCAAGCTCATGGCTATATCGATAAACGTAATAAAGCCTATGTGCGGAAACAATTGGCAACCTTTCAGTTGTTTTTTGATCAGGTCGAAAGTAATCCGCTCACGGCCAATCAACGTAAAGCCTGTGTTATTGATGAACAACATAATTTAGTGTTGGCCGGTGCCGGAACCGGCAAGACCAGCACCATGATCGGTAGAGCCGGTTATTTAATAAAAGCAGGGCTTGCCCCGCCGGAACACATCCTGATGCTGGCCTTTGCCCGAAAAGCGGCAGAAGAGATGGATGGCCGTATCCAGACCCAGTTGGGCATTACCAACCTGACCGCGAAAACTTTTCATAGTCTCGGCAAACACATCATCACCCGTGTCGAAGGTGTGGTGCCATCGATCAATAAAATGGCGGAAGACCAACGTCTACGGGCTCATTTTGTCGATGAGCACATACAGCGCTTATTGGAAGATGAACTCTATAAATCACGACTGGTGACCTATTTTTTACGCTTCAGTCATCCCTATAAAAGCCAGTTCAAATTTAAAAGCCTGGGTGAATACAATAATTACATTCTAGAAAACGACCTGCGCACCTTACAGGGCGAGCTGGTAAAGAGCTATGAAGAATGCGAGATTGCTAATTGCCTGTTTCGGCAGGGCATCCGTTATGAATATGAAGCCAATTATCAGGTGAATACCGCAGGACCGGATTATCGTGCGTATCAGCCGGATTTTTACTTGCCGGACTATGATATTTATATTGAACATTTTGCCGTCAATGAAAAAAACCAAACGCCGCCGTTTATTGAACAGCAAAGCTATCTGTCCGGCATGGACTGGAAGCGGGCATTGCACCAACAGCATCAGACAACCTTGATCGAGACCTACAGCTATCTAAAGCACCAGGGTATTTTGACGAAATCACTGGAAGATAAACTGCTGCAAGCAGGCGTAAAGTTTAAGCCCTTAGCCAACAATGAATTGCTAGCCAAACTGAATGAATTTGGACGGATTTCTGAATTTAGCCAATTGCTGGCTCAAATATTAGCCTTGTTTAAAGCCGCTTGTCTGACCTTGAAAAGTCTGGTTGCACTCGCCAAACAGCATGAAGACCAAGAGCGCATGCAGGCCGCCGCATTTTTGTTTGAGCCGATTTATGAAGTGTATCAACAGCACTTGCGTGATACCAATACCATTGATTTTGAAGATATGATCGGCAAGGCGATCGAGTATGTCGAAGCCGGACGCTACCAATCGCCTTACCGCCATCTATTGGTCGATGAATTTCAGGATATTTCTGCCAGTCGAGCCAGGCTGGTGAAAGCGTTGTTGAATCAAAATCCAGATAACAGCCTGTTTTGCGTGGGTGATGACTGGCAGTCGATTTATCGGTTTACTGGCAGTGACGTCAGTATTACCAAGGAATTTGAAGCTCATTTTGGTCATACCGCTACCAGCGTATTGGATAAAACCTTTCGCTTTAATAACAAAATCGGTGCTGTGGCCTCACGCTTTGTCATGCAAAATTCAACGCAACTCGCCAAGAAGATCCAAAGCCATACTCTCGTCGAACACCCAGCGGTCTCGTTAATCAAGACTCCGCAGGATCAAGTGGGATTGAATGCGGCGTTAGCTGCCATTGATGCAAAAAGCGATGCCACAGCCAGCGTACTTATTTTGGCAAGATTCAATTTTAGAAAGCCGGACTTGTCCGCCTTAATGCGGCAGTACCCAAAACTACAACTGCAATTTATGAGTGTACATGCCTCAAAAGGCAAAGAAGCAGATTATGTTATTGTACTGGGACTGGAAAAAGGCAAGCAAGGTTTTCCATCTGAAAAAGCAACCCATCCGCTAGTCGATCTGTTGCTGCCTAAAGCCGAAGCTTTTGCACATGCCGAAGAACGGCGCTTATTTTATGTGGCCTTAACCAGAGCCAAGCAACATGTGTATCTGATCAGCGATGCCAATAAAGCTTCAGATTTTGTCAGGGAACTCATCGATAAAAAGTATGAAATACGCTGTGATGAATTTACTGGTGATAAATTCCAGGAGAAGCTGGCAGATAATGTTTGTAGTCAATGTGAAACTGGCTATTTGGTGTCCAGGGATAGTCACTATGGCAGTTTTCTGGGCTGTAGCCAATATCCGTTGTGTAATCATACCCAGGCAGCCTGCCAATGGTGTGGCAGCGGCTTGAAAGAGAAAGGTCGGTTTCGGGTTTGTGAAAACAAACGCTGTGATTATGTTGAGCCGGTTTGTCCCCAGTGCAGTGGCAAAATGAACTTGAGGAAAGGACCGTCAGGACAATTTTGGGGCTGCTCGCATTACCGTAAAGATGCCGAATTTTCTTGTTCTCATACTGAGAAATTTATTGATTTAAAAAATGTTAAAGGTAAGCAGCTTGCTGGCTGATAACGGCATCGCCTGACTTAGAAGATCTAAACGCGCATAATTATTATTGATGACTGGATAACAAGGAAATATCAGGATGACCGAACAGAACAAGCTTTCAACCACGCAATTAGCTAAAAAGCGTGGTATTGCGCAAAATCAATTATTTGCTCAGTTAAATGCGCTGGGTTTCATTCATAAGGAAAATGACCAGTGGTTGCTGACCAATGCGGGTGATCGATTGGGGGGTGTGCATTTAACCGGAAAATACGGCCAATATGTGGCTTGGCCTGAAGACGTCAATTTTGAAATATCTTCAAATTTGCCTGTATCGGAAAATTTGATTACCGCAACAGCGATAGGTAAGCACTTCGATTTGTCGCCCAATAAAATGAATTACATATTGTCTGAACTTGGTTGGATAAAAAAAGGTTTGAAAGGTTGGTTAGTGACCGAACAAGGATCTAAGTTGGGTACACTCCAGGGTGAAGACACTCGTTCAGGTATACCTTATGCCCGTTGGCCGGAATCTATTCTAAAGACCAAGGCACTTTTAGATAGTCTTGATAATTTGAAAGGCATCGAAAAGCCTAAAACTGAAACGGATAAGCTGGACAGCTTCAGACAAAAATTTGAAGCAACACATCGGGCCACTGATGGGCATTTTGTTAGATCGAAAGCGGAAATGCTGATAGACAACTGGCTCTATATGGCAGAAATTGTTCATGCCTACGAACGTAAGCTTCCAATCGAAGAATCAATGTATTGTGATTTCTATATTCCTACAGGTAAAGTTTATATTGAATTCTGGGGGTATGATAACGATGAAAAATATTTGGCTCGAAAACGCGAAAAACAAGCTATCTATCAGAAATACAATTTCAATTTAATTGAACTAACCGATGCCGAAGTACTGAATTTGGATGATATTCTGCCGAGAATGCTGCTGAAATATGGGGTACAAGCGTATTGAAATCATCGCAAAGCGATACGGTTGGAATTGGCCAAGAACCCTTATAGCCATATATCGTGGCATTGGCAAATTAACGTTATCAACCCGTTGTCGCCGTCGAACCAAGGCAATCAAGTTATTTAAATTAAAGTAGTGGTATTGAAGCAAACCTGGATTTATCACGTTATATTATCAATTTTTTTACTAAGCGACCTATTGTGTCGCTTATCTCGATATACTGATTACCGTCATCAAACACAATTGTTTCGGAGTCAGCCATGATCAATCAAAAAATGCCCGATTTTATGCCAGCCGTCAGTACTGCGCGACAAACCAGAGCGGGGCGCAATCAATATGTCGCTTATCAACGCTTGGCGGCAATCTATCTGCTGCGGCTAACCCTGGGTTCACAAAAAAATATGAGACGAACCCAACTTTGCGATTTTTTTGAAGATGCTTTGGGCCGTATTACAGGGCTGGACGAATTTCACCCTACTAGCAATGGCGAAGATTTTGGCGATGATGAGTTGCCCTTTTCACACGGCGTCAGTAAAGCGGTATTAGTAAAATGTATGCGTCAGCAGTTGAATACATTACTGGAAGAAG
>CANNLO010000336.1 GCA_947505055.1 Methylococcaceae bacterium | reverse complement strand
CTGTGCCTTCAATTTTATATCAAGAAGAATCAACAGTGCCTGACAAAATAGCTGCTTGAGATAATTGGGTAGGTGAACGGTTACGCTCCGCAGTGCATTGCGGAACATCTGGTGATCATCGACAAGAAGAATACGAATGTTTTCCATAACGACCTCTAAATATTGTTTGCTGATGTCGTATCAAGCCTGCAAGGGATGGCTTGCCAAGTATTGGGATATAAACGTGACACCTTACTAAGAGCAGACTGTCGGCCATACTACAAAACCTCTACCCTGATTCGTGTTCCATGGCCTGGAGTCGAGTCAATGAAGAAACTGCCGCCGATGACTTCTGTCATTTCCTTCATGTTTAGTAATCCCAAACCGATGTGTTCATTTTTCCCCAAGCGGTCAACGTCAAACCCGATACCGTTATCGATAATTGTCAACGTAATGGGATGGCCGCCGTTACTTAAGCTCACCAAAATAGAGGTGGCCTGGGCATGTTTAAGGCAATTGGTCAGCGCTTCCTGAGTAATACGGAACAGTAATGACTCCAGTTCTTACGTGTATCTCTCATCGTGATTTAAACACTCAAATTGAACTGCGATACCTGTTCGCAGTATAAATTGCTGGGCATAGCTCGGCAACGCCGTCGCTAAGCCTGCGTAATCGAGCAAAGGCGGTCGCATTTCAGTACAGATTTCACGAATGCTGACTGTCGTGTCCGCAATTAACGCAAGCGTATCTTCCATCCGTTCGAAAGAATCTGTCGTAGATTCCTGCGGCAATTCGTTGGCGATGACTTTCAGGTTGATAGTAATGGCAGCAAGATTCGGACTGGTGCGATCATGCAACTCACTGGAAAGTTGCTGCCGCAGATGTTCCTGTGAGGCAACAAGTTGGCGCGCAGCCATCTCTAACTGGTTTGAATGCTGAACACGTTCTTCTTCCATTTTCTTTCTTTCGGTCATGTCATACACTGTAGATCGACTCATTAAGTAATGACCTTCCGTGTCATACACAGCCGATGAACTGATTAGCACAGGAAAAATCGTCCCATTTTTGCGGATCATGTCAAATTCCAGATCTCGTTCCTCGCCAGAGTCCATGAATTGCCGAAAACTATGCTGAAATTTTTCCATCGAACTTGTTACCAATAGATCGGAAAAACAACGTTTTTTGACAAGTTCTTCATTGCTATAGCCCAGCCATTTTAGCTCGGTTTTATTGACATGTAGAAAGCATCCGTGTTTATCGAGGGAGTGATAACCACAGGGAGCATAATCGTATATCTCTTTAATTTCATCCGCGTAACGGCTGATCTGTTCGGCGTATTGCCACTGTTTTTGCTCATGCGCCTTACGCTCGGTGATGTCCAACAGCATCACCACAAAGTGATCTATTTTGGACTGGTAGGCAATACAGTCATACCAACGATTGTCGAACTGAAAAAACTGTTCAAAGCGGATTTGTTCTCCAGTCTGCGCTACATGCGCAAATGTTCTGATCCAGGAAAATGAGAATTCTCCAATGCCAGGAAAAACCTGCGTTGCCGTTTTACATTGCGGATTAAGTCCGATCTGCTTTATATAGGCCTGGTTCACTTCAATGAATCTGAAATCTATCGGGTTTCCCAAAGTATCGTAGAGCATTTGGCAATCGGCTATTCCGAAAGGACTTTTTTCGAACAGGAATTGAAATTTCTGCCCCGAATCAATGAGCGCTTTATCGGTCTGTCTTCGTTTTGAGGTATCGCTCAGCACGAAGCGGAATTCGGGTTCACCATCGGCGTCCTGCGCACGAGTCCCGACCAAATGCGCCCAAAATGAGGTGCCGTCTTTTTTTACCATCCGCAACTCATAGGTTTGCGGTTCACCGGTCGCCGTAAGCTGTTTGCGATGAATATAGTGGATATCCTGATCCTCGTTAAGGATGAAGCGTGAGATAGGCTCTTTAATCATCTCCTCTCTCAGCATGCCCAGCAAATTGGCGGCCACGAAGTTGGTTTGCAGGATAAAACCTTGTTCGCTAACAGTGCAATAGCCCACAGGCGCAAAATCATATAGATTGAAATAACGCAAATATGCAGCATCCACTGCTGTCTGCAGCAGTCGCAACTCTTCATTCTGCATCTCCAACTCGACTTGATGAACCTGCAGTTCATAGAGTAGCCTTTGGGCTTTTTCGGATGACAACTGATCAAGCTGTAGCGGTGACAAAGAAACATTTTCGCGTAAGAATACTTCGGCCTGCTGGCGTAGCACCAGCTCCGAGCTTTTCAAAAAATCATTGTTATCGAAGATATTTTTCTTTTCTGTCATTCATTCCTTCCTTCCTTCACTTATTTAGTCAACCAACATGAATCGTAAAACTCTTATATTTTTTCACATTTAAGCATGTCTCTATTTGACTTTATTCCACAGTGAAATCCACAGGTGGAAGTAAATTTTTACTCTACGCATTCAGATTATTTACTGTACCAGAACACATTGACTCTAGAGGCTGATCAATTGGCAATGTGATCGTGAAAGTTGTACCTACACCAACTGAACTATTTACGTCAATAGTGCCACGATGTTTGGCAACGATACCCCAAACAATAGAAAGCCCAAGGCCGGTACCCTTACCAATCGGCTTGGTTGTAAAAAATGGATCAAAAATTCGCTTGATATGTTCAGGTGGGATGCCCTTACCGGTGTCATTAATCAAAATCTGGATCGCAGTATTATCGTATGGACATAAACGGCTAGTAATGCTGATGGTTCCTTTTTCTTCAATGGCATGTCCTGCATTGACTAGCAGATTCATGAAAACTTGGTTCAGTTGTGAAGCAATGCAGCAGACCTCAGGAAAATTATCGCTATAATCTTTGGTCACTGTGCATTTATATTTAAGATCATGCCAGACAATATTCAGCGTTGATTCCAGTCCTTTATGTAAATCGGCATAGTGCCATTGTGTCTCTCCAACCCGAGAAAAGTTTTTCAAATCCTCTACGATTTTTTTCATCCTTGTCATACCGTCTTTTGACTCAGCTATCAGTTCAAATATGTCAGACTTTAGATATTCAAAGCTTTTTTCTTGTTGTAATGCGAGGATATTAGCGAGGTCATCATGAGGAATCGCTGCCTGGCAAGCCGTCGTTATTTCTAAAATATCATTAATATAACTTTCAAAAGATCCAAGATTGGAATAAACAAAGGCAATAGGATTATTCAATTCATGGGCAACGCCAGCAGCCAATTGACCAATGGTAGCCATTTTTTCGGATTGTAATAACTGATCCTTCGCCTCAGCCAATTGAAGGATTTTTTCTTCGTATTGTTTACGCTCTGTAATATCTCGTACCGTAGCCAACAGAACGGAATCGCCATCCAGTTCCATCGCACTAAGCACAACCTCAGCCGGAAAATTCTTACCGTTATCTGCACGCTGATGTACCCATTCGAAACTATAGCTCCCTTGTTCCAGAGCTTTGGCGACAAAAGCTTTAGTACAAACCAATGAATCTCTTCCGCTTGGCTGTTTAAGGGGAGAAAAATCACTTAGTTGCTTAGTATAAAAGTCCTCTTTGGTTTTGCATCCAAATATAGCTAAGGTTGCTTCATTGCAATCAAAAAAACCATGCTCGTTCAACAGCATTACAGCTTCACTTGTCGATGCAAATAAGGTGCGGAACTTTTTTTCAGATTTGGCGAGTATTTGTTCAGTTCTTTTACGTTCAGTAATATCTCGCAATGCAGCCGCAATCAATACTCCCTCTGAAGTATTGATTGGGTTAAGACTAATCTCAACCGGAATGTCTTGACCTTCCCGGGTCGAAATAAAAATTTCTGGCTGTAACCTCAATGCTCCCGGCTGAGTGTTATTTATACCGTTTTCACTCAACTTGTCATGTATATAGCTCAGTCCATCCGTCAATAAAATATCAATTGATCGCCCTAACAGCTCGTTCTTTGTATATCCAAGCAAGTCTTCAGCTTGATGGTTCACAATTTTGATAAAGCCGCTACTGTTTACGATCACCATTGGATCGGGCGTTGATTCAAGTAAGGCTCGAAATTGCAGTTCACTACTCTTCAATTTCTGTTCAATCTGCTTACGATCGTCAATTTCAGCCGACAATTTTACGTTTTGTTCTTCAAGTTCGGCTTCTGCCAACATTTGGCTTTCTTGTCCCAGAACAACCCACCAAGCAAAAGCACAGATGATTATTGCCAGCACTAAAAAGAGGGTGAACAAGTTTATTTTTAACGCCGCAACAAATTGAGGTGGTAAGGCATCGTTTGTGAGCTTAAAAGTCAACCAGAAGACAATAGCTTCGATCCCGAGCGCATAACCAGATACTTTGGCATAATTTATAATTCTAAGGCTTGCTAGCGCTGAAAGTCTATACTTGAAAATGATGCCGATTGCATAGAGTGAACGTTGTAAATAGGCCGTGAAGTGCTTGGGTTTACATGAATCCTTGCAGCTTGAATCAAGGGTGCAGCACAGCGAGCAAATGGGTACATCATGAAAAGTACAATAGGCAAAATCCGTTTGTGCATACTGCTGATCGCAAAGCCCACAGGTGTATAAGTCATCTGAGTTTTCAAAATGCACATTGGCTCGGGCAATGTAATATTTCCCTTGAGTCAGTTTGGCGATAAGGGGGACGAGAAAAAAACTGATGGTCAACGCAATCAGCCATGAATAGGCTTGCGCATAAAGCCCAAAAGCACCTGTAAAGGCAATAATGGACACTATCGAAGCAACCAACATACTGACAAATCCGACCGGGTTGTAGTCATAGAGATGCGCACGTTTGAATTCAATAAAGGGTGGACGACGCTTTAAAAGATTATTGATGGTCAGATCTGCGACAACGGCAAAAATCCACGCAATGGCGACATTGGAATACAGGCCGAGTACTTTTTGTAAGGCTGCAAAAACCCCCATCTCCATCAGTAGCAAAGCTATGCCAATGTTGAACACCAACCACACTACGCGCCCTGGATGTGCATGAGTGACTCTGGAAAAGAAATTCGACCAGGCCAAGGACCCCGCATAAGCGTTAGTGACATTGATCTTGATTTGAGAGGTAATAACAAAAACAGTGCTGACAAGAAGGGCCAGATTTGGATGATCAAACACATAGGTATAGGCAATGTAATACACCTGCACAGGCTCTTTTGCCTCTATGTAAGCAAGGCCGGTCAATACGGCAACAGATGCCAGCAGCATACCGGCCAATTGTTTGAAACAACCCAAAATTATCCAGCCCGGCCCCGCCGCCAGCATAGAAATCCACCAACTTAAGTGATTATCTTTGCGTTTATCCGGCATGAAACGCAGATAATCGACTTGCTCGCCAATTTGAGCGATCAACGAAAATGAAATTCCGGTAGCGATACCAAAGTAGTACGGATCGAATTCAT
>CANNLO010000335.1 GCA_947505055.1 Methylococcaceae bacterium | reverse complement strand
TATATGAAATACACCGTAAAGGCTTAGCGTGGCGATACGACGTATTTCGATAGGCCCTGGAGAGGTTGCGGGATATTTCTCCGGGCTTAAGTCTGGGTTCGATGAGTTGGGAGTGCCGTGTGAGCACTTCGTATTGGCCGCTAATAAATTTGGTTACCAAGAGTCGGACTACTTTTTAAGGTCGGCGTTTCAAGCCGGCGCTTCATTGAGCGAGAGCAAGAATTATGTGGCTCGCTTGATTGGGCGGCTATGGACACGCGGCGTACGCGCAGCGGTATTCCTGTCTGCGCTGATTCGTTGCGATGTTTTCATATTCTCAGGTTTTACCACCTTCATTAGATTTCGTGAACTGCCGCTACTGAAGTTGCTGGGTAAAAAGGTAATCGTGGTATTTCTAGGCTCAGATGCAAGGCCGCCAATATTCAGTGGACGGCATTTGGACGATGAAGGTGCCCATGTGGATACAGCTTCCGCATATGTGGAGGCAGTGCAAATGGTCAAAAAGATACGCAAGATAGAGCGGTATGCGGATGTTATTGTCAACCATACCGCAACAGCACAATTTTTCACTCGTGATTTTATTAGGTTTATTGCCGTTGGTATGCCGCTTGATGGTCAAGTAGATATGGTTAAAGATACGCCGCACCATGCAATTCGGATACTGCACGCACCCTCTCGCCCAAGGGCAAAGGGAAGCTTGGATTTCCGAAAGATAGTGGATGAGCTTAGCGCCGAGGGTTATTCAATTAATTTTATTGAATTGGTTGGCGTACCTAATAGCGTGGTGTTACAGGAATTGCAGAAATGTGATTTTGTTATTGATGAGCTTTACTCTGATGTTCCATTGGCGATGTTCGCTTCAGAAGCTGCTATGTTTGGGAAGCCAGTCGTTGTGGGCGGTTACTATGCCGTACAATTAAATTCAGACAATCCCGATTCAATAGTTCCGCCTTCGCTTTACGTGGAGCCGGAAGGAATCAAGCAGGCTATTCGCAAAATGCTCGATGATCGAGAGTTCCGTTTGGAAATGGGAATGCAGGCGTATGACTTTATCCGCAATAACTGGAGCGCCCGCATGATTGCGAAAAACTATTTATGTCTAATCAATGACGATATTCCAAAAAATTGGATAAGCGACCCAAGAGATTTGGACTACTGTTGGGGCTGGGGATTGTCAAAAGAGAATTGGAGAAAACAAGTTGGTGAGTATGTTGCTCAGTTGGGTAGTGATGCGCTGATGTTTAATCACAATCCAAAGTTAAAGCAAAAAGTTCTGGATGAGATTGAACAAGGGAAGGTTACGCTCGTCTCATGATTCGCCGTTTTGTCAAAGATGCGATTATTTATGCGCTCCCTATGTTCTTGGCGAGAGCCATCGGTTTAATTTTGTTGCCCATTTATACTCGAGAGTTGGGGCCAACAGATTTCGGATTTATTGAATTTGTGTCTGCAGCATCAGCTATTTTACTATTAGTGTTGCCTCTTGAAATAAATCAGGCGGTAGCTCGTTTATTGCCAGAGTCTGAAGATTTTGTTCGACAAAATAAAATTTTGTCTTCCGCACTGTGGTTTACTACGATTGTGTTTGTTATTTTTGGTATGGTGGTTTACGCGAGTAAATTTCAGATATTAAAGC
Source organism: Methylococcaceae bacterium (assembly GCA_947505055.1). The sequence continues at coordinate 3,767 of CANNLO010000335.1, read as the reverse complement.
TGGTCAACTTGCCAAGTAGTTATGCCCATTATTTTGGGGTGGTGTGCGTCAGCTTTTTAATTTCATCGCTTATCAACCTATTGCAGGTGCAGTTTAGATTCACGAGCCAAGCCAAGTCGTCCGTAGCGATCAATTTGACTGTGGTTTTAATCAATATGTTTTTTGTCATTTATTTTTCTACTGTCGGGCGCTTAGGTATTGAGCAATTCTTTTTATCGCAAATAATAAGTGGATTGTTCGGTGTGACAATCGGTTTAGTCCTTGTGTCTCGCAAATATGGGCAATCACTATTAACGCTCGATGCTCCTGTGTTACGCGAACTTCTGAAGTTTTCATTGCCTATTGTTGTGTCTTCAATTGGTGTGGTCATTTCGAGCACGGTCGATAGGATGATGGTAGGGAGTTATGTTGGATTGACAGATTTAGGCTATTACGGGGTTGCAGCTAGGTTCGCGGCAATTGTTGCTTTAGGTTTCTATGTTATTAGTACTGCGATGACGCCTATTGTGTATCGCGAACATGAGAAGCCAGAAACGAAAAAATTAATTGCGTTGATATTTTATGTCACGATTGGTGCGTTGCTGTTGGTGCTTGCCGTGATTTCGGTTTATGCAAATCCGATCATTGTTTGGGTTGCGGGCGATAAATTTGCACAGGCGTCAAATTACCTTTTTTACTTAATGCTCTCGGCAGTATTTGCTAATTTGTATATTTTCTTTTTGGGGATGGATATAGCCAAAAATACTAAATTACTCAGCAAGATAAATCTCATTTCTGGTGTGGCGGGTGCACTTGGAAGCGTTGTTTTTGTTCCCTTGATTGGTATTTGGGGGGCGATTTTATCTACCCTTGTGGCAAATGTAGCAAGATTTTCAGGGTATTGTTATTTCAGCCAAAGGCTTTATGCTATTCCTGTAAAATTACATTGGGTATTTTTATCATTAGCTTTACTATTAGTTCTTAATTTTACGTTGGCTATATGAAAATCATTACCGTTATCGGGGCACGTCCTCAGTTTATTAAAGCCGCTGTCGTTTCACGCGCAATACAGCAGTGCGATCATGTACAGGAAGTCATCGTCCATACCGGTCAGCACTTTGATACGAATATGTCCGATGTTTTCTTTGAAGAACTCGATATTCCCAAGCCTAATTATCACCTGGGAATCGGTGGTGGATCACATGGGCAAAATACCGGACGCATGATCGAAGCCATTGAGCTTGTGCTGTTGGAAGAGAAACCGGATTTTTTACTCGTATATGGCGATACTGACTCTACCTTGGCGGGTGCGCTGGCTGCAGTAAAAATTCATATCCCTGTGGCCCATGTTGAAGCTGGTTTGCGCTCGTTTAATCGTGCTATGCCGGAGGAAATTAACCGTATTATGACTGACCATGCGTCGAGCTTTCTTTTCACTCCAACTCAAACTGCCGTAATCAATTTGGCAGCCGAAGGAATTGTAGGTGAGAAGGTGCTAAACGTAGGCGATGTGATGTATGATGCCGCGCTTTACTACGGTGATCGAGCTGAAAAAATCAGCAGGATTCTTGAACAGCACAATTTGGTTTCCAAGAGTTATGTACTCGCTACACTACATCGCCAGGAGAATGTTGATGAGCGAACACGTCTTGCCAGCATACTGCAAGGGTTTTCCACAAGCAATAGGCCAATTATTCTCCCCTTACATCCACGCACTCGCAAGCGTTTACAAGAATTTGGCTTGGGTTTACCCGCATCAGTGAAAGTGATTGAGCCGGTTGGATATTTAGACATGATAATGTTAGAAAAGCATGCTGGGTTGATTGCTACCGATAGTGGCGGAGTACAGAAAGAGGCTTACTTTCATAAAGTGCCGTGTATCACACTAAGAGATGAAACCGAGTGGGTAGAGTTGGTCGATGCCGGGGCCAATCGTTTGGTGGAGGCGGATACTCAAAAAATTTCAGCTGCACTTAGGATTCAAGTCCAAGCAGATTGCTTCACTAATTCTCTGTATGGTACGGGTATAACAGGTGAAGCCATCGCTAACCACCTATTGAATTCCTAAATATGAAAATTCTCATTATTGCATACCACTATTCTTTCAGTGATAGCACAGGTTCGTTACGCCCTCGTGCGATTGCAAAATATTTGCCAATAAATGGAGTAGAGGTTGCCGTGCTGACGTATAGCGCTCAGTGTGCCGCCGTGTCTTTTGTCGACAACATCATCGGGGTGAAGGATATTACGCGTGAAACTGTTTCTTTGCCGGTTTATTATGCCTGGCGTATTTGGCAGAAAGCGCGTCTTGCTTTGGGTTTAGACCGGGGGGTGTATGAGTATTGGCGCAATGCAGCACTTAATCAGGCAGTGGAAATCATTGCCCGTGTAAAGCCTGATGCGATTCTTGCAAGCTATCCTTGCGTAGAAGCGCTTGAAATTGGTGTTGCCCTGTCAGAAAAGTTTGGATTGCCTCTGATTAGTGATTTCAGAGATGGTTTGCTGTTCGAGTCGCTCGAAGTAGATCGATTGGCTCATCCAACCACACGGCGTTATTATGAAACCATTGAGGCTAAAGTGATTGAAAAATCGCGTTTGGTTATCACAGTTTCTGAACCTATTTCCGCATATTTTCGTCAACAGTATGCGCATGCTAATGTGATGACATTGCATAATGGTTTTGATCTCGATGACATAATTCCTGACATAAATATCAATCTACCTGATGGCATAATTAACATCGTTCATACTGGTCGTTTAAGTGCTTCTGAAAAAGGTCGTGGCGTAGATGCGCTGTGCGATGCACTTCGAATATTGTTGGCGAACTCACCCGAATTGTCGACTAAGTTCCAATTACATTTTGTTGGCCTGCTTTCACAAGCTGAACAAATCTGTTTTGCACCCTTGGTAGCGCAGAATGTTGTAAAAATATGGGGGCATCAGCCCCGTGCCAAAGCCCTGGCGTTTCAACATAAGGCTAATGTATTATTGCTTATCACGGCACCCGACAAAGCGAGTGTCGCCACGGGTAAAATATTTGAATATCTTGCTGCGGCCAAACCGATTCTTGGACTCACCAGAGGTACTGAGGCCGCGCGTATTATTGCTGAAACAGGTGCCGGTATAGTTGTGTCACCTGATAAACCGGATCAAATTGCCGAAGCTATTAAAATTTTTATTAATCAGGAGCATGGTAAGTTAAATACAAGAAATGAGGATTTAATTTCTTCATTTTCACGACAAAAACAAATGGAACTGATTGCGATAAAACTTAAGGAGCTTTAATTTTTTTCCTAAGTGTTAAGAAACGTTATAGATTTCGCATCGGCTTTAACATGTCGTTCAAATTAATACACTCTGTTTTAATTTATTAAGACTGCGGAGTCTGAAGGCAATTCTGTGGCAAAGCTTGGAAATTTGGAAAAGGGTAACGTGATGTTGAAATATTGTGGCTTGACAACAAAAGAGATTGAGAGTGATGTTAATTCTGAAAAAACGATTGCTTCACTACCAAATTTTGGACCTAAATCATCCCCGAAGTTGAATTGCTCGCCTTAAAATCAGATTTATTGATTAAATGTGAGTAGTTCCCCATGATTTTTTATTGAATATAATAAATGAGCAGTTTAAAAGTTTTTTTCATTACCTAATTTTGTCGTTGCATATTAAAAAATATTAAATCATATGAAAAAAACAATATCAATTTTATTTTTTATTTTTTTTGCGGAACTGACCCTTTTTGGTTCAGGGGCATGGTCTTTGTCTTATGGATTCAGCTTTCGAAAAAC
>CANNLO010000334.1 GCA_947505055.1 Methylococcaceae bacterium | reverse complement strand
CTCTGGTGGCACAGCCGCATCCTCAATGTAAGGCACGGGTTTTTTACTACCCTGTATGTTAGTCATAAGCCCAAGAGCGCTGGAGCGCAGTTGCCAAACAGCTTGAATGGCCTTAGATTCTGTCATTACCGGCATAGCATAGGCGCTGCCCAATAAACCATCGGCAATGCGCTTAATGTGTGCAGTCGTCGCATCTAAATCATCGCCTTGCACTTCAATTATTAAAATTGCATCCGGCTCTCCTTCAAGCAGCTTACAAACATCCCGCGTCAGTGGGTGTGTTCGTGCTTGCCGAAGTATCACACCGTCAATCAATTCTACTGCTGAAGGATTTTGCGCAACAATGGGGGCGGATGCTCGCAAGCTAGCATCCAACGTATAGAAATGTGCCAAACAAACTGCGCTAAAGCGAGGCAAGGGCGTAAGCTTCAGCTTGGCTTCTAAAATCACGCCTAAGGTGCCTTCACTACCACAGATTAACTTTGCAAGATTACAAGGATTGGCATCAACCAGAGCATCTAATGGGTAGCCACCTGATCGACGAATGACCTTAGGGTAACGCTGTCGAATCTCATTGGCATTTTGTGTTACTAAGTCACGAATCCCTCGATAAATTAGACCTTCATGATCTTGTTGCTCAGCTTTACTAGACCACTGCGCAGTATCTAATGCGGATAAATTTAACACATCACCGTTTACTAATGCCAAATCAATCGCAAGCACATGGTCAATCGTCATACCATAACGCACTGAACGCATGCCTGCCGCATTATTAGCTATCATGCCACCTATATTGGCGCGATTTTCGGTTGCTGGATCAGGCGCAAAATGAACGCCATATGGCTTAAGAAAAGCATTAAGATTGCTACACACCAATCCCGGCTCTACGCGCACCCAACCTTCATCTAGATTAAGTTCCAGCACGCGAGTCATGTGTTTAGAAACATCTAGAATGACTGCCTCACCAATTGATTGGCCAGTAAGACTGGTGCCGCCGCCGCGTGCAAGCAATGGTGATTTCCTATCAGCGCAGTATCGAATTGTTTTGAGTACATCCTCTCGATCTTCAGGAGTCTTCACCGCCAAAGGCTGCATTTGGTACATACTGGCATCAGTGGCATATAAAGCTAAAGTCAACGAATCATTAGCAATCTCATTATGCTCATTAGTTAATGCGCGTGCTATTTTATGGTAGGCGTGTCTTGTCAAAATTACACCAAATGAGTCGGAACTTGATGAGAAAGCCATGTCGCTAGCTCATCTCTTGTCGAAAGAATAGCAATGCCATGCGCCGCCCTATCATCTTTCTGCAACAAACCACTTGGGTCATAATAAATGGAAGGCTTACCCATTTCTTTGGCAATGATTGCAGTTGAGGTAAAAGGCATAGATATAACTGCAACGCTTGATTCTATAACACGGATGGCGGATATTTCAGGATCTACCAGCATCACATGGCTATTGTTGGACAACTGGTCCGCCAAGTGGCGATAAACTGGATGAGCAATACGCCCAATATTTCTTTTCCTTTTCCAAAGCATATCAAAATTATACTGTCGTGTTGCATTGCAAACATGCTCTAAAAATGGATTAGTTACTATGGGCGTATAAAATTCACTATCCATACCTAACGTAACGTAACGTGAATGTCTGTGTGGTGTTATATCAAAAATAGCCACGCTAGGTTTATTTGGTCGAGGCATCTCAATTGCATTACTTTGAAACCAAATTGGTCCAACAACACTCACTTTCGTCTGCTCACCCACTGCACGGCGCACAAAATCTGCTTGATATTCATCCCAAACCAAATAATGTGGCCAGTTCATTGCTTTATAACCAAATGAAATGGCTGGGTAGCAGTCAGGCTGCTTAAAGGATTCGCAATTGGTTGAATAAAAATAAAAAGTGATTTTAGAGCCAAGGCGCTCAGCCTCATAGGTCCACAAGGGACGATATATCCACCCAGAATTATGGAATAAATATTCGCGAGCTAAAGATTCCACGGGTAAGCTGCGCACCTGTGCCGCCAATGCTGCCTGATTTAACAGTAACGCATGCCACCAGCGGCCACGTAGGCAATCTATTGCTGCAATGATGCTTGCACTCATCCCCCAATAAATATACCTAGTGAGCGCCTTCCATCCCGTCAAAAGAGGCAATATCTCAGGCTGGGGTATAACTGCGATACCATCGGCAATTATTGGCAATGAATTGCCTACGCTATGATGCACCGCTTGAATATCCCGCATTCTCCCGGACCACTGCAAGTACCAGGAAACGATGTCATAGCTTGAGCTACCATTGATTTTTTGAGGTAAATTTCCCGCAGCCAGATCAACAAAATAAACATAGCGCCGGGTAGCAACAGAGCTTACCCAATTAGTTATTCCGGAAAATATGGTCTTGCTAATCTTCACTATTCCGTAGAGTAGAAGAGCGCATACATATAGCCGCCAAAGAAACTCCGACCGAAAATGAGCAATCTGAAAACCATGCGCCACAAGAATGTTTCGCCATTGCTTGGGCAGAGGCAATACGATGCTACCGCGCTTGTCTGTGGAGGCTCGTAACAATGCACAATTTAGATTGATGCCACCGAGTCGAATCAGGAGATACTGCCTCACAGCGATTTCACCGACAGCAACACCCATCACGAATGGCGAGAAATGTTCATTAGTTAATCCAAGCTGGGTGGATGATAATGCTTGTTTTGCTTTAGCAATCCGATCTATGTGACCAGATTGCTTCTGCACAAGATATTCGCGCATGATTCGGCGCAATCGCGCACGTCGATTACGTTTAATCAAACTCCCTAGTGAAGCAATAAAATCTTTAACCAAAATAACCTTTAAGAAGTGGACTACCCACGGTTTTGTAGACACCTAGCCTTGTTTACTGGACTACCCACGGTTTTGTAGACACCTAGCCTTGTTTACGCCAGACCTCTTCAAACGCTTCAGGGCTCATCCCATTTAAGTGGGAGTGACGTCTAGCCCTATTATAAAACACCTCAATATAATCAAAAATATCTGCACGTGCTTTATCTCTCGTATGATACACATGGTTGCGTATTCTTTCCTTCTTTAGGCTACTAAAAAAAGATTCCGCCACTGCATTGTCATAACAATTGCCTCGGCGACTCATGCTCGCTTGCAACTGATGCTGCTCACAAAGGCGTTTCCACTCATCACTGCTATATTGCGAGCCTTGATCCGAATGGATGATGACTGGTTTTGTTGGTTTGCGTCGCCACACAGCCATCAGGATTGCGTCTAATACAATTTCTTTAGCCAGTGTTGATTTCATCGACCAGCCAATCACCTTGCGAGAGAATAGATCTAATACCACCGCCAAATACAGCCATCCTTGAAAGGTTCGAATGTAAGTAATATCAGTGACCCAGGCCTCGTCGGGCATCTGCATAGAGAATTGTTGAGACAAGCGATTGGGGGCTGCTTTAGCCGGCTTGTGATAATGAAATCTGTGAGACTTATAACCCCGTAATGCAGCAATTTTATGCTCACGCATAATCCTAGCAACACGGTGTACCCCACACGCTTCACCCACTTCTCTCAAATCACAGAAGATCCGCTTGCTGCCGTAAATACCCTGGCTAGCTTCGAATGACGTTCTGATCAGCACAAGTAAACGTCGATCTTCAATACTTCGCTTCGATTCTGGATGATGACGCCACGCATAAAAACCACTTCGATGGACACCAAGCAATCGACAAAGCAATACCACGCCGTGCTGCTCTTTCCATGCTTCTATAAATGCATACTTTACTCGGACTGCCTTGCAAAGTATGCGGCGGCCTTTTTTAAGATATCCCGCTCTTCCTGTGCACGGGCTAAATCGGCTCGTAACCTGAGATTCTCTCGTCTGACTTCAAGCAGCTCAGCTTTATCTTTTTGATCCTCAGAGGGGCTTGAAACTCTCACCCACTTATAAAGACTCTGGGCAGACACCCCTAATCGTTTGGCAACATCTGCAACCGTATAACCCCGCTCAATCACTTGCCTAACTGCTTCAGATTTAAACTCTGCCGCAAATCGTTCCTTTGCCATCATTGCCTCCGCTATGTTTAATTAAACTATAACGGTGTCTACCATAGTGTGGGTAGTCCATATGAAGCTAAAAAGTGTCTACTGCATCAGGGGCGATTCAGTCTCACCAATATCCCAAATCATCGTCATGTTTTCTGCAGATACATTTGGAATGTACTCAGACAACTTTTCAATAAAACCAATTTTTTGGTAAGCCCTTATGGCTGACGTGTTGCTGCGACTGACGCCTAAAATAATTTGTTTAATATCACTGCGCTTGAATAACAAATTGGCACTAGCGGCAATTACTTCCGCCGCAATTCCTTTACCCCTCCAGTCAGACTCTCCGATTAAAATACCCATGATGGCATAGCCAAGATTGGTATTAACGGGTTCATATTTCAAGTTTCCAATATGTAGACCAGTATCCTTCTCAAAAATACCAAGGAACACTACATCTTCTCGCCCACTGCGCTCCAACACATATTGCCGAAGTGCAGTGATATCCGGCTGTAACGCAGCTGCGCTAATGTATTGAAGTGAAGCTTTGTCTCGTAGCCAGCCAAGATAACGCTCACTGACATCGTTAACATCGAGCGGCCTAAGTATAGTACGATTGGTAATAATTCGAGCGGAGTACATCAATTGAGAAAAATCCTCTTTAGTTCGCAGGTAAGCCTTGATTCACAAATACATTGTCTTCAAGCCTTCTTCAATAAAAGGATTAACCAGTGCTTTGAGTTGAGGGTTTGAGTCAATGAAGTCAATTATCTGCTTTAACGGTATTCTAGGAGCTAAATGTTTTAGCGTCTGATAGACAGCACGACAGAGCACTAAATCTTCAGGGTAATCAATTGTCAGCCGAATATCTGTTCTCTTGATTTCTTGATCCACTTCGATATAGCCAATTTTAAATTCATCTTTATTCTCACGAATATATAGCGAACACAATTCAGACCGGTGTTTCCTTTGACCTTGCTCCCATGATTTTTTATAGGCTGCCAGACTTATTATCTCAAAACCAGATCCATCAGGCAGATTATCTAGTGCAGTCAAATCCCTGTTTTCGCGCACGTGTGCGTCCCACGCTTTGTCAATTGCCTCAAAGTATGTATACGGTGACTCTGTAGTCAATCGGAAGATGTCAGTACCACCAACCTTCTCACAGCATTGAATCAAGCGCTGCAAAACATCCTCCTCACTACCGACAATGAAATCTACTTTATTGCGCTTGGCGATGTCTTGGTAAACGATGTTGTCGTGTCCCTCACTGATTCCAAGCACAATATCCGTAATCGCTCCATAAGTACGAATTGACGCTATCATGTACTCAAGTACCGATAACCGTTTTTCAATATCGAGATTCTGCAGAGGTTT
>CANNLO010000333.1 GCA_947505055.1 Methylococcaceae bacterium | reverse complement strand
TCAGCATGTAAGGCATATAAAGTGGCTTCAAATGCTAATATGGTAAGCGATTGCTTTAATTAGTTTTTGTTAAAAGACTTTTGACCACCTACTTATCCACCAGTTGCAAGACATCTTCGACCACGGTTACTGGATCAAAGACGGTGGTTTCCAATTCCAGCTTTTCGGCCTCAACTTTGGTTAAATCCAAAATGTCATTGATCAGGTTTAGCAAGGATTTTCCGGCATCTCTTGCCAGTTTTAAGTGTTTTTGTTGGGTGGCGTCCAGAGTGGTGTCAGCCAACAGATCCTGAGTACCCAGGATGATGTTGAGGGGTGTTCGAATTTCGTGGCTCATTATCGCTAGAAACTGGGACTTAACCTGGTTTGCCTGTTCTGCCTGTATTTGACCGAGGCGCAAGGCCTGCTCCGAGGCTTTGATCTCGCTAATATCCCGTAAAAATACGACAAAAAAAGTATGCTCGTTGAGGCATATTGGCGTGAAGTTTAGTTCCATCGGGAACTCTGCGCCCGAACGACGCAGTCCACTGATTTCTATGCGACGTCCCAGTGCGCGCCTTTCACCGCTATTCAAGCAACACTGAAGACCTTGCCAAAACGCTGTTCGATATTTCTCAGTCATAAACAGTTCAGCCATTAATTCGCCGGTTATTTCATTCAGCGTATAGCCAAAGATGGTCGATACCGGTTGATTGAAATCACAAATTCGGCCATCACTGTCGACAGTAATAATGGCATCCAGACTGGATTCCAACATGGCTTTTTTCATGCTTTCATTGGCCCGTAACCTTTCGCTTAGCTGCTTGGGTTCTGAAATATCACGCACTAGGCCGATATAGCCTTTTTCGCCTGCTGTGCGCAGTTCGGTAATCGATAAATCCATTGGGAAAATAGTCCCATCTTTACGGAGACCTTGTACTTCCCGGATTATACCAATAATACTTTTTTGGCCGGTATCCCGGAGGTTTTTCAGGTAGTGGTCGTGGGCGCTGTGGTAAGGTTCCGGCATCAGCATATTGACATTATGACCGATGACCTCTTCGGAAAGGTAACCAAAAATCTGCTCAGCTGATCGACTGAATAAGGTAATCGAGCCTTTGATATCAATGGCGACTAGGCCGTCCAGCACCGAATCCACCACTGTTTGTAAATGCTCTCCCCGTTGCCTTGCATCGGCCAGCGCCACTTGTAAGGCGCGATAAGTAACACCCAGACGCTCTGACATGCTATTAAACGCCTTGGCGACCCGGGCCAGTTCATCGTTGCCCCGCACCGGCAGCTTAGGGTGGAACTCGCCCTGAGTTACATTGTTTGAGGCTTTTTCCAAATCGCTCAGTTGACGGGTCAGATAACCGCCTAATAACCACGAAAACAGCGCAACCAAGGTCATTTCTAATACAGCAAGACTAATAATGCGCTGCCTCGCCTCATTTATTACGGCTTGGATGGCTTCGATGGATAACCCCAGTTCTATCCTCCCGTAGTCCTGGCCTGCTTCGCGGATGGATGCGTAAGCGTCGTAAATTCCGTCATCAACCAAATCCAGTTTATCATCGGCCCGGAATGGCCGTTGCAAAACGTCAGTTGAACCGGCTTGTACCAGCAGCCGTTCATTATCCGCTATACGCACATAAAGCAGCCCTGGGTTTTTCAAAAGATCAGCTGCCAGTTGTTCGAGTCGCGCCAGATCGGTTGACAGCACGGCATCCTTGGTGGCCGTGGCAAAAAGGGTGGCCGCCATAGCTGCACGGCGTTGGAGTTCCTGTTCGTTGGAGTCGCGTAAATAGACTAGGCTACTAATTACTAGGGCCAGTAATAGCAAGGCTTCGATGCAAGCGATGCCGAGAATGGTTTTAAGACGGAAATTCATGAGGTGTTGGAGAGATAAAAGTCATTACAAAATAACTGAATAATTCAGTTTGAAAAAAATATAACACTTAAGCGCAGTCGTTGTTGGACGAATGTGATACAAAAGACCGAGGGGGTAAACGACAGTCTGAGCATAGCGGCCCTCTTGTTTGGCGAGCAGAGGTCGGGGCAGAAGATGAAGCGATGTTGCCTATCGTTATTTTGGACATGCGCGAGTTCCATAAGTCATTAAAATCCAACGGGGGGCAAAGTCACCAATCCACAGGGTAACTACCCAGAACAACCAAGACTTCATGTCAATCTATGCATTGTTCAAGCAGGAATGTCTGAAGATAAAACACAAGGCGTTACGGACTAAGCTGTTTATTAAGGCTAATCAAATAGCTTATGAAGAATTGCAGAGATTACAGGCTGGGTAATATCAATTATCCATATGTAAAAATCAAATCTTATTCAGTTAGCTATCTAGCATTTTTTTACTCATGATAAATTATGGCCAAACTAATATCATCGCCGCTACCATCTCGTGACGCTTCATTCAACCAATCAGCTAAATTATTTTGTACCCAGTCGGCACCTTCGGTTTTTATGAAACCATAAATATCCCTTAGTGCTTGATTAAAGCCATCGGGATGAGTAAATGAATTTTTGTAGCCATCACTAGCTAAAAAAATTGCTTGTGGTGGACTTTCAATAATGGGTAAAAAAACCGATTGGAAATCATCTAAGGCTTTTTCTTTGCATAGAGAGGTCGTTTCATTCCCCAATAAGCGTTCATCGACTGGAATTGGCATTGCTGTTGTGCCATCAACTTTGATGACAGCAATGTCACCATCACCAATTTGCCAAAATAAAATAGCGTTTTCCAATATACAGGTAACTAATAATGTTGTGCCAAAAGGCAAATAGGGATTTGCACTGACTACTTGTAGCTGGACATCCCCCTCAATATATGCGCTGACTTTTTCCTGCCAACTGCGCAGAATGGCTTTAGGTACGTTTTCTGCCAAGTTTCGCAGTTGTGGTAGGGATAAGTCCGGAGAAGCATAAATTTGTTTGACCATTTCAATAGCGGATTCCACAGCAAACTGTGATCCCAAATCACTATGGGTACACTTTGCGCTACCATGGCCATCAGCAACAGCCACAATGATAGGAAAGTTATTGATAACGGCTTGATCAATTTTTACGGCCTCCTGGTTTGGAAAGCCATTGCGAAGATGGCTTGCCCCGCGAACACTTTCAGATATAACTGACCAAGCTACCATACGTCCGCCGATGAATTTGGATCAACCGTGACTTGGGGTGTAGGAGGTATCGGCACATTATTGCTTGAACTATCCGTGAGCTGACTTGGCGGTTGAGATGCTGCTTTGAGTATCGCCGTCGAAACCCATTTAATATATTGAACCAATTGTTGGGCGTTATTTGCTTTTAGTGGGGGTAGTTCTTTATTGCCTATAAAGTCTTGTAGTACATCGGTATCGGCATCGTCTCCGATGGCTATACCAACGCGCACTGCTTTTTTACCCCAAGGCAATTTCATTATTTCTGACAGTCCATCTTTATAACTATCGGTTGGCTGCCCATCGGTAATTAGAACCAGAACTGGCGGTAAACCACGCTCCGTCATCGGCGGCATCCGGAGTTGGTCTGCAACTAATTTAAAGGCTGTCCCCATATCAGTTACACCATCAGCCGACAAATCCTGCCAGGTAAATTCATCAATAGGTGTTTCTTTTGCAATATGCCATTGTGCGCCCGAAGAAAATTTAACCGCACGTACGAGTACATTAGCGTTAACGTTTTCTGCGGCAACATCTCGCATAGCAGGTATGGATTCTCGAATAGCATGATTTAATGCTTGTATTTTGCTTCCAGACATTGAGCCTGAACAATCGGCAATCCAGATGAAATGTAAGGGGCGTGCGGATAATTCCCCGCCTGGGCGTTTTTGTAGCGTTACCATAATAATTCCTGTTGTAGATTAAGTTCGAATTTCAGCTGTTGCTTGTCCAAAATTGATAGTTATGCCAGTTGTTAATGTTACGCTTTTACCATGCTCAACGGTTTTTAGTATGCCGTTTTCTGTGAATGTCCATGGATCGTCGTTTAAATTTTTTAATCCCCAAATATTAGGGTTATGTGGATGCTGGACGACCTGAGCGAGTGCGGGTGATAGCTCGTTATTGCGTGCAGGGTACAAATGGTAAGGATAAAGTTCAGCTTTATTGTTTAGCATTACCGTCATTTCATGGAGGCTATGTTTAATACGGATACGCGGTGGCAAGATCAATTGTTGTTGGCAAGACCAACAGGCTATATGGTCATTGTCCTTTAGTGCTTCTTGTTCATAAAAATTCTCAGCGCCACAGCTACAATCAATAATTGCATCCTTCAATCGTAGCAACTGTCGCAGCCATTCGCTTTCTCTTACTCGGCTATTAACATCACGCAAACCGTTAGTAAACGAACGTGTAAATATCTCTTTGATAAATTGTGGATAAAGTTGCCAATAGACAAGGGCATTATCTTGATAGCCCGGAACTGGACGGTTACTGGTATTATTTGGATCAAAAATAAACAGGGGTTCAGATCCAAAAAGTTTATTCATGGCGGGCAAATCCATGCATTTAATATCCGCTTCTTTTTTGCCCTCTAAAGGATGATGTAGCATCAACAAATAAAACAGCAAAACTGCCAACGAAAACCGATCACTATCGCTGTTTGGATTGGCATCACGTCGGACAATTTCGGGTGCCATAAAACGAGGTGTACCTACCACGCCAGTGATTTGAGTATTGTTAACTGCGACATTATCATTATCGCAAATCAAAATATCGCCCGTGTCAGGGTCTATAAAAAAATTACTAAATGAGATGTCGCGGTAGCATAGGCCCTTGGCGTGTAATTGAGCAAAACCGTCAACGAGTTGAATTGTTGCGATCAGAAGATGCCTAAAACTGGGCTCAATCCTGCGTTTAAGTAAATCGGATGTGTTTTTATAATTAGGCTGTCTAAGTGGCATTAAATAGCCAAAGCTTGCACCTGGATTAAAGGAGGTCAGGTGCAACGGAAATAAGAAGATTGCACTTGGTGTTCCAATTTTTAATAGTTCTTCCAATGCGGCATGTTGTTGATTAGTGGCATTTTGTGGGAAATACCATTTTAAGGCAGCAGACTGGCCTTTCAGCTCAGCACTATAGACTTCCCCTTGTCCGCCAGAACCTAGAAAATCTTTAACTTTGCAAGATTCTCCATTGTCCAGTTGAATAACCTGACCTTTTTTAAGTAACTGATTCATTGTGAGAGTTTTTTTAGGTGATTTTGCTTCTGGTTTAGTAACTGATGTTACGCAGATAGTATGTATACAGTTGTTGTGTCGCTATCGCGACGGTTTTTGATACGGGTTCTCGCACCCGAAGGCGAGCTACTTTTCTTTGCATGGCCAAAGAAAAGCATCCAAAAGAAAGGCCACCCGGTTACCGCTTCATCCTGCGCGTCTCGCTTTTAACAGGAGGTTACCAAAAGGGACTCCTGTCCCTTTGGCAACGCGCGGCATCTCTGCCGCGCC
>CANNLO010000332.1 GCA_947505055.1 Methylococcaceae bacterium | reverse complement strand
GGCAGCGTCAAACAGGAAAAATTCACCTTCCATTGTTTACGGCATGGCTTCTGTTCAGCCCTGTCTGACTCTGGCAAGGAAATCAATCAAATTGCCAAGCTGGCAGGCCATAAGAGCATACAAACCACGATGCGGTACATTCATCAAGGCCGTGACCAGAAACGTCTGATCGTCGACGAATTAGCACAAGCGTTTAGTTTGTAATCAGTTTTAGCCAGCCTATCCGGGCGGGGAGATAGGCTGAGTTATTAATTAACTCAACTGGCAGCAACCGACCCATACCTGCCCGCTGGTTAAGTAAAATAAACGACAGCATCAAATCTGAAAGCGGTCATTCATCAACCATCAAAAGATATTCAAATAACGGGCGTGATATTAAAAGACTGAAGTTTCCCAGTTTTTCAGCCCGTAGCCTATAAGGGAAAACTTATTAAATGGGGGTTTGCCATAAACGAAGCAAACCTTACATTAAATACCCACCTCAGATAAGTAGCGGGATAATGGTCTTTAAAAACTGGGAAACTTCAGTTAAAAGACAGCAATCGATTTTTTAGATTCTTTTTTGTTTTAGTAATTACCAAGCGCCCCATTCGCCACAATTTGGGCACTTGTTATTAAAAGGCTCGATAGCCCTAGCTGAGTGATAAGTCCAGTAAAAGCCATTTTTTATTAAACGCGTGTCGGTATTTCCACAGTGATTAAAACTAATGAACTGTTCACAGTCGTTGCATTGCATCCATACCGAACTAAGGGTTCGAGTAACCCATTTGCCTTGTCCGTCGTAATAACCTGAAGATTTTTCAATTTTGTGAAGATTTGAGGATCCACAACGAATACAAAATGGTTTTGATACCGTGCGATCATCAGAGCGTTCGTTACCCTTTGTGCAAGAGTTTTCGAGTTTATATTGTAAAAATAAACCGAGTAATCTTTGCAGTTCATCTGCGTATAGCTGTCTATCAATAGGACTTAGAAATACCCCGCCATACTGATGATCTATGAGTACGTCATCTACTATCGGTAACTCACCTAGAAAGCTGTACTTTCCCCATTCCTGAGATGTAACTCGCTCAGGAAGTGCTGTTTTGCAAGGATGAAGAATAAATACTGGATTATCAGTCGATTCTCTATAGTTCTTTTGATTATAAAGTTGATCAGCAACCCCCATCAAGCCACCAAACCTTTCAAAAGTAGCTTTATTGTAAAACTTTGCATCCAAAACAAAGCGTTTTTTACGAGGTTGCTCATTTTTAACATCATCTTCAGCATACCAATCTAGCTCAATAACAAAATCTGGTCTTTTGCCATTATCCAGCGTTTTCTCATAAGTTAAGGTAATAAAACGCTTTGCATCTGTATTAGACAGGCTGACTTCAATGTCAATTTTATTGGTTTTAACCGCATCGATTAATTGGTATTTCCAACTATCTTGCAATACAAACCGAAATGACTCCTTCAGTACTTTAATAATTTGAAGTAGGCACCAGCGCTCATACAAAAGTGGCATATTGACAAGGCCAATAGAGTCAATCTCTTCAAGGCTGACTAACAGCTCTTCATCAGTAAGGTTTGTAACTTCCCTCAAAATTTTATAGCCATTATGTATCCCCTGATAATGGGGATTTTGTACAAATGTCATTGAATTAGGAAAATACGAAGAAGGCTTGATATCAAGTTGGCGTAGAGACTTAATGATTTTTAAAAGTTGTCTCTGTTTGGGCTCTACCTTTTCAAAAACATCTTTTGAAAGCTTCTGGTTGTCGGCATAGAAATTAATGCGATTTAAAAGTGCTATTTTCTCTTCTTGCTGCTCTTTCAGCTCTTTTCGGCTGAGCTTTAGCCTCCATCCATTTTTGCTTAATTGAATTCCAAGTTTCTTTTCTTCGTCAAATTTTTTTCTTGCTCCTTGAAGCCCGTTAGTTGTTATTACTTCAATAAGACTTAAAGTTGAAAATTTGTAAATTACAGCTTTTTGAGTTTCATAGCGATCCATTACACCAATGATTTTATATTCTGAATCAGGTAATAGGCAGTCAACGAGCTCAGGAAAGCCAAACTTAAATGACAGAATTGTCGCTTTGTTGTCTTCTTTCCACCGTTGCCCATCATTAAAAGGCACGATAAAAAAACCATCTTTATCTTTTGTATATCCCTCAGTACGGATATTATAAAGCTCATTGCTATTGTACTGTCCATCTAAATATACACTGTTCGCTTTTAGCTTCTCTAACAACTGGGTTTTCCAGTATTCGATCTTAGAGCGCTCTCTAAGAACCTCTAAATCTTTGACTACCAAGTCTCTATCAACCGTAATCGAATCAGTAAATGAGTCATACTGATTTTGAAGCTTAGCAGCCGTATCAGAATAACGCTTGCACTTGTTATCTGAGAGAATCGCAATTTGTTTGATAATCCGGTAAGAACGTTCTAATGCAAACAGCACATAACGATTTTCAGATACATTATAGGAAGGCGTCGTAGCTCGGCTGGTTAAAAACCTTTGGTTGGTTTTACTAACAAGCTCCATAAATGTGCGATTAACCGGTTTAACAGCTTTACGAGGCTTTAAAGTTTGTATTTCTCGAAGCTCCACTTTGGGAGTACCCAGAACCTTTTCAGCATTTGAAATAAGGTGGTTAATACACTCAATTACCGCCTCATTAACACCAATTCCACCTCTGGGCTTATCAGTTTGAATAGCACTTGAATCATCTAATATGAGCTCCCACAAATCATCCTTAAAGCTAGACAGATACATTTCTAATTGGTCGCGGGTAAAATCCACTGAACCAATAAGTACATGACACTGCTGCTCTTGCAAAATAAGCTTTAACGTACCAGCAGTGTTTATGCCAGTATGTCGCCAAAAATTATTCTGTTCATCCCATGAGTCTTTTAAAACCCACCAAGTTCTGCCAGTATCAATATCTTTAATTGGACTAAGATGCTGCGCCTCACCACTAGGTAGCTCAATGTATGGATTTACCCACTTGCTATCTAAAAAGCGTACTGCAAGTTGTCCATGTAACCCTTCCGTATTGGGATAAATAGTGGTTTCGCATTCGTAAATTTTAAGTTCATCATTATATTCAAGCGATAAACTGTTCAAAGACTCCGTTACTTTGGTAATAGTTTCTTTATCGTACCACTGCACTTCAATGTATTTGATTTCAAACCCTGGCTTCATGGTTATGACCAAAAATTCACAACACCATCGTTTGCCTTTGCATCAATGACTACACGTTCTAATGCGGCGACTGCTGAGAAGATCTCTGGTATTTCCTCATAAAGTGGCAATAGTTGTTTAATGCGCTCTGCAAATACCTTCTCAATTAAATCTAACTTCGTTTGCTGCCCTACTGTTTTATTCCCATCAAAAGTAAATTTCGGTAGCACTTTATGAAGCAAAAAATTATTGGTGGACTGGGATGCATCATCATTTACATCCTTAAAAAGAGCTAGGTAATGGAGTCCCTGACGAATAGTGCGCATCCCAAACTCCACACCTAATTTATGGAAAAACTCTCTATTAAGTTCAATAAAGAGCTGACAAAACTCATTTTCACGATCAAATTTTGGATAATTCTCTCGAACACCTAGCGCTTCAATATCAATGAGTAATGGCTTTGATACATCGCCGTACTCCTTTACTTCAGACAGAATTTGACTCCAATCAGATAAAAGTGGTGATTCGAAACGCATTATATGGGCACGATCAAGAATCTTTGGTGAAAGGTAGTGTGTAGTTTCATCAATATTAATTGTGCCAATAATATGTACGTTCGCAGGCATTTTGATGCGTGATGGCATTGTCATTACAGCAGAAAGCATACGGCGAATTTCGCTGTGATACTTAATAAGCGAATTTTTATCACTAAATCCAAATGCTTGTCTTAGATGGTTGTTGAGTTCTTCATCTTTCAAAAGTGCAATGAAGTTAACAATACCATCTTGGCCGTACTTCTCTTTACCCGCTTGAATGATTTCAACCACTGCCTTTAACTCTGAAAGTACATGGGCAGATTCATCTTCCGAATAAAGCGTGATTTCTGGCTCTTCATCTCGCGATTCTAAAAGAGATAAAAAGTCAGCAAAATAATACTCTACTCGAGCAAGATTCATTTCATCAAGGCAGATAAAATATGGAATTTCTGGATTCTGCTGTGCTTCCAGTAAGGCCTCTAAAAATGGTGTAGCCAGGTATTTTTTCTCAAGCGGATTGTAATAACCAAGTAAATCTTCAGAACTTGTCCAGTTTGGTTTAACAGGGATAATAACAGACTTGCCACCGACCGCTTTTGCAAAGGATTTGATCAAGTTGGTTTTACCAGAACCAGAATCTCCTGCCAGCACGATCAAGTCTTTAGTACGAAGTAATGTAATATAGTTTTCAATAATATGGCGAGGGTACAAAATATCATTTCCAACCAAGTACGCCTGAATGTAAGACACCGCTTGCTGGTAATCGCTATCTAATTCGTTTTTAAACGAAATGCCATCCACTCTTTCAGATTGTGGCTTTGACTCAAGCAAAAAATGCTCAAGATCTTCTTCATCTAAAAATTCAAAGGTTTTTAAAAATGAAGCTTTGTCGGATACATAATTTTTAAGACGTGTAATTTTATGATTCATTTCTGTTTCTAACTGGAAAAATTGTGCTGTTAATTGAGCTATGCTTTCTTGTTTCCGCTGCTCTTGGCTTTCTAGAGTCTTTATCGTTTCATTAAGTTTTTGCTTATTACCTACTAGAGCTTGATTAATCTTTATTGCGGCATCTCGTTTTTCTTCAGATGATGAGCTCTCATTCTGAATAGCTTCGAGATGTTTTTCAGCATGATCGCGAGCATCAGACAGCTCTTCTTCTTGCTTTGCTTTTAACGCTTCAAACTCTTGCTTGATCTTTTCATCAGCTTGGCGGTAGTAAAATTCGTAAATACTTTTTGAGATAAAAAATGTTTTTTCATTAAGCGACAAGATTTCATGCGGGACTTCTTCTGGTAACTCTTCAAGCAATGAGCAAGTGCCTGGCAAAACATTCATTAAAAAAGGGATATTATATTTTTCACGCTCTGACAGTGGGGACAACTCTAATTTACAGCGAATTAAACGCGGCGAATCTCGATCGCCAATTTTTTTAGCGTCACTAGGGTTTATAAAGAACTCACAAACTCCACTCGTGCCTTTTAATGGATACGTTAGTAATTTATTATCACTAATAGTATGTGCGTTCGTTAAATAACCCCAAGTTTTATCTTTTAATAGCGTTATCTCTCCCCAGACCTCAAACTGGCCATTTTTTATGTTCCAACTATTTTCTAAGCATGCTTTAAGTTCTTGCTCAGATAAATTTTCAAGTTCTTCAAGTTCGTAAACTTTTTCTTCCATTATCATCCCTATGAGCTAGCCTTAACAATCAGACGGTGCTAGTGTTCCGAACGCGCGATGGGGTACCTTTGCTGGCAAATTGACTG
>CANNLO010000331.1 GCA_947505055.1 Methylococcaceae bacterium | reverse complement strand
TCTCCAGAGAACTAAAAGGTTTCATTAATCGATTTTAAATTCAGGCTTCCTGATCCGGATGACTTTCGACTTCATCCGCTTCAATTTCGATCTCTTCAATGTTTTTGGCTTCGCACTCTATTAAAACCGGAGTCAAGTCAATTTGCTCTGCAGCACTATTCCTGGACTGCATCAGCATACCCAAAATACCCGCTATCTTGTCACGCATTTCACGTCTATCGATAATCATATCAATAGCGCCATGTTCCTGTAAAAATTCACTGCGCTGAAAACCTTCCGGTAATTTCTCACGAACAGTTTGCTCAATAACTCGTGGACCAGCAAAACCGATCAAAGCATTGGGTTCTGCAACATTAATGTCGCCTAACATCGCTAAACTGGCTGAAACGCCACCCATCGTTGGATCAGTCATAAACGAAATATAAGGCAGACCGGCTTCGGAAAGTTTGGTTAAGGCAGCACTGGTTTTTGCCATTTGGAACAACGAAAACAGTGATTCTTGCATACGAGCACCACCGCTGGAGGTAAAGACTATAAACGGCACACCCAGTTCAAGACTCTTATTGACACCACGAACAAACTTTTCGCCGACAACCGATCCCATGGAACCGCCCATAAATCCAAAATCAAAGGCAGCAGCAACAATATCTTGACCTTTAAGCTGACCTTTTATTACCACCAGCGCATCATTTTCTTTAGTCTGTTTTTGCGCTTGGGTTATCCGGTCTTTATATTTCTTACTGTCTTTGAATTTTAAGGGGTCGACAGGTTTGACTTGTTTGCCAATCTCTTGGTGACCGCCATCGTCCAAAAACATAGTCAAACGCGTTCTTGCCGAAATACGCATGTGATGCTCACATTTTGGACAAACGCTTAAATTTCTTTCTAATTCAATATTATAAAGGATCGCGTTACAACTCGGACATTTATTCCAAAGCCCTTCGGGAACCGCACCCTTTTTATTCGATCCTTCCGTTCTGATTGTGGAAGGAAGTAATTTTTCATACCAACTCATTTATATACCCGTAATGTTGCTGCTTGATGGACTGACTCGAGCAGTCCATCCTGGAAAATGTTCTTCAAGAATGTATACGAAATAACCTGCCCCTTTCCCTCTGGGAAAAAGAATCTCATTCCCTAACTATCCATCGCTTCACGCATAGAACTTAACAGCCCAACTATTTCACTTTTAGCACGTTCCAGATCATCAAGGTTTTCTTCAATTTTGCTAATCAATGCACTACCAACTACAACACCATCACCCAGACCGGAAACTGTGTTCGCTGTTTTGGCATTTTTAACGCCAAATCCGATAGCGACAGGTAAACTGGTATTCGCTCTTATTTGATTAAGCTTGGCTTCTACGTCAGCAACATCTAAATGACCTGCGCCGGTAACACCTTTAAGCGATACATAATACAGATAACCACTACCTGCAGTCCCCATTATTTTAATGCGTTCGTCAGTGCTATTGGGAGCCAATAAAAAAATCGGATCAATATCTCGCGCCTTTAACAAGATAATATTCTCTACTGCTTCTTCAATCGGCAAATCGACCGTTAAAACACCATCAATTTCTGCACGTTGCGCGGCGTTGGCAAAATCTTCATAGCCCATCGCTTCAATTGGATTTACATAGCCCATTAAAACCAATGGCGTATGTTGATTGGTTTTTCTAAATTCTATCGCTATCCCCAAAACCCTTCTCAGGCTCATTTTATGAGCCAAAGCACGTTCACTGGCACGCTGAATGACTGGTCCGTCTGCCATGGGATCAGAAAAAGGAACGCCCAGTTCGATAACATCAGCACCGGCTTCAACCATGGCATGCATCATGGGCAGAGTAAAATCTGGATTAGGATCGCCAGCGGTAATAAAAGGAATTAATGCCTTACGACCCGATTTGGCTAAAGCTTCAAAAGTAGCGGCAATACGACTCACAGTTCTATCCCCTCACGTTGCGCCATTGTTTGCATATCTTTATCGCCACGACCTGAGAGACTGACAATGATAATTTTATCTTTACTCATGGTTGGTGCAAGCTTCATGGTGTAAGCCATTGCATGACTGGATTCCAGTGCTGGAATAATACCTTCCAAGCGGGTCAAAGCATGAAAACCTTCTAGCGCTTCGGTATCGGTAATATTCACATATTCAGCCCGACCGGTATCTTTAAGCCAGGCATGTTCAGGGCCTACGCCCGGATAATCAAGGCCCGCAGAAATAGAATGGGTTTCGATAATTTCACCGTCATCATCTTCCATCAGATAAGTCCGGTTACCATGAAGTACACCAGGACGACCTGCACACAAAGGTGCTGAATGACGACCCGTCTCAACACCATCGCCAGCGGCTTCAACACCAATTAATTTGACTGAATGATCATCGATAAACGGATAAAACAAACCAATAGCATTTGAGCCACCACCGACACAGGCAACCAGAGCATCCGGTAAACGACCAGCCTGCTCCAGACATTGTTGTTTGGCTTCACGGCCAATAATTGCCTGAAAATCACGAACCATCGCAGGATAAGGATGAGGGCCTGCTACCGTACCTATAATATAAAAAGTATTGTCGACATTGGTGACCCAATCTCTTAGCGCCTCATTCAAAGCATCTTTTAAGGTCTTTGAACCGGATTCAACAGCAACCACCTTTGCGCCTAACAATTTCATGCGATAAACATTTAATGACTGTCGAACTACATCCACAGCCCCCATATAAATAACGCATTCCAATCCTAAGCGCGCTGCAACAGTGGCAGTGGCAACACCGTGCTGACCGGCTCCGGTTTCAGCAATAATGCGAGTCTTACCCATGCGTTTGGCCAATAAAGCCTGACCTACCGTGTTATTGATTTTATGCGCTCCGGTATGGTTTAAATCTTCACGCTTCAAATATATTTGCGCACCGCCCAATTCACGACTCCAACGCTCGGCATGGTACAAAGGCGACGGTCGACCCACATAATATTTTAAGTCTGCATCCAGTTCGGCTATAAATTCTGGATCGTTTAAATATTGCTGATAGGCCGCATTAAGTTCCTGAATCGGTGGAATCAATGTTTCCGCGACAAACATTCCGCCGTAAGGACCAAAGTGGCCTCTTTCATCGGGCATATTATATTTTTCTGTCATATTCTTCTGTCACCCTCGTTGACTTCACGTATGAATGTCGCCATCTTTAGCGCATCCTTAATACCTTTATTTTCCTCTACACCGCTACTGACATCAAGCGCGTAGGGCCTTACTGTCTGGACCGCCTGCCTGGCATTGGCCATATCCAATCCACCGGCAAGAATGATCGGTAAACTACACTGTGGTGGTATCAAATCCCAGTCAAACTGGCTGCCAGTACCACCTTTTGCTCCAGGATGATAAGCATCCAACAACAAGCCGGAAGCATCCTGATAATGTTCCGCGAGACCGCAAATATCGATACCATCTTGCACTCTCAACGCCTTAATATACCGCTTACCATAGAGTCTGCAAGCATCAGCCGTCTCATCACCATGAAACTGAAGACAATCAACAGACACCTGTTCGAGTACCTCACGTATTCGTTCTTCCTCTTCGTCAACAAACAAAGCAACAATAGAGACAAAGACAGGTAAGGCTTTGACAATTTTATTAGCCTGTTCAATACCTACATTTCTTGGACTAGGCGGGTAAAACACCAGTCCAATGGCGTCCGCGCCTAAGTTAGCTGCATTAACAGCATCTTCAACACGGGTAAAACCACAAATTTTAACTCGAGTTCGCATAAAGTGATATGAGAATTTAACCCAAAAAATCCAGCCGTGTAGAATAACATAAAAGTACTGATAATTTACTTGCGCATCAAAAAAATAATAGCACCTTAGTCGTGACTGGTAACGAGCTTCCACCTATTCTTGAGGCTGTTTCAGTGTTGCCATATCAATGACGAAACGATATTTAACATCGCTTTTCAAGACGCGTTCATAGGCCTCATTAATCTTTTGGATGGGAATAATTTCAATATCTGAAGTGATATTATGCTCAGCGCAAAAATCGAGCATTTCTTGAGTTTCTTTAATACCGCCAATCAAAGAACCGGCAATTTGACGCCGCTTAAAAATCAAATTAGCGACGGAAGGAGACGGATGTGAATGATCCGGTAAACCGACCAAGCATAATGTACCATCACGTTTCAGTAAAGCCGTGAAAGCATCCAGATCGTGCGTTGCCGCAACAGTATTCAAGATAAAGTCAAAACTGGAAATATGCTGCGCCATTGCATCGTTATTTTTTGACACCACAACTTCATCAGCACCTAGACGTATAGCATCTTCCACCTTATCTGGCGAAGTAGTAAAAAGCACAACATACGCGCCAAATGCGTGAGCAAACTTAATTCCCATGTGGCCTAGCCCACCTAATCCAACGATACCAACTTTGTGCCCTTTAGCTATCTTCCAATGCTTTAAAGGTGAATAAGTGGTAATTCCGGCACATAGCAATGGCGCAACACTGGCCAGATCAAGTGTATCAGAGACAGTAAGCACAAATTTCTGATTAACGACAATTTGTCGCGAATAGCCGCCGTAATTAGTGCCTCCAGTATGCTTATCAGGACTGTTATAAGTAAACTCAGCTTTATTACAAAACTGCTCCAGATCTTCAAGACAATCCGGACAAACTCCACATGAATCAACCATACATCCAATTCCAACACTGTCACCGAATTTGAATTTACTTACTTCGTCACCCACTTTTATAACCTTGCCAACGATTTCGTGACCAGGCACCATTGGAAAAACTCCATTTCCCCATTCGTCGCGAACCTGATGTATATCGGAGTGACAAACCCCGCAAAACAGAATTTCAATTTGGACATCTTCGGGCGTCAATTCACGCCTTTGAAAAACAAACGGCACTAGTTGTGAGGTATGATTAAGAGCAGCATAGCCTATAGTATTTTGCATAGTGGTCTCCTTGAACCCGAAATTATAATTAATGTTTTAATGTAGCCGCATAAGTTACATATTTATCCAATCTACTCCCATTTTATTAAAAAATCGACCACCTTAAAATTAGTGAAAAGGGGGAATTTATGATTCGCAGAATTTATCTTCAGCGTCTGTGTCTCAAAATCGGAAGACCTAGTAAAAGCAGTACTATGGGCATCAAATACTGGCGCCGCAGGCGGATTTAGCATTGAAAGCTATTTGGGATAGACAGAACCTGTCGAAACTTGAAGTAAGCCTATACGCAACTGGCAAGTCCTGGTTTATTGACTTGATTGCTATTTATAAGTTGGCTTTGATAAGTTGTTTGAGAAAGAACTCGTAATTTTATCTAAACAGCGTCAATGCATCGTCCAGAATACTAACCATGTTAGTTTACCTACAAAAAGAGCTCAGCCAATTAACTTTTTTACTTGAAAATGCCAAAATTCACGGCATGCGAATAGATTAATTGCTTGCCGAAATTACACAGCAGGTTTATTTTCCAGAGTTTAGCCTTAACTTTTT
>CANNLO010000330.1 GCA_947505055.1 Methylococcaceae bacterium | reverse complement strand
CACCGCTTTAATATTAAAAGGATTGCCCAGTGAATGGGCAAGCATAACGGCTTTTGTTTTAGGACTAATGGCTGCTTCAATCTTGGCGACATCAATATTGTGTGTAGCCATTTCAATATCGACAAATACCGGCACGGCGCCAAACTGCAGGATAGGATTCACCGTTGTTGGGAAGCCAGCTGCAACCCCAATGACTTCATCGCCAGGTTTGATTGCTCGATCGCCTAACTTATCAGAGGTTAATGCTGAAAAGGCAAGGAGGTTTGCAGATGAACCAGAATTCGTTGTGAGTAAGAAACGCACACCCAAATAATTAGCCAGCTTCTTCTCAAAGGCTTCATTAAAACGGCCAGTAGTCAACCAGCCATCTAAGGAAGCCTCTACCATGGCTTTTAGTTCGTCGCCATCCAACACCTTGCCTGATGGAGGGATGACCGTTGCGCCTGGCTCGAATACCTTGGGTATGTACTTAATAGCCGAATACTCATCAACAAGCTGAGCAATTTGTTGTCGGATTTTTTGAGATTTATCCATTGTATTATTCCTAATTATTTGATTTTAATGTAATTATCATAGCTTCTTGGCAATGCTAGAAAAAGTGGACTTAACCAAAAAAATTTGGTTATAGTTTAAGCTGATTAGCCCATTAATCTAGCTGATGCATAACGCCAGCTTATTTTGATTTATTTTCTTGTGCTCACGTTGAAAAGAAGCCTGCACTTTACCATCTGAATCGCCTGTTTCCAATTTTGTCCGCCCTCCATAACTTTGTAAGCAAGGCCTGTTATCAATAACGGATTAATAATCATTGAAATTGGTTTTCCGGCTATAAATAAATAGCTTTTGGGAACCATAAGCAAACAGAATAATGCGAAAGTAACTTTTTCTGATTTTGAATTTTCACTCTCTGTCAGAAACAAATAGAGTCCAGGAAATAAAAAACATAATTTGTAGTCGTTAGAAACATTTGGAAATAAAAGTGCAATTAGGCATAATGCAGTCACTTTTTTCCAACGGACTTCAGGTATAGCCAATACAAAAAAAGCTGCAATGGTTGCGAAAGATAAACTTAGTAAACTATATACTTTAAGAATTGAAGCGCTATACACTTCCATAGGCAATAGAACATAATTTGGCGAAATGAATTTTTGCCATAGGTTGGCAAGTCCAAAAAAAATTGCTCGAGTCATGTTGTATGGGTCGGAACTTGCGAAAAGTGAACTTTTACCAAGCACATACATACGATAATATGAATTCAGATTACTTAAAAAACCGGTCAAATTTAGATCAAAACCATCCCAAAGAAAGTAAAGTGTGATTAATGAGATTAGGAATGCCAGTAGTGAGCAAAATATCATTCGCATATATTGTCGCTCAGAAACCAACAATAATAATAAGACAGCAGGATATCCCTTAAGCGAAATTGCTAGCGACAAGAAAAGCAACCCAACTATCCAGAATTTTGTACGTTGCGTTAGAACAAAAATTGCGCCTAATAAACCAATCCATATATCAATATTGCCTCTGTCTAAAGCAAACAGGGCTGGATAAGAAATAAGTGTTGCCAATACTAAGAATAAAGCATCTTTAGTATATTGAAAGGCAGAATCACCGTTGTGCCAAATTAGTATCCGCGCAATACAAGCAACCAAAATAAGCAGAATAATAGATATAAGAAAATAGATGGAAATGCTTGTTACAGGACCGTATCCAACAGCAATTTTAAGCAATACATAAGATACGGGGAAATATGTTGCCAGAGCATGATTTGAAGAGTAGTAAGGATTTACTGATGCTGCTTGTGCAACAGAATTATACCAATCATTATAACGGTCAGTTGGATTAAACAGAAAGCTATTCCATGGCCAAGAATATCCCATCCAATCTAAAACCCCGTGATATAAACACGCCAAAAAAAAACCTACTAACATATAATAAAAAAATAACTTGATTCTCTTCGATGTATTTTGAATGCGGTTATTACAATTCATGTTTATTTTACTCTCATCAATGTTAGTCAAATTACTTAACCTCCTAACTGGCAAAAATGAGTCGAGTAGCATCATAAAATCACACTAGAAATAAATTCTATTGGAAATGTTTTTATTAAATACAATTTTTTTTGCAAAAATAAAATTTGATATCATTCCCATAAAAATCCCTAGCACTTGTCCAAAAAAATGGTTATAAACTCCAGCATAGCTTACGACAATATTGAGCACGACGAGATTGATTATGAGCCCAAAAATATTACCGAAAAAATAATATGTAAATTTATGAAAACTAACCGCATAATTATTACTCTCATCTTTAAACGTCCACAAATGATTCAGCACATAATTATTGCCAACTGCGACAAAAAATGCAGAAATGGCGCTCATGTTTAAGCTTAAATGAAAAATCTCAAAAGCTATAAAGTAGACTGTTAAATTAATAACTGCACCTACAGATCCTACAATACCGAATTGAAATAGCTTAGGTATATTTCTTTTAATTCGCTTATGAAATGTCATTATGGTAAGTTCAATTGACTCAATTAGGATTTAAATCGTAATTTAATTATTGTAAATATATAAGTTAGAATAAATACAAACAGATTTCGCTTTGTCTGACCAAACATGCGTTTCTTAAAAACAAAAGGAACTTCCTTAAACCTCATTAACGGGTTGGCGCGACGAAGTTTAAATAAAATTTCCTCAACAATATCAAAGTTATTACAAGTCAGTTTTACGTGTTTTAGTTGTTCCCCACGATAAACTTTAAAACTGTTAGATACATCTTTGCATGGCAGATTAAGAACTATTGAGAAAGTCCAATTAACAACTCTGCTCATTATAATAAGTGCAAAACTATTTTCGGTTCGCCCTTTATCTACATATCTGGAAGCTATTACCACATCATATTTTTCAGCAAAACAAAATATCTCAGGGATAAACTCTGGAGGATGAGATCCATCAGCATCCATAAATATTATATATTTGCCTTGCGCTTCTTGAATCCCCGTTCTTACAGCAGATCCAAAATAATTATCCACGCGCCTTTTGATGTGACGTATTCCATTTTCTTCACAGACCTCTTTGGTCATATCCATCGGATCAATAGTGTCTATTACCAACACCTCTGAACTTATGTCCATAGACTTTAGTGTTTTTAAAAGCCTGGGTAGTAAGTTACGCAAGTTCTCTTCCTCTTGATATGCGGGAAGAACAACACTTAACTCTAACTTACTTAATGTCATTATATTTCACCCATTGAATCATTTTTTGTAGGCCAGTTTTTTTATCTACTTTCGGCTGCCAGTTAAATTCGCGCTTTGCTCTTCGAATATCTGCCACAAAAACTTTCTGGTCATTCAATCGCCATGGAAGTTGCTGATAGGTAAGTTTCACGCCGAGCTCTTGTTCCAACATGGAGAAAAGTTCTAATAAAGAAAGGCTATTCGCCATACCGCCACCTATATTAAACGCTTTTCCCGCACAATTTTTCACGGAGGCAATCGCAGAAAAGTAACAGTCAATCAAATCGGATGCGAACAAAACATCTCTAACCTGCTTGCCATCACCAGAAATCGTGATGGGTTTGATAAGTTGCCCTGCTTGTTCAAGTATTGCCTGCCCAACAAACCAACCAATCCATCCTTGATCATAAGTGCTGAATTGCCGTCCACCAAAAATAGATGAGTGCCTAAATATGATTGTTTTAATTCCAAAGTTTCTCGCATAGTCCAGCATGTATTGATCAGCTGCGCCTTTAGAGCAACCGTATGGAGAACGAAAGTCTAACGCAACATTTTCGTCAAACCCCAAATCCATTCCTATTGCTTCATAACGAGTTGCTGTTTCAATATATTCATAATTCTCAAGATCACCATATACTTTATTAGTAGAGGAATAAATGACAACAGCATCTGGGGCGTGTTTGCGAAGTGCTTCAAGCAAGTTGAGGCTACCTAATACATTAATCTCAAAATCGCAACGAGGATTTTGAAGTGATGTTGTCATAGCAACTTGTCCGGCCAAATGAAAAACAACATCTGGCTTTATTTCTTGAACGACTCTTTCAATATCGTTATTAATGCGTATGTCACCATGAAAAAATGTAAACTGCCCAAGTGTTTTTAACCATTCCAAATTCTGCGAACTACCTGAGCGTGCGAGATTATCGAAAACAAAAAGCTCGTCTCCACGTTTTATAACCTCACTAGCAAGGTTTGACCCCAAAAAACCACACCCCCCCGTAATTAAATAACGCATAAAAATCTCTTACCCTTTCGCTCAATTTTAATAGTGTTTTGAAGGCCATCAAGTAAAGAAACTTTTGGATGCCACCCTAACGAACGCAACTCGGAAATGTTAACGTCTGAAGACATTACTTCGTTTTTTCGGTAAGGAATGGCACCAAAATCAAGATTAGTTTTATTATTACAGCAAACTTCTTTAGCCAGTTGCACAAACTCTCTAATTTCAACTGTTTTAGAAGATCCCACTTCAAAACGACAATATCGATATTCAAAAGTAGGTATTTTTCTAATAATCGTCATGAATGCAGAAACAACATCATCTATATAAATAAAATCCCTTTTCTGCCGTCCTTCTGTGAGCTTTATTAGTTCAACATTCGAAAGTAAAGAATGAATTATGTAAGTTACAAATTTTGAGGGATCGTCACTTGGCCCATAAAAATGTTCAAGCGCCACATTAATGCCAACAATTCTATCGGAGTAGGCTTCCAACCAATCTACGAATTGTTTCTTTGAAAGACTATAATTATTCATACCTTTATCTAAAATTGTATCGCTATTGATAAAAGCACTAACGCCATTGACTGCCGCTGCATGAAGTAACTTTAGCGGTAAAATCAGATTTGCCTCTATTGTACCAATGGGATCATCTTCTTTTCGTCCATAGTTTGTCGCGCAATGTAGCACATAATCTATCCGATGCACCGCAAAAAAATCATCAAGATCTGTAGTTTCAACATTTACCCACGTCACCTCTAATAGGAGGTCATTCACCCGGTCGAAATTAGATTTCGTTCTATGCAAACAATATATAAGACATCCTTGTTTCAGCAAACATCTTAATAAATGACTCCCTAAATAACCAGTACAGCCAGTCATAAATATCGTAGTAGGTGCTGTTATTGTTTCTTCTTCTTGAATGAAGCTATTAACGGGCATCATGCTAGTAAATTTTTTCGTATTGCTTAATTTGGTGCAGGCACATCGCCTGCATATCTGCACCTGAAATGTGCGCCTTATGCCAAACACAAATTTGGTCTATAGCTGTTGCCAAGGACCACCTCGGCAGCCACTGCAAGCGTGATTTAGCTTTTGAGCAATCCAGCTTCAAGTAGTGCGCCTCATGCGGATGATCACCTCCGTCTAGTTTCCAACTGGCGCCTTCTCCCCATGTCTTAGTTAGATTATCTAAAATCCAATCTACCGGCTTTGCATCATCATCGTTCGGTCCAAAGTTCCAAGCTTCTGCAAAACTAGGGCCTTCT
>CANNLO010000329.1 GCA_947505055.1 Methylococcaceae bacterium | reverse complement strand
TTTTGAGCTATGGAAATTTGGAATGGGGATTTCTAATGAAAAATATAGGAATAGATTTTTAAGTATTCTCGATCGTATATCTCCCAAAGTTTATAAAGAACAGGGGTTTTCTTTTAACAATAAAGTAAACGAAATTGGTTCGGATATATACTTGGATGGCTATTGGCAATCCGAGAAGTACTTTTACAATATTGCGCCATTGATTAGACAAAAATTCAATGTTGTTACGTCCCACTCTCAGTCAACTAATGATTTAGCAGATTTAATTTCCTCACAAACAAGCGTGTGTGTAAACGTACGACGAACTGATTACATTAACAACTCATTACATCAGACAACTGATGTTGAATATTATATTGCCGCATTAAAGGTATTGCGAAGTCGTATTAATGATGAGCTAAATATATATATATTTTCAGATGACGCACAGTGGTGTGAAGAAAATTTGTTTTTATCAAAAAATCAAGTAATAGTTGATGATAAATTCTCAGGCTTTAAGTTTTCGTCTAAGTTTTGGTTAATGATGAATTGTAAGCATTTTATAATCCCCAACAGCAGTTTTGCTTGGTGGGCTGCGTGGCTATCCACATATGAGAATAAGGTTGTGATAGGCCCACGTAAGTGGTTGGGTGACTCTAAGATTAATACGAGTGATATTTGGCCAGCCGGTTGGATATCAATTTAGACGTGAACGGGCGCTTTAATTGACCCCGAACAGAGTATTTGATCCGTCAATTGCGGTAATAATTCCTGTATTTAATAGACCGGACGAGCTTAGAAGAGCTTTATCAAGTATCGCTGAACAAACTGTAAAGCCTCATGAGGTTGTTGTTTGTGATGACGGATCGAGTGACGACTTAGTTCTGGTTATTAATGAATTCTTAGATATTTTGTTAATTAAATACATTCGTATTGAGAATACTGGTGGGCCGTCTGTTCCAAGAAATGTAGCGGCTAATAACACCGATTGTGAATGGCTGGCTTTTTTAGATTCTGACGATAAGTGGCATAAAGAAAAAATTGAAAGAACAAAACATTACCTTAAAGATAATGTTGATGTTGTTTATCATAGGATGAGTGTAGTCGGCGCTAGTAACTTTTTAGGTCAAAGTGTCACTATTGGTAAAAGAATGTCGATATCCAGTTCTGCTGCATTTGATTTTCTCTCACGTGGCAATCCAATCCCAACGTCTGCGTCAGTAGTTAGACGTTCATTATATTTAACTCTAAATGGTATGAGAAGAGATTCTGAAGTCGTTGAAGATTATGATTTCTGGATTAGAGCAGCTTTATCTGGAAGTAGATTTCGATTTATTAATGATACGCTTGGTGAATATTTTGTTACAAACGAGAGTTTAAGTTCAAGCTTTATTAGACAAGCAGCATTAATTAACAACACGATTATGAAGTATGAGAAAGCATTCAGTAATCGAGAATTATTAAAAATTCAGTCTTATCGTAATTTTAGTGTCGCAGTTCAATTAATTAAGGCGAAATGCCTAAGTGAAGCCCTAATTCATTTGAAAATGGCTCGACATCTAAGTACGTTAAGGCAAAGGCTGAGTTGTTATTTAAAGTATTTATATATTTTCTGTTTAAAAAGCATCTGATTATGTTTAGCGCCAAATCAACCTTTAGTTTATTAGCAATAAGCTATTTGCTATTAAGTACTTACATCTTTGATGAACGATTGGCTGAAATGTTTTGGCCAATAGCTTATGTAATATTCTGCGCAACATATTATGCATGCATGAAACAATATTCAAATAATGGCGCAGCGCTTGTAATACTAACCTTTGCCTCTACTTATTTACTCGCACCATTACCATATTTTTTATTTGAAATACCTATCGTAGGATATCTTGATAACGTTAATTACTTATCTTACTTAAGAACTTTAAATGTCTTTTTAATTTTTATGGTCTCTGTTGGTTTTTTTGGATCTAATTTAAATAAAAATTCAGTAAGTATGAGAGGGTATGAAAGAGATTTCAATATAACTTTTAACCGACTAGTAATGTTTATTTATTGGGCTATCGTTTTACTGTATATGTATCTTACCTTCAAAGGTCAAGTGGCAACAAATGTATCTGGAGCTGATAATTATGAAGTATATACTAGTAATTTAAGTGAGCAAGGTGGGGCGTTAGAATACTTCTTTATATTAATGGCGATAGGATATTTAATATCTAATAAAGTTGTAGATAGAGCAATTTTTATTGCGATTGCCGTTTTTTATTTATATTTTTGTATAACGCGTGGCTTTCGGATACAAGTGTTAGAAATGCTAATGATGATTGCCTTACTTTTCTTTAAGGAGAAGATGACATTTAAAAATGTTGTTTTTGCAAGTTTCATAGGGTTTTTCTTATTCCAGGCGCTTGGTTATGCAAAGCATGGAATGGGTAGTTTTGATACGCTTTTTACTATCTATCAAGGTCAAGATATTAGGATGAATCAAACAGAAGTATTTTACTCAAGTAATAACGTGATTAATGCTATATTAAATGGCAATTCATTAGCTGTAGATAGAATATATTCATTGGTAGTAGCTTTCCTGGCTTTTGTAGTGCCTGCAGGCTTATTGCCGTCGATTTGGCATACGACGGTTTCGACTGTAAATAACACAGGGTTGCCGACAGGTGGTGGAGGGTTTATAGCAGGACATTATTACTATTGGTTGTCATGGCCTGGTGTATTGTTAAGTGGGTTTATAGTTGCAAAACTATTTAAAATCCATCAGACGACAGATAAGTCAACGGTCTATTTGTTTTCAGTATTATTGTTATCTACCTTCCCACGTTGGATTGCGTATGAGCCAATAGCACTTTTTTTTAGGCTTGGGATGTATTATTGGATATTAGTAATCTCACTAAAGTTTTTATTAACTAAAATTAGTGATTCAAAAATCAGAGTCGCAAAAGTTTAGCAATGTCGTTGCTTAAAATAAAACGTACTAAAAAGCCTCAATTCAAATGAGACTTATATTTTTAAGTGCAGCTAGAAGTTTTGGTGGTGGAGAGCGATATTTGCTCAGCATAATTCCTTTGCTGAGAAAGTCCGGGTACGATACTCGGCTTATTTTTAGCACGGAATCCGTCCCAGAGGAATTATTAGATTTTGTGGACTTTAATTTTATCCCGTGTGATGAGGATGTTGTCGTATTAAATGGTCTTGGTTCCTTGTATAAGTGGGGAAAAAACCTGCCAAAATGTAAAGCAAGTATATTTATACAGCATAGTTTAGTTAATGATGGCCAGTCAGGCGTTCTAAAGCGATTTATTAGACCAATGCTAATTAGATATTATTTAAGAAAAATTGATTGTGTTATACGAGTTTGTGATATTGCGTTTAATTCAAAGTATCATTCTCATGTAAATACTGTGCATAACGGTGTTGATATAGTCTTGCAATATCCGAAGCCTAGAGTGGACTCAACAGAGTTTACATTAGGGATGCTTGGGTCAGTTAATCCCAATAAAAATCAAGAGCAAATTATTAGGCTACTCCCAAAACTCAGTAAGCATATAAAATTGAGGGTTGTTGGTGACGGGCCTTCAATTGAGAATTTGCAAAGATTGGCTTTGGAACTTAAGGTTGCAGATAATATTATTTGGGTGGGAAAATCTTGTAATCCTATAAGTGAAATTCTAAATTGCCATGTACTTTTAGTTCTATCTAAGTACGAAGCTTTGCCTTTTGCTGCCTTAGAGGCAATGAGTTGTGGCATCCCCGTATTGTCTACAAATGTTGGCGGTATGCCTGAGCTCGTTCACGACGGGTTCAATGGCTACACATTTGATTTTGGTGACAATAATGAGCTAGAAAAATATGTCAATTTACTTGCTAATGATGAATGCCACAGACAACTCCTTGGCAGAAATGCCATCAAAACAATTTCTAATGATTTTAGTACGAGCAATATGCTTAATCAATTTGTCTTTATTCTAAAATCAATAGAACACCATATTGCCTTTCCGATTGCTTGAGTATACATGTCTAAAACTATAAAAAATGCTTTGATTTGTGGAGTTGGTGGGCAAGATGGAGCCTACCTTGCTCAATTGTTAATAACTAAAGGGTATAAAGTTTGGGGTACATCTAGAGATGCTCAGGCAGCTAGTTTTCATAACTTGAGAGCATTGGGTATTTTGCAAAATGTGAATCTACTCTCAATGGCTCCAAATGATTTTAGGAGTGTAATATCAACTTTGGCTACGTGTGAACCAGATGAAATTTATTTTTTAGCAGCACAAAGTTCAGTGGCGCTCTCATTTGAACAACCTGCGGAGACTTTGGAGAGTATATGTTTAGGTACTTTGAATATGCTTGAGGCCATACGTTTTATGGGAAAGTCTGTCAAATTCTATCACGCTGGTTCAAGTGAATGCTTCGGTAATATTGGTAAATCGGCGGCGAGTGAGACCACACCTTTTCATCCACAAAGTCCCTATGCGGTAGCTAAGGCATCTGCCCATTGGTTGGTCGTAAACTATCGAGATGCTTACGGTTTATTTGCTTGTAATGGTATTCTTTTTAATCATGAATCACCATTGCGACCACAACGGTTTGTGACGCAAAAAATTATTGCTACTGTCCGTCGCATTGTCGATGGATCAGAGGAAAGGTTAAAACTTGGACGGCTAGACATTGTAAGGGATTGGGGTTGGGCGCCTGAGTACGTAAATGCAATGTGGATGATAATGCAACAAAGTGAACCAGATGATTACGTAGTTGCTACAGGCGAAGCAAATTCACTACAGGACTTTGTTGCTCATACCTTTGCACATGTAAATTTAGATTGGTCAAAATATGTTGATTCGGACTCTTCATTCTTTCGTCCGTCCGATCTTGAGTGGAGTCAGGGGAATCCAGAAAAAGCTGCAACTATACTAGGTTGGCGAGCAAGCAAGCATATGAATTTTGTTATTGAACATATGCTGAGTGAATATAAGAACTAATTATCCCGTGTAAGTAATGCAGCAACAAGATGTGTTATGAATATGGTATGTTTTCATTGGAGTAATGTTTGAAGATTGGAATTGATTGTCGATTTGTTACTCGCCAACCACGCCGTGGTATTGGCAATTATTCATTAAATTTAGTGATTGCATTAGTTAAGCTTGATCCAACTATAGAATATATACTTTACATAGCTGAGCCTGATGTTGAAGGTATATTACCTAATTTATCTAATGTAACAGTTCGGCAGTTATGGCCATCAATTTATCCCATTTGGGAGAATGTTGCTTTGCCTTTTGCTGCGCATAATGATCAGCTTGATGTGCTTCATTGCTTAGGGAATACCGCTCCCATCTTTGTTTCGTCACGTGTACGCTTGGTATTGTCGATAATGGATGTAATGTTTCTGCAAACTGGCGATTTTTTGCCAAGGCCAACCACGCGCTATCAGAAGTTTGGCAGACTTTACAGGGCTTTATTGGTGCCGTTTGTAGCGCGATTAGCAAATAAGATCATTACCATATCTGAATTTTCAAAGAAAGATATTTTGGAT
>CANNLO010000328.1 GCA_947505055.1 Methylococcaceae bacterium | reverse complement strand
TGTTGTTTATAAAGAATAATCGAGTTACATAAGGATTAATTAACACGCATTAAGAGTGGCAAAAAATTTTCGAAATTTTTTCACTATTTTTTATCGCGTTCTAAATTTCTTGCTCCTGAAAAACTGGGAAACTTCAGCTAACGAAAACAGAGCTTCATTTAAATATATTAATTTTTTAAACATATTTATCATATTTTTTACATTTGAAATGAACTATTTTATGCTTTGATGGAACTAATAATGGTACTTAAAAACAAAAGAATTGTTTTATAGAGCTAGTCGAGTAGTTGCCAGACAATCAAAATCTGCCTAAAAAAATGGCAAAATTTTCTTACCTAGCGATTTTGGGTAATTCTTCCTTAGGTGAAGAATTGGTACATTTTAATTATAAATAAGGCTCTGTTTGCGTTAATAGTTGAAAAGATAACCAAATTTTGACAATTCATTTAATATCAAAATGTTGTATAAAATACTGGGATTAGTGCTGTAAGCCACGTCTATAGGGGGTTAACTAATGATAATTCAGGCCACCAACTATTAACGCAAACAGAGCCTTAACTTAACTTAAATTACAATAAACATTGCTATATTTGCAGATTTTCTAGAGAATATTGACACTTATGCCATTTACTAATTAGTCAATATTTTTTTTAGCGCATTATGAAATATGTGAACTAATTTTAATTGCTCGCGATCAAAAACACTTGAAGTTAGGTATTTCACTCTTTATTTGGATTAATATGACTGTCACATGCTGTAGCCGTTTCATTTTAAGAATATTCATAACAAGCCTTATGCTTGCCGCTATTAACGATGCCCAAGCCTCTAAGCCCTGTGAAAATATTGCCGGCAAGTTTGTTTCCATTGAAGGAAAAATAGAATTTGGAAATGACGGTCAGCGAGAGCGGCAGCTCGCAACTCTCGAATCATCTCTTTGTCAGAATGACATGATTTATGTGGGTGCTAACAGCCGCGCAGCGGTAGCACTGGTTAACGAAGCGGTGCTCCGTCTGGACCAAAATACTACCATGCGCTTAGTCGATGTGGCTGCGAAACCCGAAAAACGCTCGATGTTAGAACTGGTCATCGGCTCCTTTAAATCCTTTAGTCGTCCTCCCCGTACTTTTGCTGTTAATACCCCCTATCTCAATGGTTCAATTGAAGGCACCGAGTTCGCCATGCGAGTTGAAGGCGATAGCTCACTCACTACCGTCTATGAAGGCAAGGTCACTACCTCTAACGCACAAGGCAAGCTAACCCTGCAACGAGGGGAATCAGCAATGGCCAAAGCCGGTAAAGCGCCGCAACCTTACTTGATGGTCAAACCTCGCGACGCGGTGCAATGGACACTTCATTATCCGCCACTATTTGCCGTTTTTGGTGGCAGCCAGGAACAAATTCCTGCGGATGCCTCGCCTGCCGTTAAGGCAGCTTTGGTTTCCGTTGCCAAGGGTGACAGCCCTGGCGCCTTGGAGCAACTTGAGCGCGTCGCATCGAACGAACGGGATACCAACTTTCACCTCTATCGTGCCGCTCTGTTCCTGGATGTCGGGAGAGCAACCGAGGCACGTGCAGATATTGATATGGCCTTGTCGAAAGACCCCCATGCCAGCTTAGCCTATGCTCTGCGCGCCATCATTGAAGTGGTTGGCAATGACCGCCAGCAGGCTCTTGCCAGTGCCGAAAAGGCCGTAGCCCTAAAGCCGTCGGCTGCTGCCAAAATGGCCTTGTCGTATGTCCAACAAGCGTCTTTTAATCTTGACGCGGCCCGAAATACTTTGCTTTCCGTCGTTACTGAACACCCCGAAGAGCCTTTGGCCTGGGCAAGACTCGGCGAATTATGGCTAATGTTCGGCAATAGAGATAAAGCCCTCGAAGCTGCCCGAAAAGCGGAAGCCCTAGCACCCGATTTGTCCCGAACACAAACCGTGCTGGGTTTTGCTGCGCTGGCAGAAAACCGTGGCGATGATGCTAGGCTAGCCTTTGAAAAAGCCATCAAACTGGCATCGGATGATCCTCTTGCTCATTTCGGCTTGGGACTCACCAAGATTAAACGCGGAGATCTGCTCGAAGGACGTCGCGAACTTGAAGTGTCGGTAGCACTTGATTCCAGTAGTTCCTTATTAAGATCGTATTTAGGCAAGGCTTATTACGAAGAGAAAAGAATGCCGCTCGATAGCCAGCAATATGGCATTGCCGAGGAACTCGACCCTACCGATCCGACACCCTATTTATATGATGCGATAGACAAACAGACAACGAATCGACCAGTCGAAGCCTTAAATGCCATGGAAAAGGCGATTGAACTGAACGACAACCGGGCTATTTATCGTTCACGGCAATTGCTGGATTCGGATTTGGCGGCGCGGAGTGCGAGTTTGGCAAGAGTTTATAGCGATCTGGGTTTCCAGCAGCGTGCTCTGGTTGAAGGCTGGAAGTCAGTCAACACCGATCCGGGCAACTTCTCCGCTCATAGGTTGCTGGCTGATTCTTACGCCATTCTTCCGCGCCATGAAATTGCCAGGGTCAGTGAACTGCTTCAGTCACAATTGATGCAACCGCTTAGTATGACCCCCATCCAGCCTCACCTAGCCGAGAGTAATTTGTTCCTGATCGGTGCCGGTGGTCCTGGAGCACTTTCTTTTAATGAGTTCAATCCCGTTTTCAACCGCGATGGACTAAATTTTCAGAGTAGTGGTCTGGTGGGTGAAAAAAATACGTATGCAGGGGAAGGCGTCCTCTCTGGCATTCATGGTAATGCAGCTTTTAGCGTGGGCGGGTTTCATTCGACAAGTGACGGTTTTCGCCAGAATAACAAATTCAAAGACGACATCGGCAACGCGTTTGTCCAGTATGAATTTTCTCCAAAGACCAGCATCCAGGCGGAATATCGCTATCGGAACATTAACAAAGGCGATCTTCAGCAACTCTTCTTCCCGGATAACTTTTACCCCAATGCAACGCATACTGAGGAGCGAAACACTTACCGCCTGGGTGGACGTCACAGTTTCTCGGAAACCTCCACGCTACTCGGCTCGTTTATTCATCAAGATGTTCATTTTGGCAACAATGATAGCGATGGAGTAGATCCCGATATAATTTACTTTTCTGAGCAAATACCCGAAAATTCTAACGGCTTCGAGCTGCAACATCTGTTCAGTTCCGACTATGTTCACCTTACAACCGGAGTTGGACATTCTGCTATCAGTGGCGGGATCAATACACAGATTACTTATCCAGATTTTACCGATATTACCGATCCAGAGGGTCCAAAATTTTATCCATCTTTTACCGATACGACTGTTACCCCAACGGATCTTAAACATACCAACGCCTATACCTATTCTTACTTGAAGCCCTTTAACAAGCTCACGTTTACAGTCGGTGTGAGTGGCGATTTTACCGATGGCAAGAGTCTGAATATAGCAGGAATCAATCAGATTAATCCGAAATTTGGCGCAACCTGGGAACCGATGACCGGAACAACGCTACGCGCCGCTGCGTTCCGTAGTTTAAAGCGTACTCTGATTACCAATCAGACCCTTGAGCCAACTCAAGTGGCTGGTTTCAATCAATTTTATGACGATGTGAATGGCACCCAAGCTTGGCGTTATGGCGCCGCTATTGATCAGAAATTCACCAGTGCCTTTTTTGGTGGCGCAGAGATATCTAGAAGAGATCTGCGCGTTGCCACAATCAGTATTGATCCGACGGTATCTTCCGCCACTCGTGTCGGCTGGCAAGAAAACCTGGCCCGCAGCTATGTGTTTTGGGCGCCGCAAACTTGGCTGGCGCTCAGGGCAGAATACCAATTTGAAAGAATTATCAGAGATCAAGCCAGAACCGGTGGCGTTTTTAATATGGATACCCAACGTGTTCCACTGGGACTCAGTCTTTTTCTGCCCTCAGGATTAAGCGCGACGCTCACCACTACCTACTATGACCAACACGGCTTGTTCGATCCGCTTTCGGGAAGTGGCCCTGTTTATGGCCAGGATAAATTTTGGCTAGTCGATACCGGACTCAGTTACCGCCTGCCTAAACGTTATGGTTTTGTCACGGTGGGTGCCAGCAATCTGTTTGATCAACAGTTCAACTACTTCGATACCGAATTTAATAACTCAAGAATTCATCCGGGCAGGATGGTCTTTGGAAAAGTTACGCTGGCCCTGCCATGATAGTCGCAAGTGGTGGTGCGAAAAAACCTTCAAGAAACTGCAATAAAGTGTCAGTAAGGATAAATGCTTTATTTATCCTTTATCTCCAAATGAAATTCACCAAAATGAGGCATTGCAAATGACTATATAATCATATAAATCACACCCATAAGTAAAATAAATCTGGCGACAGCTTAATTGCACTTTACCTCCCTTAAGAAAAGAGTATCTAACATGACCATAAAATCTAAAAAACATAGCACCATCGCCTTGCTTGGACTATTTGGGGTCTTAGCATGGCCTGTTTGTAGCATAGCCGCACTTTGTCCGACAAATACGGCGACATTGAGATACGTGTACAAAGTAGTCGGAGGATCGGCTCTTTGTATCGGAATTAAAACAAACGGAGTTGATGCTGACATCGGTCTTGCCGCTAATTTTGATCCAGAGGGTAGTTACACGGGAACGAATCCGTGGCCTGCTAAATTCTTTTCGTTGGGCTTGGCTGTCAAGCCAACCTCACCTGGCGCATGTGGTGTGAACGAGGGTGAGGGTGAAGACGATGATTGTGATGATATGAAAGAAGCCGACAGCCATGAAAATCATGATAGCAACAACCCATCCAATGTTTTGACGAGCGCTGCTGTCGCAGTTGTGACACTCCCGCCTAGCGGCTTAGTCTCATGCTCCATAAATTCGGGAGGAGAAGTACTAGCTAGTCCGTCTAGTACGGAAGGTCAAGAATATGATAATTATTATGAATTGGTTACCGTACCCGGCAATATAATTGTTAGTCTTTTTAGTGGCACAGCCCCCACTAAACCTATTAATGGCGCTTTATGGACAATTAAGTCAACAGCTTTGGACCCTTTAAATGATACAAATCCTAATTATGTTCTATTGAAGGAGATCTGTAATACTGCTCTTAATACAACGCTTTCTGAACCCAAAGATTTCGTTCCCAATAATCTTAAGACAAAAATTTCTGTACAAAACGCTAAATTTAAAAACGTAGGCAAAACATCTTTAAGCTGTTCGCTGAAAGCTTATCAATTTACCCAAATGGAAGGTGATCAGTCTTTGATTGCTGACTCCAACGGAATGATTGGTTTGCCAAATTATACTGAATATTATAACCAATCACTTATACCTTTAAGTTATACATGCCAGTAAATAGAAACCCAAGTAGCTAACAGGGCTTGCTGATATTGTGTTTTATCACAAGATAAATCCAAGCTCAGTTATTATCAAACCTGGCTTTACTTTCAAACTCCGATAGCTATAACTATCGGAGTTTGAATTTCACTGGTATGGTTACTTCAGTTTTTCTTATAACTCAACACTAACATCGTCAAATCATC
>CANNLO010000327.1 GCA_947505055.1 Methylococcaceae bacterium | reverse complement strand
TTACCCGACTGTTTTCTGCCAGTTTTCTGACTTCGGCAGCAACCACGGTAAAGCCTTTGCCGTGCTCGCCGGCACGAGCCGCTTCAATCGCGGCATTGAGTGACAGAAGGTTGGTCTTATAGGCGATGTCTTCAATCAATTTGATTTTATCAGCGATTTCCTTCATCGCTTCCACCGTGCGTTTTACCGCAGCTCCGCCGTTGGCGGCTTCTCCAGCCGTCGTCGTTGCCATGAGGTTGGTCACTTTGGCATTGTCGGCGTTTTGCTTGACCGATGCGCTCAGTTCCTCGATAGAAGCGGTAGTTTCTTCAACACCGGATGCCTGTTCGGTCGCGCTTTGGCTGATGGACTGGGCGGTTGCGCTGATTTCTTGCGAGGCGCTGCCCAAGGCATCGGAGTTGCTACGCACCTGGTGCACGACACCACTGAGCTGGTCGCGCATATTTTTTAACGTATACAATAAACTGCTCTGATCTCCTTTTATTAACGCAATGTCCAAACTAAGATCGCCATTAGCCATTTTGGTAACAATGTCGGCGGCATAAACAGGTTCACCACCGAGTTGTCGCATCAATGTACGAATAATTAAATAAGCGGAAACAATGCCAATAAACAAAGCGATACCGGAAATAACCAAAATGATAAATAAAGCATTACTCACCAATATGTCGGCATTTTTTCCTGTCTGTTTCATCAACTTAACTTGATATTCGGTGAGTTTATCAATAGCGGTCATATAAGAGGTTTGCAAACCACGTACTTCGGTCAACAAATAGTCAGTTGCTTCTGTTTGTTTATGGGCAGTTGCAAGTTGGATAAATTTTTCCTGTGACACAACATAGCTAGTGCGAGCATCTATCACATTGTTAAATAGAGCTTTACCTTCGGGATTTTTAATATGTTCTTCAATTTGGTCTAAATTTTCTTTAATAGTTTTACGAGCATCCTTAATGCGTCCAAGCTCTTGATTTATTTTATCTTCATCTTTTAGGATCAAGGTATTGCGCATAGCTCGCGCAATAACATTAACGTTAGCGGCAATATTATTAGCCCATGTCGTCTTGGGAAATTTGTCATTAATAATATCGTCAATACTAATTTTAAGATCGTTCATGTTTTTGATGCTAATACCGGCAATAATAGCCAATAATAACAACACAATACTAAATCCTAACATCAAACTGGTTTTAACTTTCATTGCATTCATGCTTTATCTCTTTCGTGAGTTGTGTAAGGTTATTGATTTAGTACTGCGAAGTTAGTTTAATTATCTTCGTTGTCAGCAATTTGTTTAAGTTGCGCTAATTCTTTCACTGAAAGTACACGACTGATATTCAACAAAATAATAAACGTATCTTCCACCCGTCCCATAGCTCGAATAAAATCAGTTCGAATATCCGCGCCAAAATCGGGAGGCGGCATAATATTCGCTTCGGGAATTTCCAGAATTTCATCGACCGCATCAACCAACATCCCCAGTAAGTGGATATCCTCTTTGTATTCAACCTGTACCAAGACAATACAACTGCGTTTGCTTATTTCACTGTTTTTCCGACCCAGACGTGCTGATAAATCAATGACTGGCACCACATTGCCACGTAGATTGATAACTCCGCGTATATAGTCCGGTGTCATCGGCACATCAGTAATTATATTAATTTCGATGATTTCTTTGACATCTAAAATATTAATGGCCAGATTCTCATTACCTGCCTGAAAAGTCAGGTACTGCGGCAGTTGGTCATGAACCATTAACTCGGTTGAGTTTTCTTTTTTGCGTAACAATTGATCCATGATTCATTCTACCTATCGAAATCGTATAAAATAGCGATCATTAAAATTAGATATGAGACTTGCTTCACACCAAAAATATAATAAAAAATTATAAGATTTTTGTTTATTCAATATTCATAATAGCATTATGGTATATATCTAAATTATCACACGAAAACTATTAACGCTTGATGACCACGTTTAACCATTAAACAATTTGAGCCAAAATATCTAATCTTTAAAACGGTGTCCCTTAATTTTAGTGCCTCTAAAGTGTGTCAGAATGCCAAAACAGTAGACAACATGATACTGCCACAAAAAAATAATAGCACACATTGCCCATATTCATTTCCATAAAGCTGACTGTAGCCACTGGCAGCAAATGGCCGAGAAGAGGCGCCCGTCACACAGCATAAAAATCAACGTCAGCTACCGGAAAATGCTTGCGTCAGCAACCCTTAAGCGACATTGACGCCAGATTTCTTAATGACAGCAGACCCATAGAATGAATTTTTGTGTTGGAATGCCAGTTAGATTAGCAACTTATACTCCCCCAATGTGGTCTACCAAAAACAAGGAGCTATCATCCTCAGAATCAATAAGCAAAACACATCCAGTCTCGGCTTGGAGTTTTTTTCTGCTCAATCAAATACGCATTCATAGTGTTTGGGTCTATTTTACATTTTTAATATTATCTTAATCATAAATTCAGGTTCTTTTAATGTTGCCCCCGTAACATGTATAACTTTCGGCTAATCCACTAAAGCGGCAGTTGAAATAGCTTGAATCGAATTTAATCAGGTGAATTTACGATTTGAGAACAAAAGCACATTTTTTGTTATTTATTATATCTAGTATTAAGTCATCTCATAAAACTAATATCTATTTTAAGGAATCGCTTTTTTTATTAAAAACTAAAGATAAAAATCAAGAGTC
Organism: Methylococcaceae bacterium; assembly: GCA_947505055.1. The sequence goes on along the minus strand of CANNLO010000327.1, from coordinate 2,813 downwards.
ACAGTTTTTTGGTTTTTTTTGCCCAATAATGTTAAACAACAGGAATTACGTATGAAAAGCATATTTGTCATGTTTTTTATCATGCTGGCTGCTTATGCGAATGCAACTTTCGCAGATAATGGTCAGTTATTAGCATCTCAATGCTATCAATGTCATGGTCCAAATGGCCACAGCAAAGGCGAAATTGATTCAATTGCTGGAAAATCAGCATCGGATTTATATGGTGATCTACTAGAAATGAAACAAAAAAAAGAAATTGAAATTATGCATTTGCAAGCTAAAAACTACTCAAATGAAGAATTACTTAAAATTGCCAACTACCTGTCAACGCTGAGATAAGGAAAACTTAAATGGATAATAAACGCAGAGAATTATTAAAAATGGCTGGTATTGGCGCTGCTGCAGTAACCGCAAGTGTTTTACCCACTATTACAGGATTGAGTGGTGAAGCTGAAGCTGCTACTATCAGTAAACAGGTTGTCGTTATTGGCGGTGGATTCGGTGGTTCAACGGTAGCTAAATATATAAAACTTTGGGGACAAGGCAAAATTGTCGTAACACATGTCGATATTAACACAAGTTATGCATCGCCGATCTTAAGCAATCTAATATTGAATGGCCAGAAAACATTAACTAATTTGAGCTTTAATTTGGCTACTGCGGCTAGTCGCAATGGTAATAAATTTGTACAAGGCAAAGCGACGATTGACCGGTCTACTCAGAAAGTTATCGTAACCAAACCAGATGGCTCAATCATGGCGCTGCCTTACGATAAGGTTATTTTAAGCCCAGGCATTGAGTTTAATTACCTGCCGTCCATGGCACTGGCCAATGGTACGTTGTCTGACAAAGTCTTACCCATTCCACATGCATGGAAGTCAGGAGACCAAATAGCCAACTTGAAAGCGCAGATTGATAAGATGCCAAGAAGAAGTGGCACTTACGTCTTATGTATTCCGAAAAAACCTTATCGTTGCCCTCCTGGTCCTTATGAAAGAGCTTGTGTGGTAGCTGATATTCTGAAGAGAGTCAAAGGTGGTGGGAAAGTGATTATTTTCGATGCAAACTCTCCACTTACGCCAACTGATAAATATTCGGCTATACAAGCAGAAACACACACTTTCACCTCTGCTTTTAAGGGGCAATTTGCGGGCATTGTTGAATATGTATCCAGTGCCGAATTGCTTGACGTAGGTAGCGTCGGTGGACAATTTGGAACAAAATATGCTTCCGTAAAGTTGGGCGATGGAAGTATACGCGACGTATCTTGCCATGTGTTAAACGTTTTACCAGAACACAAAGCAGGCGATATTGCTTTTGCAGCAGGGCTTATCCCCTTTGGCAAACTTTTTGTGCCGGTCGATCTGCAATCCTATGCAACTACTCAAGATCCAGCTATTCACGTTATAGGCGATGCTCATTCCTCAACTCAGCCCAAAGCAGGGCATGTTGCCAACAGCGAGGCTAAAGTTTGTGCGGATGCGATAGTTCGTGAATTTGGAATATTGCCCCCTCGGTTCCCTGATGAAGTCCCTGTAACTAACTCGGCCTGTTATAGTCCTATTACCAATAACACTGCATCATGGTTAACGGCTGGGTATCGTTATAACCCGTTGACTGGCTCTATGGATCGAGTAGTTGAATCCTTTAATGAGGCAGAAATGCCTTCAGGAGATAACTACAAAATGATGCTTGCTTGGGCTAATAACTTGTTTGCCGACACTTTTAGTGTCTAGTTTTTTGATTGAATAACTCCCCGGTTTTTTATCCGGGGAAAACCTTATAACCTTAATAAAATTAAGTCCGTTCAACAGGATAATAAGGTTTGTAATTTATAAATATGGAGTTAAAAATGGGCCTAAGTATTCCTCATCTTTTGCTTGTCCTCGTGATTGTGATTTTGGTGTTTGGTACGAAACGTCTAAAAAATATTGGAGCTGATTTAGGCAATGCCATAAAGGGGTTTCGTAATGCTGTTAAGGATGGAGAAGCTACTAATAACAATGCTGAGCTAATAGATAGCGTAATCACAAAAAAATGACGTGTCTGTTTTTTTGCAATCTTGAACTAGTGCTTGGTGGTTTATGAATAACAGTTTTCAGGGATTAATCAGCAGTTCCCTGAAAGTCCATGTCTGTCTCTTGTTGACAGCCGACCTTAAAATTGTTCAAAAACTGAGTGGGTTAACTTATTTTGTTCATCGGTGTCCACTTCAGGGTAAAAGTTTATAGCTTTTTTCATGCTCCTGAGGAAGAAAAATGCAATCTGAATTTAACTCAATAATCCTACCTTATAGCATACCCATTGACCCGAACAAGTTTCGGGAAATGGTTGCAGAACACGCTTATTTCAAAGCTGAAAAGAGGGGATTTACCCCTGGTCATGAAATGGAAGACTGGCTTGAAGCCGAAGAAGAGGTTAAAAAGCAGTGTTTTTATTGTTTTCAAGAAGTTGAATGATTTTTTAAATCGCAATTATTGTTAATTGAATATTTTCTCCCGTCTTAATATTCATGCCCTAAAGCAGTCGCTCGCCACCGTCTGCTAGTGGCCGATAGCTGTCCGCTGGCAAGGCTTTCCATTTCTCCAAAAATATAAAACCAGCTTAAATTTTTATGGGCGCAATTTACAACAAATCAGCCACCAACGATGCGAGGACATTACCGAAACTAATCATCCGACCATTCGCATCGGTGGTTATGCCGCCCGAAGCAGATGGCCGATACCAGCCTAAAACGGAGCCATTCAATTTTTGTCGGGTAAGAAAAAAGGCATTACTGCCTTTTTCTCCCCTAAGAACCGTACTTGAGAGTT
>CANNLO010000326.1 GCA_947505055.1 Methylococcaceae bacterium | reverse complement strand
GATAATTCCTGTTGTGTAGGCAAGCGCCAATTGTCAGCCCCACTTTCGATTTTATTAGCACACATGCCGTTGGCGTCACTAAACAGGCCCATCCCGTTGTTGCTTGTCCATGTAAGTCCACCACTGACCACATATCCGGCAGGCAGATTGTCCGCAAATGCCGACTGTAACAACAGTGAGCTCAGCAATAAGCCTGCAGTGATTGATAGGGTTAATTTTTTTGCAGGATTTTTCATAATAAACTTCCTTCTTTAAAACAGTCTTTTCGCAACATTGCGAGTTGAGGTTATAGTCCTAAAAGTACAGTGAATTCACTGCGTCTTGTAGTATTTTCTGGACACGCTGCGGCCTATTCCAATCTTCCAATTCAATGTCATTGGCTCTCACACCGAAGGCACGTTCACTGCGTGACATATTCCGAATAGCCCGATAAAGATTAGGCCATCTGCCACGCAGCAAGTAACCCTGTCAACGGCTACAATCTTATTTGCGAAAGCAATGATAATTTTACCACAACGGGCACAGCTGTCAGTGTACAAGAGTCCGACCTTAAAGTTTACGTTGACGCAAGTGGAGCGGTTCAGAGCGATAGCAATATGGAGATCACGTTCCGCTCTCGTGACACGAAAACATTTACCGCCGCGTACGATGGGTCGAACCAAAAACTTTTATGGGGTGGTTTGAAAAGTGATAATAGTGAAATGACTGTAGGCGGATTTCAAATAATTGGAAAAAGCCCAGGCCCATGGAATGTCACTTTTAAGGGTGTGACCACTGGAAAGGATTACGTTGGATTAGTCCTTTTCAATGATTTGACGAATGGCGATGGAAAGAAAACCATGACCGCACTGTGCCTGCAGAATCAATAAGGTAATTTCATATTCAAAGTGGCTCCCTGCATGAAAAATGCGGTAGCCACTTTACTTAACGAATAGTTATTAAATAACCTCAAGCAAGATTAGATGAAATTATGGATGACCGCTTATGGCCCTTATTAGTCAGTCGACCTATAAAATGCATTGCTTTAGAGCTGCCATTCACTTAATAACTTTTTTAATTTCCTCCACCGAAGTGATTTTGCAGTACCCAGATGCTTTGCGGCCACGCGAGCGCTTCGCAGTGGTCATGCCTAACAAGTGTAAAGAGTCTTCTAATTGTTGTAGTCTCCGTGAGGTTGCACTTTGTTCTGCTTGAGCTTCTAGTGTGCGTCTGCCGTGCACGAAGTTAACGTGGTCTTTACCTCGTTTAATGGATTCGGCTTTGCGTGCTCCATGAACCCGGCAGCTACGGCAACCATAAGCTGCAGGATTCTTACAAGGTTGCTTCGTTCGCTTCGTTAACGCGGTGCACTGCTTATTTATTCTTGGTAAAGGCATTATTTACTCCCAGTAAACGGGAGGCTTGAAGGGCAAAGGGAATTATTTACGGTCACCTATGGAAGACTTTAGAATCTAGAAAGCTCTGCTTCATTAAGTATTCTGTCAGTAATATCCATTGCTTTGACCAATAATTCGAATACATCAGAATCACCATGCTTAAAGTTTTCATATTCATGCTTAATGTTTGTACGTATCTGGTCACTTACTCGGTCACAATCATCCACAATCTGCTCTATCATTGGTGAGAACTGCTGTTTTAAGTAATTTATTTTTTCAGTTGATACACCATCACCTTTAAGGCCATCAATCCCATAGAAGACGTGAAAACCTAAGCGCCAAGCTATAAGCTCAGGGGTTTTTCTAAGGTAGATATGAATGTCCTCTGAGGTGCATGACCTCAAGTCATGCTTAGTGCCTTTTCCATTTTTAAATCTGGCAATGCGTCTTACATCATCCATCCCACTTTCAAAATGCGCAGCCACTTCTTTTAGCTTGTAAGCGCTATGTGCAAAAGGATGCGCAAGGCGCTTTACTTTCATCTCTTCGTAGGTTTTACGGCATTTATTTCTACTCATCTTATTGCTCCTTCAATTTCCTCACATCGTAATATCCATGAAGTGCATGTGAGGCAAGATGCAAATGCTGGAAAGTTAATAGCTAAGGGGGTTCTAGGGGTTCTTTCCTCAGTTCCTCAGTTACTCACTTGTTTTAAAATTAATATAGTTTTTAATCAATCCATTCTAGGTAGCCACTAATAACACCCACACAACACCCAACCAATTATGAAATACGTTTTATGTGATTTATGTGAGTAAAGCCATATACACCAATGGTTACAGCTTGTTTTTATGTGAAATACAATCTGCGCAATGTGAGTAATCATTTATTAAATATCTGCCCAGAGAACGCAGCCCCCAATTCCTTATCGGTCATCGCTTCATATAAAGCTGCATCCTTTAACGCAAACAAACGATTCTTACTTCCAGACGACATCCTTGCTTGTTTGTTAAGTCGCGTAACGCCTCGAACCCTCAACGCACTTGTAATGGTTTTAGATGAGCAGGAGTGGCCTGTTTCATCTCTATAGCGTATTGCTAGAGCTTCAGAACTAATCAAATACTTCTTACCATGGAGTAACTCTTCAACTGTTGCATCCATCCACCTTTCGAGGTCAGATTTGTTGTCCTCGAACATAGCTTCTTTTGAATTGCTTATTGGCGCTGGCGCCGTTGGGTTGAAGTCTTTGATATTAAGATTTAGTAAATAATGAAGTAAAGCTGCCTTGCCAGCTCCATCGCGCCATTGGACAAATTCCCAACTGTCTTCTTTTGGTAGTCGGTCAGAACTGGCTTCCACGACATAAAATCGCCGGTCTGTCTCATCTAAATAAACGGCGTCTGCATGGTTGGATAAGAAAACGTATTTGATTAGGTTAGGCTGCTTAAACTTCGGAGCATTTTTAGCATTAATGTTATTTTTGCTGGCAGTTATCCACCCCTTAATACGGTCAGCAACTGCTCGTTTATCAGTGCTACTAACTTCGTCACAAACCACCATAACCTTATGCGCCTGCCAGTCAGTAAACCCGTCGTTAAAAACCTCTTGCCCAACAACCTCGAAATGACGGTCATCGAATAAATTCCCGATAGCTTCAACCAATAAGCTTTTGCCAGTCCCTTGTTGACGTGACCAAATAACTAAAGCTACATTGAATTTCTGTGCTGGTTTTTGAACGAGTGCTGCGAACCAACTAAGTACATAACGGCGCTCATTAATATTCGGAATCAATTTCTTTAACAGCTTAATGAATGGCTTAACATCTCCTTTTACTGGCTCACAGACAAAACCACGCCAAGAGTTGATAGACCCATCTAATAGCGTCTCTGGCTTACCCGGCGCCAATATAACCCTAGGGGTGCTTCTTCTTAATGGGTGTGTAAACCATGCAGTTCCTAGTTGAACGAGTTTAGGCCGTTCTTCCGTTCCTACATCAAGCAATCGATTCGCATACTGGGTAATGAATCGGTCTTTAAGTACGTAAGCACCCGAAGTGATGTTGTATAAGTTCATCTCACCAAAGTCCCAAGCAAATTTAGTGTTTAACTCTTCAATAGGGTTTTGTACTTGAGGGATAATGTTTTGATTGCTGTCACCCAGTTCAGTCGATGAACCCACATCCGAGAATATTTCTGGGCTATTAATTGCATAACGTCTTGCAACCGAAAGTACTTCGTCTGTATCAAGAGGAGGAGAGCATCTGGTAAGGTTTTCGTGAAGTAATCGTTGCTCAATATCAGCCTGCGGCATGCCTTGACCTCTTAGCGAACCTGCTAATCGCAGGAGGATTGTGTTGCGGCCACCCTCTGGCACATGGGTCGGCAGCTTAAATTTGCTAGCTTGAACTGGAGCAGGGGCGAGTTGCGACGGAGATGTAAGAGAGTTTCGTTGCTTTGGCAGTGCGGACTTTATTAATTCATGAAGCTTGTTAGCGTTATAAAGTTTAAATTCGGCAGTTTGGGGGAATATTATTTCAACTGGCTTTATGTCATTAGAGTCTTTGTAATTGAATGAGCCTGGTACCCGCATTACCCGAGCAGCATCGCCCATTACCGATGGGTCGATACCAAACCTCTTCAGTTCACATAGTTTTTTTAAATCATTAGATAGCGGAATCCATTCCGAGACATCAATCACTGCATCGAAGCACCAGTAAAGATGAATGCCGCCACCACTATCTATAACCATTGAAGGTTTTGGAAACGAACAGGCAAGGCAGAACGATTTGGCCGCTGCTATGGCTTGGTTTTTTGTTTGATATGGCTTTTCAGGACCACAATCTACATCAATCCATAATGATTTAAACGAATCACTGTACTTAGCTTTTCTAGCGGGGCTTTCGTTTTGGAATTTAGCCAATGTAATAAAAACATTATCACGCCTAGCATTAGCAAACTTGATTAAAAGCTCCGCTTCCACATTTGTATTAAACGCTTCTTGATTTTTCTTGCAAGCTTCACGCACAGTTTCAATTGGATGGTGGCTATTTAAGTCCATGCTAAAGACATAACCACGACCGTCAGGTTTAACTGCTTCTAGCCACTCAGATAAATGAATGGCCATTATTGTTCTACTTCTGCTATTAACTTGCGAATATCTTCAGCGCGCCATGCAGTAGTCCTGCGGCCTATCTTTACGCTTGCTGGATACCGGCCATTACGTACCCCGCACCACCATGAACTTTTGCAAACAGGTATTAATGGTGTTATTTGAGGTCGTGGTTTTTTGGGCCCTTTATTCAGCCTTACATTTTCGGCGGCTTGTTCTTTTGTGACCTCGTCTTGGCCAATAATTTGACGTAGCCTTAAAAACCCCGCCTGCGCTAATTGAATCATTTTTAACTCCATATTGAACTTCTATGGAGTTAATTATCGGCGCTATAGAAACGAAATGCACGCACATATTAAAGTTAACTTATTGATTATAATGTATATTTTTAGTTTTCTAGCCACAAAAATCCAACAAAAAGATTTTCTGGCGAGACGCTATTATTTGCTTGTTTCAGAGAACTTTTTTGCCGCTTCCTCTCGCGTCCCCTGAATTGCTTTTCTAACTGTGCTTAATTCGTAGGGTTTACCATTTACCATTTTATGGTGGACGGTGACGATTCTAAAAACCTCCTCTACTACCTGGTCATAGCTCCAGAATGGGTGCACCCTAAAAACATCGATTGCACATTCTCTTTGTTGTTTTATTTGTGCTTCTGATTTCTTACTTTTACTAAGCGCCGCCGCCGGATTTCCTTTAGCTAGATTGTTTTTAATCCTGCGAATTTTTCTTTCAGCCGCGCGTAATTTTCCTTTGTCTTGATTTGCTTTGCTAATCAACTCAACTTCAAATGGCGTTAGTAATCCGGCGATGCCTGTATATTTCGACTCATCAGTCATTAGTCGCTCCCTTCCAAAATCATTTACTTACTGACTGCTTAAGAGGAATCACTTTGGCGCCAGCCTTTAACTCGTCTAAATAATCAGCCCATGACTGCATCATTGTTTTACGTTGCTCAATAAATTTAGTACGGTTATATGCAGAGCCCAACGTGTCAGGTACTTTGTGTGCGAGTTGATGTTCAATAATTGCGGGGTCAATGTTTAACCGTTCATGCAGAATAGT
>CANNLO010000325.1 GCA_947505055.1 Methylococcaceae bacterium | reverse complement strand
GATTATATCAACTCGGCAGTTGATGCTCATTTAAGAAATAAGCCTGTGCCTTCAATTTTATATCAAGAAGAATCAACAGTGCCTGACAAAATAGCTGCTTGAGATAATTGGGTAGGTGAACGGTTACATTAAATATACTACGTATAATGCTGGGGCAAGGTTATTTCTATAGCGACAAACGGTAGCGCACGCCTCAGCAGATTTAAATATTTATTATCCCTGGTTGCAATAGCCAGAGACTGTCGATAAAGTTATGCTAATTATTTAGTCTAATTTCGATAAATCCTCCGAGAGCATATGCGCATGAAACCCCATTTTTACAGTTTGATCTTTTTAGTCGGAATGTTTAGTTTGCCGGTACCAGCAGCTGAGCTTAACCGGGCATCGGTAGAGCGGCATCTTGCCAAGGCAGAGAAGAGCCACCTTGCACAACTGCGCAGAAAAGATCTGACTGGACTGGATTTATCGGGTCTGGATTTTAGAAACGCTGACCTGTGGGGCGCTGATTTACGTAACGCGAATCTCAGCAACAGCGATTTATCAGGCCTTAACCTGGATTTGACGGTTATGTCCAAGATCAATCTTTCCGGCGCTAACCTGTCCAACACCAGTATTTTTGGCGTACATATGGGCGGAGCCAATTTAAGTCATGCTAATCTTACCGGTAGCCGGTTTATTGCCAACTTGGATCGCTCCAACCTTAGTCATGCTAATCTTAGTCATGCCAATTGGGGTGTCGATATGAAGAATCAGCCTATGGGTTTAATGCGGGTTAGCTTAAATAATGCCAATTTATCCGGCGCCAATCTGTCTGATGCCAATCTTAATCGTGCGTTGATGCGTCATGCCAACCTAAGCGGGAGTGTGCTGAAAAACACGGTGTTATTTGGTGTAGATCTTTCTGGAGCTGATTTAACGAATGCCGATTTATCGGGAGCGGATTTATCAGAAAGCAAATTAGAAGAAGTTGATTTTACCGGTGCAAACCTGGCAGGCACCCGGTTTGGGGCTATTAAGGATAAATCGACGATGAAAGGCTTGGTTTCCAGTAAAAATCTTGAGGCGGCTATTTTTGATTGAGGATAGGTGCTAATTAATCTGTTAGTTACTAATTTTTAATGATAAGCATAGAAATATAGTTTTTCCACGAAAAGCATGAAATTTTTAAAGAGAGACCTCTCAAGAAGCTCGTTTTAACTTATTGATGTTTTTCATGTTTTTTTAAGCCATTTCTGGTGCTGGAGTTAATTGAAAACCCAGCGCTTCAGCACGTTTGGTTAAGTTTTTGAGGACCCGTTCGCGATATTTTTCTTCATAATAAGCCTGGCCCTTACTTACCAGATCCAATTAATCATCACGAAGAGTACGAAGAAAAATCACGTAATTCTACCGGCTAATCAAGGCAACTTTATAATTCATAAGTTGAATTTATCTTTATAGTTTACGTCTTCGTGGTGAATAAAAATTCTTAACCTGGGTGCCACACTTTCATAGAAATTACCTTAGCATTAGAATCAGTTTGAATGATCATGACTGAATCACCCCTGAACCCTGAACCCTGAACCCTGAACCCTGAACCCTGAACCCTGAACCTTGCACGACCCGCTTCATCCGGCATAGAATGATACTTCTTGTTATTCTTTTAGAGGTTATGCAATGTCAGATACAATTTGGTTCAGAACCGGAGAAGCAACGGTGTTTTCCAGCGAAGGTCAAGGCACGGATGCGATGCCTGAAATATTGATAGGTAGCGTGAAAGGTCCGGCAGGCAATGCGTTTGCCAACTTGATGGGGCAAACTGCCGGTCATACTCGCATGTTCGCGATACGTGCGTGCAATCAGCAAGTGCGGCCTGCGACGATTATGGTGCCTAAAGTTACGATAAAATCCACTGACTATGTCAATTTGTTTGGTGGTCCGGTTCAGTCGGCTGTTGCTGATGCTGTTCTGGACAGCGTTATCGCTGGGGTGATTCCTGCCGATCAGGCCAATGATTTGTGCATAATTGCAATGCTCTGGATTGCTCCAGAATGCGCAAGCAACCCTGATCTTGATCGTAAAGATTTATACCGTACCAATTATGAAGCGATGAAACTGGCCATTTCCCGTGCGATGAGTTCGTCGCCCAGCATTGAGGAGTTAATCGCTAATCGGCATAAAATTGTCCATGAAATGTATGATCCTGAAACCGGTGAGTCTCAATGGTAAGAAAAATGAGTCCACGAATCTGATTAATGGCACACGGATAATACTGATTGAGCCGATAAGTACTGATTTGAAAAAGTAAGGAAGCGGGCTTTTTTGCCTAACAAAAACCGTGTAAATCACTCTAATCAGTGTTGTTCGTGTTCCATTATCCACTGTGTTTTTTTGGCAAGTTACCTTAGTGCTTTGGGTGGGTTATTTTTAGATAAAGCATATTGGAAATAACTTTAGCGAACAGCGTCCGCCTCTAGTGATAAAAGAGTTTAAAAATAACGTCAAATTGATTATGAGCTCTTTCGAGGATGTCGCTTAAATCATTTTCTGGTATTTCGTTGCAAAAACTGTCTGGATGGATATTTTCAGCGTCTAATTTACAAAGATAATTAGCCGATCTTACGATGGAAGCGGCATCTGCAAATGTACCGGTGTAATTGGGCTGGTTATGCTGGCTAATGGTTTCAATGATGATTTCAGGTAGCCGCCATAACTGGGCTAATTCAGCGCCAGTCTGATAATGATTAAACCCAAGTATCATGTTTTCTGCTTTAATTTCATCGGCATTGCTAGCTTCAACTAAAAGACCAATTTGACGCGCTAACTCAGGAATTCTACGGTAGAAAACCAGCTGACCAATATCGTGCAGTAAGCCGCAAAGAAAGATGGTCTCAAGGTCATTCTTCTTGTTGCGATAGCTGTAGATTTCTTTACTCAGCAGTGCGCAACGCACACTTCTTGCCCAAAAGTCATGCATGGACAGTAGTCCCCCGGGCAGGGATGAAAACTTGTCAATCACGACAGTAGCCAGCACAAGATTTTGTAAGGCTTTGACACCAACTATGGTTATGGCCCGCTGGATTGATGCGATGGGTGCAGGGAGGCCAAAAAAAGCACTGTTAACTATTTTGAGCATCCGTATGGCTAAGGCAGGATCATGCTCAATGATAAAAGCGACATCGGCTATTGATTTGTTCGGGTTTGCAATGGTTGTTTGCAGCTCAAAATAAATGTTCGGCGGCGAAGTCAGTTGCAAATCGCCTCTGAGCAGGTCCGAGCTTTTTAAATTGGTCGATATGGCTGGTATCATAGGAAATTAAATTTTATGGTCTATACTTTTTTGATCTAGTTTAAAACAGCTGTGATGTAGTTAAAACTCGATTAATGCAATCTACAATTGAACAAATGTAATATAGATTAGTTAAAATTTACAGGTATGCAAGAAAAAGAGACAATTAGTACTGTTGCCAATTTAGACAGTTTGTGTTTTGTAAGCAATAAAAAATAAATAAGGCTGTTAATTAAGGTGGTTTGCATTAACTAAATCATTGCGCTGGGGGGCATTTAATAGACCTTTATTTTATTGCGAGTTATCTAACTCCTTTTGCATTAAATTATGTTGGCGGACTGACATCGCTGGAATGTTCCTAAGATCCGATTATTATATTTGACAATGCTGTTTGGAGACTGGTGTGTTATTTGATTCACGGAAACAAGAAGTCATTATTATTGCTGAGACTGATAAATCAGCAGTGGCAAGAATCACCGAAGAATTACAAAATAATGGTTTTTATAATTTTAAATTTGCAGTTAATGGCGCTGAAATTTACAAGATTACCCGAATCTATTACGAAAATCCTGAGGTGATAGGCCTGATAATTGTTAGTGAAGATTTACCTGATTGCCAGATTAAGGACTTATATCAGTCTTTTTCCCATGGCGACGGAGGCGTATTTATTCCTTTGATTGTTTTAAAAAGAGATTTATATCCGGATTATGATTGGAAGCTGGGTAGTCGGTATCTTGTTCATCATCTGAAAGAGCACTACAGTCCGGTTGAGTTACAGATGACGGTTAATTTTTTCATTTGTTTGAAAAATGAAAAGTATCTGCGCTATAAGCAGCAAGAGAGATTATTAACGGAATTGGCGGAACGAAAACTTGTCGATGCCAAGCTTCAATATCTGGTCATCCATGACCAACTCACCGGACTGCTTAATCGGAGTAGTTTGGAGCAGCATATTCAGCTGACCTTGAACAGAAACAGCAGCAGAAATTTCTCTCAGGATAGTGTGTTGTTGTTTATCGATCTTGACCGCTTCAGTTTGTTTAATGAACTGGAAGGCTTTGATGTTGGCGATCGTTTGCTGATAGAAGTTATTGGCTTGATAAGAAGTACATTAAATAATGTTGGGCTATTTGCCAGGATAGATTCAGATAAATTTGGCCTTTATCTGGAAAATAGCACAGTTCAGCAGGCTGAGATTTGGTCAAAAAAGATCAAAATAGCGTTAGATGGTTTTCGCTTTTTGATCGGGGCAATTGCTTACAATATTACCGCCTCTATAGGGCTCAGCTCGTTAAATTCTGCAAAATCAATGCTGCATCCGCAAGAACTTATTTCCCAGGCTCATCAGGCTTGTTGCATGGCCAAGACTTATGGCGGCGATAAGGTCTGGAAATATGACTGTGAAGATTCTGTTGTTAGAGAAAGGCATCGTGATATTTATTGGGTTCCGATCATAAGGGATGCGTTGATTAACAAACGGTTCTTTTTGGTGTTTCAGCCGATTGTAAAGCTGATTAATGGTGAGGTTTCTCATTATGAAGTCCTGATTCGCCTACGGGGTGAAGAGGGCGTAGTGGTTAGTCCAAGCGAGTTTATACCGGCAGCTGAGCGTATGGGCCTGATTCATGGCATTGATTTATGGGTAGTTGAAAGTGCCATTGATTACCTTGCGGCTTTGCCTGTAGAACTGTCGGATATTGCTTTGGCAATTAATCTGTCCAGCGTGGCTTTCCTGGATTTGTCCTTATTGCCGATGATTAAACAAAAACTTGAAATGACCGGGGTCAGAGCCGAGCGACTGACCTTTGAAATTACCGAGACGGCAGCGGTAGAAAATTATAAACAAACCCGATCGATGATTAATCATATTCGGGCATTAGGTTGTCATTTTGCATTGGATGATTTTGGTGCTGGCTTTTGCTCTTTTAACTATTTAAAGAATTTTCCGGTTGATTATGTGAAAATTGACGGTCAGTTTATTCAAAATCTGGTTAAAGATGAAACAGACCAGATGTTGGTGCGCTTAATGCATCAGATTGCCAAGAAAATGGGTAAAAAAACCATAGCTGAATTTGTTGAATGTCCAAAAACGATTAAATTACTAAGGGAAATAGGGATTAATTATGGGCAAGGTTATATTTTTGGTAAGCCCAGTGAACAGCTGCTAGGGCGAAATATTTTTCAAATTGACGGTGTGAATGATATCACCCCCGAATTCTCCAATAAGATGTCGGCTATTCGATGATTGGGGAAGGTATGGTAAAGAACGCTTGATTTTATTACTTGCTAGCAAACAATCGTTTTTTTCCATAACAGTCCATAACAGTTAAGTGGCGAGGGAAAAGTT
>CANNLO010000324.1 GCA_947505055.1 Methylococcaceae bacterium | reverse complement strand
TGCCTCAATGACCACCTTGCTAATTGGAGATTTCAAACGAATCTCGCCACCATGCGCTTCAATGTCAGCCCGCATTGCTTGCAGTAGCGTTTCTGAGCCACCCTCCAAGTAACCTAATTTCTCACGGAACAGACTATAGCGCGACCGGCCAATACGTCGGATCCGACTCCAAATCCAGGCTGCTGATAGATTATCGGTGTAATCGTAAAATTTGTAGTCAAACAACCGGCGCCATAAAACGTCATACGCTTCTTTACCCACCCAGCGTTTGATCCAACCGGTTGCTTCGACATGATCCAATGACTGCCAGTCATTGCGTTTAGTACATAAAAAAGCATGCAGACCATAACGAAACTTGGCGACAAGACCCAGACCCTTAAACGTGAGCAGTGCAATTGGGTTGCCCCAGGGTTGCAGTTGCCCCTGAAACCAGTATCCCATTTTTGTGACTACCCAATGCATTTTGTCAGCCAAAGCCAGTTCATCCAATATCGCCAAAAAAGCATGATCTGAGATGCAATGAAAATGGTAATAGCGTTCTATGGATAAACCAGAAAAATCAAACGCCGCCGTCATGCCACCCACTCGATCATCCGCTTCAAAGACAATAGGTCGGTGTCCATCACGCGCCAATTGATAAGCGACCGCCAAACCCATGGGGCCTGCCCCCAACACCGCAATACGTTGCCCCATAATCAAAACTCCAAGACCACTTTACTGTAAGTCGGATCGTTAAAAGTCTCATCAATCGCTTGGGTAAAAGGCGTGTAGGACACACCAAAAATACCGGGCCAGTCAATAACTTCAAATTCATCTTTGGTACTGAGTGCAGCCAATTGCTGAGTAGTGAACGGCGGTTTTTTATCAAAACGCCCCCAGATCCAAATCAACACATAGAACAAGCTATAGGGAATCTTTATGATGTACGCTTTTGCCTTCGTCGCACGTTTTATCTCACGAATAATATCGATATAATCAACTTTCTCGTGACCGGAGATATTGTAAATGCCATTAGCAACACGATTTTCAATACAACTAATAATGATATTACAGAAGTCACCCACATAAAGTGGCTGGCGCATGTAACGTCCATGCCCTGGTATAGGGAAAACCGGTATCTTTTTCATAAAGCGCGAAAGCCATCCAAGATGCTTACGATCAAACCAACCGAACATCAAAGTCGGCCGTAATATCGGGCAAGCGATACCGCTCTCTAACACCATGCATTCCTGCTCTTTTTTGGTATTGGTGTAAAAATCATCCGCCGCCGATTCTACAACAGAAGAGCTGATATGAACCAGATAGGGAACCTTGTTGACTTTGATGGCACCAAGAATCAGACGTGTAGAGTCCAAGTTGTTGCTGACAAACTCCTGATAATCATTGCCACCGATTTGCGCCTGCAACATCACCACCACGTCAGCGTCTTCAATATGCCGCTGCCAATCACCGGATTCAGCTAGGTCGGCATACTCAGCAATAATATCAGGCTGAACCTGCTTTAAGGCCCCCAAATTGTTACGGTGCTTATCAAGTACGACAATATTGATGTACCGTTTGGCCTTGAGTCTGGCTACTAAATTTTGACCTACTAGCCCTGCTCCACCAAGTAAAACTATTTTCAGTTTAGTGTTAATCAATTAATTCCCCTTAATCTTAAATCCATATAATGCAATCCCTAATAATCTCGAATCAGGAGAGAGTCCTGCCATTTGTGGTGAAAGTGGATTCTTAACAATGAATGTAATATCTAGATATTCATCACTAATATTTTGAAAAGATAGAGTGATCATTTTACGATTATCTTGTTGCATAAATTTTAACCTAGAATTAAAGCTGTTATTTATATAAATCGAAACCTCTTGCTCAGAATCTTTATTAGGGAGGAATGCATCTAAGTCTAATGATATTGTTCCAGAAAAACCAGCTATAAGCCTAACTGCCAAATGCGATTCATTCCCCAGAGACCAAACAAATTCTTTCTCAGGAGACGACCAACCTGACCGTAAAAAGAAATCACTAAATAACTGTGGATAGATAGAGACACCAATATAACCCAGGCCAATTACAATTTGAGGACTAACAGGATCATAGAAAGAAATTCCAAAACTCTCAATTAAAGGTGATGTAATAGAATCTTTAGTTTTTAACGTCTTATGCACAATAAGATGCCTATTTGACTTGAGTTCTTCCGAAGTACAAATAGACGATTTTGTAAATGAAATATGCCAATTTCTGTTTATACAGAACAAATCTATTTCATTTCTTTTTGTATATGCCTCAACACCGAGAATACTAGACCATACAGCAGCCCAATCATTGGTATTATCCAAGTCTAAGACAAGCCTACCATCAGCACTTAGGTCCCTTAATGATTTATACAGATTAACCAGTTCGGGCTGATTGTATAAATGTGCATTTACAGAAACCTTATTATTCCTATAGACACCGTACAAGCATAGGAATGAAAAAACAATTACGAAACTGAGTTTGTAGTTTATTTTAGTTAATTGATAAGCGCTTAAAAACACAAGGGATATGGTAAGTGCCGGCACTGTATAATAGAAATAAGCTATGTATGGTTGATCTAAATAATCAATCCCATATTTTGCGTAAAAAAATAAAGCAATAGTTGCTGAAATAATAATAATATTTACGGATTTTACGTTTTCTGTTAATTCCGACGATTCAAATTTTGTGCAGCTAATTAGAAAAATTATCCCACATCCCATCAGTAGGGTTGGTATTCCTCCCCAATAAACGCTCAAAAAATTAATTGATTGAACACCTGTATTGGGTTTATGACCCCCAGCAAAGGATTTATAGTCTGCTATTGGGCCAGGAAAATGAATTATGGTTTCCAGCAATAACGGAGCAAGAAATAAAAATATAATCCCAAAAAAAATCAATATGACCTTTTTATTTTCAACAACAAAAACTCTACTCAGCAAAAGCTTATTACTGTTAACTTCCCTAAAAATAAATTGATTATATGCAAAGGCTATAAGCAAAACTATCCCAATAATGGCAACAAACGATACATGACCATTAATTAAAAATCCCGTACTTATAGCAAGTGACTGAAGTGAATCAGCATGTCCATTTAGGAGTCTCGATGCCGAAATAATAAATATAACAAATGGAAAGTAATACAAATAAGGAAACCATATACCCATAAAAAACTGGTCATTAAATAATGAGGTAGCCAGCAAGAAAACTGAAGTGGCTAGTGCGGTAGCGGGGACTGACTTAGTAACTTTATTAAGGAGCTTAAATATTAAAAATATCCAAAAACCATTATAAAAAGCTACCGCAACTAACTGTCCTGAAAAGGGTGACTTTACAATATTCAGCCAGTCATAAAAAATCAGTTCACCGAAGGCCAAAACATACAGGATAGCTGGGCCAGGATGGTTAAATCCAACCCGCGAATAATTCCCAGTTAAAAGGTGTAGGGACTTTGCATCTTGTACAAGCAGACTATTTGCAGCGAAGTCGCCAACTTCGTAATTTATAGTATCAATTACAGTCCAACTTGAAGCAACAAGCGAAATTATGATGATAATAAGCAGCGTTGCCTGTGACCAGTACGAACAGTATATTCTTTGAATCGATTTTTCTATTTTCATAATAATGTTTTTGTCCAACCCTCAGATTAAAAATTTATATTTCAATCTTATTAAAAATAAAATTCGGCAAATGCTGTATGACCATCATAATTAAAGCCCATTTAGCAGGAACATAAGCAACCGGCTTGCCTTTGCTTATTGCTTTTACGATTTCCTTTGCAACGTCTTCCACATTAGCTAGCCCTGCACCTTGTTGTTTTAGATGCCTAGTCATTGGCGTATCGGTGGGGCCGGGCTTAATAAGAATTACTTTGACACCGGTATTTGCCAAGCGGTGTTGAAGACCCTGTACATAGCGCATAACCAGTCCTTTGGCAGATCCATAGACATAATTTGATTTTCGGCCTCTATCACCCGCCACCGAACCAATGATTGCCAAGGTGCCCTGATTGGCTTTTTGCATATGTCCGGCAAAGGCCTCGGCAAATAAAACTGGGGAAATGCCATTAACGGTCAGCGCTTCGCTGCACTCCGTCAAATCCTGCTGACAAACGGCTTGATCCGGCAGTGAACCATGTGCTATCAGCACAGTATTAACGACTCCTTCTGCAACAATCCTATCGACGAGTTGCTGAATTGCGAGTGGCGCTATAAAGTCTGCTTTAAGTACCCTTATGTCAGAGTGTGGACTGCGCACCCGCAGGTCTGCGGCCACGCGCTCTGTTTTCTCAAAATCACGACCGACTAATGTCAAATCGATCTCAGTATTTTTAACCCACAAACGGGCGCATTTCTCGGCGATAGCAGAGGTTGCGCCGATAATGACGATTCTTTTTTTATTCTCTGACATTTTTTAATTTCCAATCAGTCGCCGAGACAGTGCCGAGCTTATGCCGGGATCACGGTATTGTAAAAATTCGGCAAGGCGTGGATAGCCAGCTTCGAATAAGTCACGCGGCATACGCGCATCTTTGGCAAGATAAATTCTGCCACCCGCTTCACGAACGATAGCATCAAGCCGCTCAAAAAGCTTCAGCGTCCGTTCACCCTTGTTGGGAAAGTCCAGCGCCAGTGTCACGCCGGGCTGCGGAAAACTCATCATGCCTACAGGTTGGCGGTTGCCAAAGGTTTTTAGTACAGCCAGAAATGAACCCTCTCCAGAACCGGCAATTTCCTTTAGCATGGCCTGCACCGCATCCTTCCCCACTGCACGAGGAACAACGCTCTGATACTGGTAAAAACCTTTTGGTCCATACATCCGATTCCATTCCAACAGATTGTCGAGCGGATAAAAAAAGGATTCATAATGAGCGATACTCTGTCCCGCTTGCCATTTTTTAAGATTAAAATAGGTCGCGTTAAACGGCTTTAGCGACAGCCTGTTAACCAAAGAAATAGGCGGCACGAATTGCATGGTCAGTTTCCGATCTGTTGGTTCTGGGCGTGTACCACCATCGGCTGGATTACCGCGCATAAAAAGTCCGCGCCCACCTTTAGCAACACAGTCTATCCATGAAACGGTGTGTTCCCAGTCAGCTTCTGAGGTGTCAGCCAACTGAAAAAACTCGTCCAAATTGGCATAAGGTATGGTTTCAGTGGTCAGCCATGGACCAGACACACGGCGCAATTGAATTTCTACATCAGTGATGACGCCAGTCAGTCCAAAACCACCTACTGTCGCAGCAAACCAATCGGGTAACAAATCCGGCCCGCATTCAATTATTGAGCCATCAGTACGAATCAATCTTATCCATTTAACATGACCACCAAAGGACCCGGACCCGTGATGATTTTTGCCGTGGACATCGTTGGCTATAGAGCCGCCGACCGTTACCAGTTGTGTACCCGGCGTTACCGGCAAAACCCAACCACGCGGAATGACCAATCGCTGGATATCCCGCAGCAGAACGCCTGCTTCACAAACTAATTGACCCGTGTGTTCGGTAAAACTAATGAAGCGATCTAGGTTTGTAGTATTCCACAAAAAACCATCGGGATTAAGACAGACATCACCATAGCTTCGCCCCATACCATGTGCAAGACCTATGCAGCTACTTTTTAATTGCG
>CANNLO010000323.1 GCA_947505055.1 Methylococcaceae bacterium | reverse complement strand
TCCCTTGTGCCGCATAACCATCCGTTAGATCTAAACCTGTAACCTTGCCCTTGCGTGTATATACCTGGATCTTCTCTAGGCCAGTAACATTCTCGGTTTTGGCAATCAGGGTCATATACATCGACCATTTTTTTTAAATTTTTGTCTTTAATTTTCACATTAACTCACTCAACAAAAACTCAAGCGCCTCAACACACTGGCGGCGCTCGTAGCTTTCTGTCCCAATACTATTTTCATATTGCGGGTTTATTCTGAATTTTAAATCGCTGATTAATTCAGTGATTTCCTTTAGCTTTATGTCTATTTTGTCGCGTTTAGTTTCAATCATAATTTATAGTTTCTGGTAAAATTCAACGCACGTTAGGTATTTTGTCAACTAAAGCATCAGCCAGCCAGCGGCTATAATTTGCCGCTTTTTCAGCATCACGAATGGGTGCGTCAGGTGTTTTGTGCATCATGCGGCATTGATATTTAATGGCGTTGCCTAGTAAGTAACCCTTGTATTGTTCGGGGGTTAGTTTGGCTTTAATCACGTCCAGCGTTTCAATGCCGCCAGCGTCGTAATATGTGCTTTTGTCGTCTCTGCTCATAAGTTGCTCTTTGGTTATGGTTATTTAATGGAAACACGGTATCCGTCAGTGACAATGACCACGCCAGCGCAACCACCTGAATCTTTAATGGCGGTCTTGTTCGGTTCTTGAATAACTTTTGTTCTAAAAAATTCTTTAGGGATTAGTGACTCATCAATAATTCTTACCGATGCCGGTAACTTTGCGAGTGATACTGCAATGTCTGGTGCGGTGACTTTGGTCTTGCCTATTTTTTGCATTGATGCTGATAAATACAGTCTTAACCAATCCGCTTTTTTATCTAACGCCTGCCGTCTGTATTTCATGCGTTTTTCAGCCTCAGTGATACCGGCGGCTTGGTTTTCTATGCTGACAATAAACTTGCCTACGGCGGTTATCTTGTCGTCAATCTCGCCGTCTAAACCCTCCACGGTGTCTAGTAGCGTTTGGTCATCTATATCATTTTCCGGATCGGTTAAAAAATCCAAAGCTTGATAGTAGTTGTCGGATAATTCATATAATGAAGTTTTCATGATTCATTCCACTGGTTGCAGGCTTGTGCCTGGTTAAATGTTTCTGGTATTGGTTTCTGGTATTTAGCGCAGAAGTCTGTACTTGCGTCTAAATGGCAACAGGTTTTGCAATGGACTATGGGGCATGGGTTAGGGTTGTTATGCTCAAGTTTAAAACCTGATGCAAGGTAATGATTCAAGGCTTCCCACTCGCCATGTTCCTCATCGATTAGCCATTGCAGTTCATCAATAGGTATATCTGCCCAAACTGGGTTATGGTCATAATCGTGACGTTTGCATACCGCTTTAAACTGGTTGATAAAGTCACGCAGGTTCACTGATTAAGTCTCTATCAAATTGATAATTTATGATCTTGGCGTATTGGCCTCTGGTGTCTAGTAAGATTGATGATGGTGAATATCCTAATAAGGAATGAGCCCTAGGATCATAATAATTAATTTCCACAAGGTAATAATGAATCGCTTCCTCGATAGATAGGTATCTTTCCCTGCACCACTTCCTAGCCGTCTCTCTAGCCCATCCAACCGGATGAAATACACAAACAAACTCACTCGCTATGCGGATCGGAAATAAGCCCTCATCATCCCAATAATCCACACGCATAGTGTCGGGTTTGCCGTCTTTTCCAGCATGTTTTGAATAAGTAACCCGTGAGACACTGCGCCATTCAGGTTCATAATCACGCGATAAAATAGCGGCATTGCTGGCGCGGTTTTCTATCTTTAATGCCGGTGGTGGAAACTCATAGCCGCACGGACAGATTCTCAAGGCTGCATGGACAATGCTTTCACACTCTGGACAGGTCTTGACTGGTGACTCACCGTCTTCGTCTTTGCGCTTTTTATCACGGATATTAATGGCATCTACCGGACCATGACGTTGAATATTGCCTGCATAATCCAACACAACACAATCATATTTCCCGTCAGATAAGCGCATCCCACGGCCTGACATTTGACAATACAGGCCGGGTGATTCCGTTGGCCTCAACATGATTAAAAAATCAATATTCGGCACATCTACGCCGGTGGTCAGACAATTAACATTTGCTAGACACCGTATTTCTCCGTTTTTTAGCTGTCTTAATAATCCGTCTCGCTCGCCTTTGGGTGTTTCACCACTAACCACCGCGCAACTAATACCGTGGGCGTTGAGGTAATCACTCACATGACCGGCATGGGCAACAGTGACACAAAACACAATACCTGTTTTACGGCCACCTAGTCGGGTAATGGCATCAGATAGCGCAGCCTCAGTGAGATCGTCCACCAAGGCCTCAAGGTCTTCTGTGACAAACTCGCCACCTCTTTTTTTAACCGAGCTGGTGTCAATAGTAAAGGCGACTTTCTTAGTGGTTAATGGTGATAAATGGCCATTATCAAGTAAAGTATTGATGGGTATATCAACCGCTATATCCGTAAATAATGCCCCATCGCCTTTATGCAAATAGCCACTATCTAATCGGTAAGGTGTCGCCGTTAAGCCGATAACCGGAACTTTGCCACAAATGGCATTCATATCATCAATAAAGCGGCGATAGCGTCCATTGCCAGTCTTGGGTATTAAATGGCACTCATCTATCAGGATTAAAGTAAACTCGCCCAATTGGTGCGCTTTATTGTGTACTGACTGTATGCCTGCAAAGATGACTTTGTTATTCGTCTGTTTACGCCCTAATGACGCTGAATAAATGCCTGGCGAACATTGCGGGTAAAGCTTCACTAATTTTTCATAGTTTTGCTGGATAAGCTCTCGCTGGTGCGTCAGTATCAAGACCCGCATTCCGCCAAACTTCTCTATCATGTCTTTAACGATAGCGGCTACCAATATCGACTTACCTGATCCTGTTGGAGCAACCACTAACGCATTATGGGTCTGTCCGTCGTTTTTTCTATCCCGATAAAACTGCCACAAGTCTGTTATGGCAGTTTGTTGGTAATCACGCAGTTGCAATGTCATAAATAAAAACCTCTTACATAAAAAGCCAGCGTTAGCTGGCTTGGATGTCATTACAATGCGTGATTAAAAAGGTATATCATCTTCGTAGTCATCAGGGGCGACTGTCTCGGCCTGTGGAGTTGCTGACCCATACCCTTTTATAGTATTTCTATAAACCTTTTCACCGTCATCGCGCTTATTAGTTTGATAGTCATCAATTTCAAGATCAATAGAGGCTCTTAACGCCTTATTATGAAATTGGCTTGAATCGGTTAATGACTTAATAACCACCGCGTCACAAATCTGTTTTAAGCGTGTTTGGGCAATGCGTTGAGCAATCTCGTTGCTGTGCTGTACACAGAGATTATCAAACAAGATTCTGCCGTTATGCTTGCCGCCAGTAATCACCAGCTTTAAAGTTAATAACGTCCCCTTACCGTTGATGGTGGGTTTAATCTCGCTCTCAGTGATGGTAATCGGATAATCGCCCTTGGGTATGGGTGAGAAATCCATTGCCTCAACGGTCGCAGGGTTGAATGATTTATTGCCGAACAATGCGGATAGACTAGCCATGAGTTAATTCCTCTTTTTGTGTTTTGGTTAAAAGTTGTTTTTGTGCGTTTTTGTTTTCTTCCAGTTCCGGGCGTAATTCTTTAGGAATATTCGACCAGATTAGCTGTAACTTGCTCATTGTTGAGCATTGCTTTAATGCGTTGCTCCAAAGGTCATAATCATCTATTAATTCATCCATCAATGTTTCTTCATCAACCTTGATGTGCTGAACTTCAATGCCGCTTTCTAACCAGGCCAGCACTATTTTTCCGGTTTCAACCGTGATTGGCGCTGGATCGTGGTCAGTAAATAATCCCGTCCTGTCTTTACTGGCTACCGCATAATGGCCATCGTGAATAATGTCTAGCACGGTAGTGAATTCATATTCAACGCTATCTCGCTGCTCTACTTTCATACCCAGCTTAACGACTGCTTTTTTACCGGTGATGCTTTCTTGCTGTGCGGTTTCGGTTTTACTGCGGATGGTGGCGATAATGTGCATATTGCTTTGCATCATGCCGTCTAAAAAAGCACGATGTCTTGATGTGGTTTCATTCCATGCGCTCCATGTATTACCGCGATATTTGCTTTGGGCAATCTGATCATTAAGCTCTAAACAACCGCCTGATCCGTTCCACTCATGGGTAATGCTGTCGATGATTAGCGTGTGATAACCGGCTTGTTCAGCGGCATTAATCGCCTCAATAAACCGTTCTGGCGTATAGGGTGCGCTTAATTCCAAGACGTCAAAGTCCAGCAAATGTGCATATAATGATGCACTGCCTTTTTCGGTATCAATAAGGGCAATCTTTCCGCCGATACCTTTGGCAATCAGTAATGCGCCGTAGGTTTTCCCGCTCCCGCTTGGGCCGGTAAGTGCCAGCCGTAGCTTGGCTTTCTTCCTTTCTGCTTTGGTAAATGTTAATGACATGGTATTTCTCGTTTAAGCTAGTTGTGTTGAGGTTTGAGGTTCTTGTTTAAAATATTGGTTGTTGGTGATGGCTTAAAGCGTCGCCTGCTTGTTCTTTTGCGTATTGTTCACAATAGCCGAGTAAATAGGCTTTACTGGATTGTTTAGCGGATAAGCCTTGAGCGCAATCACGCTGTCCTTCGGTATATCGCAGGCGTTTAAGCAATTTCTTTTTCATTGTATTTCTCTAAAGTAATAATCATCAAAGCAGGGGTAATCTTCTGCTTCACACTGGCTTTCTTTTCTTTGTTTTTTGCAGGCATGACAAACACACTCACCGTTGTCATCCATATTCCACGGCGTGCCATGATCGTATTCAGTGACCATCACAACACCCGTATAACTAAAGCTGAGATAGCAAGGCTAAATAGCACAACAACCAGCGTGCCGACAAAGCACGCACCACAAAATTCTTTACGGTCTTCAACGGTTTGTTTTCTGGCTTCGACGGCGATTTGCTGAGCGCGTAGATCGTAATAACGGCGTAGGTCAAAGCATCCGGTTAGTCTTTTTGGTAAAGTCATCATTTTTTAATCCTCAGTGTTGTGCCGCCATCATGGTATTTAAGCCATTCTGGTGACTGTGTAATAGGGTGGATGTCATTGGCTGCGTGTTCCCCGTTTAGAGTCATAGTGTCCGTTCCCGAACTGTTTAAGCCTTTTTTTGACTCTTTCAAGTTCCGTTTTGTCTCGATATCCGCTGTATTTTGTAAGGTCATGGTCTCTCCTAAAGCCTTGTGTCGTTAACCTAATGGTTAACATTGTTCTATCGCTTATCTCTAGCATTGTTCTTTTGCTTAAATAGATCCTTGGAACATCCTTTTGCGACGCTTTATCTGGTGAAAAGTCAGTAAAAACTCTATCCATATCTGCTTCAAGAAACAGGCGTGCGGTTCTCCCCCCTGTTGCCTCATAGCCTTGTACAATTAACCCGGCACTTGTTACCCGTGCATTAAGTGATGAATAGCTTAGGTCGTGCTTAATGGCGTAGTCTCTGGTCGTGATTAGCATTAGCTCTCCTGATTTCAGTGCCGCCTTATTTCAAGTCGAGCGGTAACGACATATTAAAAAAGCCCTATCAACTAGGGCAGTC
>CANNLO010000322.1 GCA_947505055.1 Methylococcaceae bacterium | reverse complement strand
GAAGTAGAGATAAATTCAATTCAATTGGATAACTGAATTTAGATGATCTTTCTATTTTGATATTAGTAGTCATAAGTATTTAATGGACTGTTTTTACTTATCAGGATAACATTAAAATCGAATTACGTTCTATTTTTGTTCTCTTTTTCGGTGTCGCTTAAACTTCAAATCTTAACGAAATAATACTGTTCCCTGAGGGAAATTCAGGAGCTGGTATTCTATTAAGTTGAATAGCCTAGAGCCAATCTTGGTCAGATTATCTTTATAGTCTCAAGAATGGGGATTAGATGTTGAATTAGTCAAACAATGATGATTTTTTGTAAAAGTTCAGATTTGACCTGGCAATATTAGAATTTAGTTAAAATTAATTCTTACATTAACTGTCAGCTATGTGCCATAAAGAGTCATTCGCCAACGGCAGCTTTATGGCGATGAATATGGTGGTTTTAGATGATGAGCATGGTTTTCTTCCTATATTTTGAGCATAAAAAACCCGATCAGGTGAGTAATCAGGCCGGTTGGGATTCTTTCGGGCATAAAAAAGGCCCACATCTTCATATAAGGCTGTTTGTTTTCTGGATTATCGTGTTCGCTTCGAAAAGCCTAAACCGCTCGATTGTCCGTTCTCGTCGGCTTCATGAGCAAGGAGTGGATTAAAATCGGCTCCGAGAGTACGTTCAACGGTGGTTTCTTTGGCTGCACGGTTGTCTGCGCAACAGGGTCAGTTATGAAGATGGCTTTAACCGGATTTGGCTATTTGTATTGAAACATCTCAAAAGCGGAAACAAAACAAGCCCCGGTTAAGAGGCTGGGCTTGTGATGTATAAAATCGCCCCGCCTACGGCGGGAAAGAAAAGGGTTAAAGGGCTGAATAGTTAAAAAGCCCGCACTGCACGGATATTGATTTGGGTGTAGTCCTTAGCGTTGTATAGCGGGTTGCCGCTGAGGAAGTTCTGGTTCCACGCTATGTTGCTATTGAGTTCCGTAGAGCTCCAGTAGAAAACATTAGCAAAACCACCCACAACTGTTTTTTGTGCGTACAATAAATTCAACTCATCTTTTGATGGCAAGTACCAATCACTATTGCCATTTAAACTATAACTGGCTGCGATTGATGCCGCTGTTAAATGTGGGTGACATTGCGCTGCTGGACCATTGCAGATAGTACACGTGCCCAACATAAAACATGCACAATATTAAAATCTATAGCTTCCTTATCTAAATAAAATCACAATTCCCGTAGTCTAAATACAGCCCAAGCATTCTAGTATCCCGCAAGTAGGTGATAAAAAAAACACAGGAAGCTAGAGTTGCCGGGAGCTGTTTTCCAAGTTTGCGCTGGGGAAATAGTGCAACTATTGACACATAAATTTACTGGTCACATCATATCCTACTCTATCCCAAATAGTGTCGCAGTTGGCCTGATCGGCCAATGACCCCGGGCCTATATCGGTTACAGACTGGATACTTGAACTGGGTGCCTGTATCTTAAGGATGTTGCCGGTATTGTTCAGGGGCCAGACCGTCAATCCACTGCTGTTAGGATTAGCGTTTCTGGCGAACTGTATCCAGTATTCACGCAGTGCCGAAGATAAATTGGACTCATCGGTGGTGAAGGTCTGTTGCAGGGCTAAAGCGTCCGTTGCATTGCCGAAGACGAAGGGTAACTCGTCTGCGTGACAAACAGCCGTACCGGTTATACCGCCGTCATAACAGGCCTTGGGGACTGGTTTAGTGTAGGTCGCCACGGTGGGGCTATTGGCATCAACCCAGGTTGAAAACGACCCGTGATGTATATTGTGGTATCTGTAGGGCGTTATGTTCGAGTCGGTCGGCACGGCCGTTGAGAATTTCCTATTGAAACAAGTCCAGAGGTAATCGGTTACGACCTGTTCGAACCGTGCTTTTGCGCCTAATCCTGGATACTGATTCTTATAATTAGCCTGAATAGTGGCTGCATTTGGGGTCGAATTTTTGAAAAGAAAATCCATCATTACATTATAGGCAGCGCCGGATATAAGATCCGATTGTGGTAGTAAGCCCAGAAACGGAACGCTCTCGCTCAGGTTAGAACCGTTCATAAATGGCTTGGTTGTATGTGTATTAATAGGATCATACTGGATAAATGTCCCATCAATGACGGGACTCCAAGGAATTAGAGCCTGAAGCCCTGAACATTTTATATTATCAACCGTATAGCCGCCCAGCTTCTGATCATCAAGTATAGACATTAAGGGAAAGCCGCGTAGGCAAGCTCTTTTAAAAGCCTCGGTCGGTAGGGTACTGCACCCAGTTTTATTTAGAAAACTGGTCGCTTTCTGCTGCGCACTGGCAAGTGGCATGTATTGGATGCCGTAGTTGCTCTCCGTCACGCCGTTTGTAAAAAGGCCCTGATGATTATTGGCTGTTATCGTCAAGTGGAGCGCGACTGATTGTGCACCGGCGCTCTCTCCAAATATCATTACCTTAGTTGGATCGCCGCCAAAGCGTGAGATGTTTCGCTGCACCCATTCAAGTGCTGCCGTTTGATCTTTGATGCCATAATTACCATTGAAGCCAATCGTATTTCCGGCAAGGAAGCCAAGTACACCTAAGCGGTAGTTGAGCGTCACAAAGACAATAGGCGAATCACCATCGGTGAGTGCAGTATTGACAAATTCAGTTCCATCATACAAATTTAATTTTCCTGGCATATCGCCTTTGTCGCTCCCGCCTGAGCCCTCAATAAACGCGCCGCCATGGATAAAGACCATGACTGGCAGTTTGCTGCTTGGAGTGATTGTTGGCGTCCACACATTTACATAAAGGCAATCCTCACTTACATCATTTGCCGCGATCCCTGAACCTTTACCCTGCGGGCATACTGGACCATATTCGTAAGCGCTAAGTGTCGGCCATTGTGGTGGCTTTGGATCGACCCAACGATTTGCCTTTGCTGTTGAATTGGCATATTGAATACCCTTATAAAAATACAGCGTCTGATTATTGGCAAGTGTTTCGATTACACCGCAAACTTTCTGTCCTGCAGGTGAACCAGTTTGTTGGTTAAGCGTGACCACGGTGCCCGGTGAACAGGCATTGGCTTCTGGATTTGTGTAAGTCGGCTGGAAACCCGAAGGGGTAATGCCACCTGTCACATTATTCTTGCCAGTGCCATAATATAGACCGACACGTTGCTCAACTGTGCTACCGATTCCATCCCCGGCTGAAGGATAAATAGGAGTGGCTGTCAACAGTGCGCGGGCTACCCACCGGTTAGCTCTTTTTGCTTCCATTTTAATTAGCAACTGTTGGTTGGTGGGCAAGTCCGTTATGGTATATTGGGTAACCCCTTTGGGTAGCACTTTTTGAATTATCCAGGGGCCATTGCTCCGCTTGGTGCTCAGTTGCCAGGAACAGACCCTACAGTTATTAGTCCAGCTCACTGTAATGGAAGTACCCCCGCCCACAGTGGCAGTAACGCCATTTTGGGTGGTGACACCTTGGGCAAACACGTCCGAGGCGAATAAAGTAGAAGAAAGGACAAGGTATAGAATAATTGAACGTAACATTGTAAAGCTCCAATTTTGATTGATTTATGCCTATTTCCAAGCTTGGGAGTGGGCACAAAATATCGGCGTTAAACCTGACCACAGACATTATGCGTGCGACTGCAGTAAGCCGCACGATTGTTCTCACTGGATCTAAAAAATCTATTCCAACTACAAATGGTTCCCCTCAGGGAGATAACGTCGAAACCTCTAAAGATATCTAAAACCGATAATTGACCGCAGCCCTGACAACATTGGTGGACATATTGACATGCGCCGCGCCATTGGGATCCGTGATGCCGGCAACATTGGGCATACTCATGTTAAGCGCATTGCCATAATCAGTGTAGAGGTATTCAGTGCGGATAGAGAGATTATCCAGCACGCCATATTCAAGTCCGCCACCCAGTACCCAACCAGTTTGGGTGGTTGAGGTGGAGTAAGCGTTGGCACTGTTTTGCTCTTCGTTGTCATAATAGAGCCCCATACTGGCAAAGCTGACACCGGCGGTAATAAAAGGCAGGAAGCGGTCAATGGCATAACCGGCTCTTAGCCGCATAGAACCTTGTAAGTTATTACGGACACTGAAGCGATCAAAGGCGGCGCCATCTTGAGAGGTATTGGTATAGGTGTTATTGGTGGCCGGATAGCTAAAGTCAGCCTCTCCGCCGACCACCCAGTTATGATCCAACTGCTGTAAGTAGCCAAACTGGAAGCCGGGATTGACGTTGGTGGAGTTGATATTCTGGTTATAAGAACCTGACTCAGAAGCTAAAAATTCATGGTTGGCGGTAAGGTGAGAACCCGTCCAAATGGACCCCAGATTGAGACCGGCGTAGGCCCCGGTCCATCTGTAGGAGGTTTCATGTCCCGCGGCCGTGGCTATGCCGACGGTGCCGAGCAGGATGATGCCACTGATAAATTTGTTCATAGTCATATTCTCCGAGATTTAAGTTAAATGTTTGTTTTGGTAAAGTAAAAATTAAATTACGGGGACTTTTACTTTTTCGTAGGTAAATGCCACGGCCGCTGCGATTTGGGCGACCCACGTTTGCAATCGGGGTAAAAAACGGACGGTGTACTCAAATGCCGTTTCATAGTCTGATCGGCACCCAGCGTAAGATTGATTGTTATAGCCGCGATTGATTTGACTACATAATTGCTTATCTTTTGGCACCTCTTGTGATAGGGCCGTTTGCGCAACAATTTGTAATCCTAAAACCATAATGCCTAATAAAAAACCTTTGGTTATTCATCTGTATGTTTAAACCCTATTTAAAATAGTAACAAATAGTTATATGGTATAAACTTAAATTTAGAATTGATCTAAATCAATAAATAGGCGATTAAAGTTACTAACCATTTCCATATAGAATTCAACATCAATAACTTGCCGTTGATAGTAGATGCAAACAAAGTCTTTGAGGTTCTACAATGTTTCATGTTCACACAATCAGTCGTCAGATGTTATTTTCTTGAAATCAGGACATATCCAAAACATACGTAAGTCAAAAAGACAGGAATATCCCCTCAACACAAAACCACCATTCATAAAAAACCGATCAGATCGGAGCCTACAGAATGCATGTTGCCCGCGTAATAGCTTAATTTTCGACACAAGGACTATCAGTCCCCGGCTCCAAAGAAAGCGGTGACACTTATTGATAAGGCATATTATTTCCGAACTGCAATTGGCCACGAATGTCCGGTCTAGGGAAGCCTAAATTCATATTCGTATGACCGGTTTGGGTCGATAACAGGCAGCGAATGACAGATAAAGTTGATGCTAATTTTTGAAGTCGCTAAATCAAGTCTGAGGTTTTACAGATTATTTCAATTTTGCTGTATTCGATCAATAACCTCCATTAGTGCCATTCTCACAAATTCAGATTCACTGAGATTCAATTGCCTAGCCGTAGCATAAATGCTATGTGCAAATGATGGTGTAAATCTAAATGACTTAATTGTTCTTAGGTGTTTGGTTGTCTTTCTCATTATTAATACTCCTGTATGACAAAAGTATTTATCTCTTTGGTCTCAATTCCCTTCTTTTTTCATAAAAATTCCACTATTTCTCGCCATTTGCTAAATACCAGTGAATCTAAAGAATTCTAAAACTATCCAGGAGGGATT
>CANNLO010000321.1 GCA_947505055.1 Methylococcaceae bacterium | reverse complement strand
TACAGTTTGAAAGGCTGGGTTAACAGCTTTATCGTTAACCCAACACCTATGTAAAAAAATTAGAGTGTTAAAAAGGTCAGGTTGCCGAATTTACGTTAATCTGACCTTTTTAATATTGACTATTCACTAGTTAGTGATTTTGGGCGCGCACTTACAATCCCTAGCACATCCTTCGGCTCACTGTTGTAGCGAATTTGAGAGTAGCAGCGGGATCATAGGTAGAGTCAATATTTAGCTACCGATGCATATTCAGTTGACGGACTTACTGGGATCGCGAGTCCTGCTCTTAAATCAGAGCTATTTGCAATCAGACCAATTCGTTCTTTTGGTCAATAAGCATTAACTGTTTTATTTTGACATATCTTATAGTTGGCACTAACTCTACCCGATTAGTGCCACAATATTTTCGATGCTTTATGGCTTATATGTAAATTGAATCAAGTAGTTAATTCGACAGTTAGTTGTAGCGCTCTAGCGAATAAATTTCTATTACGTTAAAAGGAAATTTGTTAATGGCCCAACTAAGTCTTACTTAAGACCAAAAAACCATAATGCTATAGTTTGATTGTTGCCAATAGGAAAAAACAACAACCTTATTGGAATATGTCATGCAGAAAATCATAAACGAAGGTGCATTCGATAATTGATGAAATACTCCTAATGGACATTCCCTAGGAGTCTGTCCGAGAATAGCGAAATCAGTGATTTATTAAAAAATTTATCAATATAAATCAATGCCTTAAAAATTAATTTTTTTGAGGAATTCGAGTTCTCGGACAGCCTCCTAGTATTTTATTAAACGATTGACCCCTCAGGCTTGTACCAATAATTAATCGTGACTGTTGCTTACAGCAAGCATGGCTTAGCAGGGTGACTCATAATAACGACACGAACTTTTGTACGACGATTATCTTATCATTAATATGCTTCATTTTTGCCGTATTGATTGCTATAAAGCTGCCTCTCGCGACGGGCAGCAATTGACAAGCGACTGTCAGTTTTCAAATAATAGTTAGAGTGTTAAAAACCGTATAACTGCATTTAATTAAAATTATTCACCCGGTCCTGTCGCATAAAATAAACTCACTTTAAGTAGTCCATATTTTCAAACCTCCGGTTTTGCCGGAGGTTTTTGATTGATAACTTATGCATACTAAATCTTACCATCCAGCCCCATCTGGAAATATTTATGGGTGATCTTATCCTGGTTTTCCAATAACCAATCGATATCAGGTTGGTTATTCATGGCTTTTTTGATAGCGGTTGCCATCGCTTTACGGTGAATATCGAACAGGATTTGATGATCCAAGGCATCGTCGGTCGCTACACTGGGATTCAGCCATACCGAAACAATAATGCCTAAATCGTTGGCTTTGTCTTTGGGGATATCACCCGCACGTACAGCATCCAATACGCCATTGGCAATGGCTGCCTGTACTGTGCCCATTAATATGTTAGTGTAACGGGTATTTTTGACGGTAACTTTACTGACCATCAACGTCACAGGTCTTACTTGGATATCCGTATTCAAAATGGCAAATACGCGGGTATGGCCTTGGACTTGTCCGGCGGTCATACTGGCAATCGCTGTGCCGACAGGTCCGTCTAGTTCACCGATAATGACTTCCGGTTCCGCCGCTGTACCGGGAGGTCCGCCAGCGACTAAAGCTTCGCCGGTGCGCATGATGATTCTTTCGCTCATTGTTTATTCCTCTTTTACGTAAAAGTGATTAGGATTAGTAGATGTTACTGCTCAGGTAGCATAACATTAGTTGACTAGGTAGATTACAGAAGCCTTCGAATCAGCAGTACCTCTTGATGCAAACTGAGTGACAATGAAGAACATGGGTTTCCGAAACTACGATTTCCTTTGTAAACCGGTTAATACTAAGCGACATATTTTTACATGGCAGGTAATCAAGCGGCTAACTAGGCTACTTGTAAACTAAACGGAAGCCTCGCTTTTTGTTATTAAAGTGGGGCTTTTTTGTTTTTAAATAAGCTGTATATTTTTAGCATTTTACCCTGGCCAACTCTTTCCAATCCGTCGTATAGCGTTGAGAAATACGATCCGATTTTGGCTGCCATGACTTGTCAAAACCAGTAGCCGCAATTGAAATGGCTTTTGGAAAACGCTGGTTAATCTGATCAACAATTTTCATCAACTGCCGATTCTCAGTGAGCAAGCCATCATCAATATAATCAAACAACTCCAGCTGACCTGGCAATAATTCTGGCTTAATGTCACTTAGTTGAACGCCGCATTTTTGATAGCCATAGCCTGTTTTAAAAATCTCCTTTAGTACACGGTTTGCCGTAGGAATGATTGTGCGCGTGTCTTGAGTTGCTGCACTGAGTTTGATACTAGCCGAACGCTGATATTGTGGCTCTTGGGGATTGAACGGATTAGTTCGAATAAATACGGTGATACAGCCAACCACCGATTGTTGCCGTCTAAGCTTTTCGGCAGCTCGGCTACAAAACTCGGCCAAGGCTGCTGATAGCTCCTTGTACTCAGTCAGTCGGCGACCAAAACTGCGTGAACAGACAATCTGCTGTTTATCCGGCGTAATCTCTTCCAGCTCCAAACAGGATATGCCATTGAGTTCCAATACTGTTCGGGCAACAACAATATTAAACTGGGCTTGAATGCGTGTACTGGGTTGAATGGCCAAGTCCCAAACGCTATTAATTCCAATCTGGTTCAGCTTTGCGGTGGTACGTGAACCAATGCCCCACACTTCGCCAACTGGCACAATCTTCATCAATTTTTCTCTGCGCACCTGATCAGACAAGTCCAGTACGCCGCCCGTGTGTTTCCATCGTTTTGCAGCAAAGTTTGCCAACTTGGTCAGTGTCTTCGTTGGCCCCATGCCTACACAAACTGGAATGCCAGTTGCCCTGACGACTGCCTTTTTAATACGATGGCCGTAAGCTATGGGATCTCTATGGCACACCCCAGTCAAATCCAAAAATGCCTCGTCAATGGAATACACTTCAAGACTGGGAGCGAATTCTTCCAGCGTAGACATTACTCTGGCTGACATGTCCGCGTACAAGGTATAGTTTGATGAAAAGAGCTGAATCTGATGTTGATTGACCAGTTGCTGAATCTGGAACAGCGGTACACCCATTTTGATGCCAAAATCTTTGACTTCCTGACTACGGGCAACGATACAGCCATCATTGTTACTGAGCACAGCAACCGGTTTGCCAACCAAATCAGGCCGGAATACACGCTCACAGGAAACGTAAAAATTGTTTGCATCAACCAACGCGAATAGCTGCTGCATTACACAGAATGAATCACATTGGTCACTACGCCCCAGATTACCATTTCCAACTCTTCATGGATGACAATGTCGGGATAGGCAGGATTCTCTGCCTTGAGTTGCCATTGCTCGTTATTACGTTCCAGGCGTTTTACTGTCAGTTCACCGTTCAAGGCACAAATGACAATTTTACCTGGCACCGGCTCAATTGAACGATCCACAACCAATATGTCATTGGGATGAATGCCAGCACCCAGCATGGATTCACCTTGAGCACGGACAAAGAAGGTAGCCGCTGGCTTTTGTACCAACAGCTCGTTCAAATCCAAATTCTTTTCCACGTAGTCATCGGCAGGCGAAGGAAAGCCAGCTGCAACTTTTTCATTGAATAAAGGTAAGTTCAGGCTAGGCGGCATAAATGCAGGCATTTGATAATCAAAGTGTACTTGATTTATAGGTGCTACCTGTAACCGATGGGGGTTAAATTTAATGGATAACATGCGCGATGATAAGTTGTCAGTAGATGGATTCAAACCCAGTTAAACAAGAATGTTCTTCTTTTGTTCTTATCATACCGCAATGATTACTCTTGTCACGCACGAGTTTATATTGGAGCGATTTTGGCGATTACCTTCGGGTTTAGTTGAGCATTGCTGAATCTGGGAGGTGCGGTGCCTGTCACGAACCGGTTTATATTTCATTAGAGACGTCAGCTTTTTAAAATCAGTGTATCCTTTGCCGCATTATTATATACAGCAAAAAACCATGACCCAATTACCAACAACTTGGCCGCCTATATTTGGTCATTAGCCGACTTACTGCGCGGCGATTTCAAGCAAAGCCAGTACGGTCGCACATCCTGCCTTTTACTCTTTTACGCCGCCTTGAAGGTGTATTAGTAACCGTCGGGCCGGTTTTGACATCAAGAGACAGTCGGTTACGCTCAATCAACGTCTGCAATATCAGCGATTGCTGACTTTCAGTTATTGCCAGTGAACTGTATTAGTTTTTGTGCACTTTCCGAGCCACAGATCGGAAGTCCTTTACGATCAATTAAACCAATTTGAAAAAGCACACTCGCTTGATCCCAATAGATATGCTCATGGGTTATTTTCTTGTCTTTAATCCCTGCAATAACAACTACGCCAATCTCAACTTTTTTTCCTGTTGGTGCAATCTCGGGAAGCATACAATCAACCACCGTGGTATGAGTGAACTTAATGACAAGTTCATCTACTATTTGATGACTGCCAACAGTTATTGATACTCGCTGCATAATGACATCGGGTGGAAAAAACTTCCCTACTAAATGATTTTTATAGAAATCTTTAACACCTTCATAGCCATTTCCACCCATCATACTGGGAACATGCAAAAGATGAGGATTATCGATCATTGTTGCCATAGTGGTCTCTAAGTCACCTTGTAACTCAGCATTCACATGCTGCTCTAAAAGATTAATCATTTCTAACTCGGCTTCTGAGTATTCTGTTTTCATAGTCAATTTTTAAATTGTAGTTATTTTTAAGGATTAATAAGTATGTCTACTTAGTTACAATGCCGGAGGCTACTGCGACTAATAGAAAGAAGGTCGATGCCAAACAGCCATGCTGCTGTGGGGACTGGAACAGGAGCAGAAGTAGCATTAAGAACAATCGAGTGGTCAAAATAAGATGCGGTAAATGACACGCCAGGATCATGAAAGTGGCTTTAACCGGATTTGGCTATTCGTCTTGGAACATCTCAGCATCAGAAACAAAACAAGCCCCAGTTAAGAGGCTTGGATTGAAGACAAGAGAAGTAAAAAAAATCATTCTGGTGGTCTTAAGACAACCCCTCAATCATGCCTATCTGAAACTGGGTTTATCAAAATAATATGATTGTGTCGCGCCGCCAATAGGAACGATATCAAGATCAGTAAATCCTACTGAATCCTCAACGCCTATAAATTTTGGAAAACCGCCTTGAACATTCGTATCAACGGCTTGACCGTTAACAACGTAACGAATTGTGTCCACTAAGGAAAAACCGACAAGATCAGTTCTACCCCCAAACCAAGCACCGAAATAATTGACCGCTTTAGTAAAATGCACATGAACGACCTGACCTCCACCACCAGGAATTAACCCAACAGGTGATCTGAAATTCACCAGAAACTTTTGCTTAACCAATCCTTTTAAATTTTTATCTGCAAAATTATATTCCGGTAAACTGGTAGGGTTAGCGTAACTATACAACTGGTTTGTGCCAAATGTGGCACCGGGTATTTTAATGGCTGTTTGATTTTTATCTGTAGTCAAATAAAACGGAATAATGGGGGCAATAGTTTGGGCCAATAACGTTTTGGTAATAGGCTTTGCCTTTTTAGCATCCAGCATAAAGAACTGAAAAGTCGGGGCGAAAAAATCTTCAG
>CANNLO010000320.1 GCA_947505055.1 Methylococcaceae bacterium | reverse complement strand
TAATTGATTTTTTCATAGCTTGACGTTTCAATAAAATCCAACAGCGTGCCCAGTTGCAAGGAAATGCCTTGAGTTGAACCTTGTTGCAGTTCACGGATGAAGTTAATCAGCATGCCGCAATAGTGGTTATCCAGCATATTGTTTTTTATGGCCACAACAACCAAAGGATTACCGGGGCTGTCCCAATGTTTATAAATATAGGATAGCTCCAGACGTAGACGTTCTATCAGCAATCGATTATCCATTGCCAGGTAGAATCCCTTTTGATTGAGGCATTGCGGTAAAAAGAGTAAACGCTCACCCGCTAATACATAGACCTTGGAGGTTGCCAGTGTTCTCAGTTGTCTCAAGGGTCGACCAGTTAAACCAATGCGGTCATTTCGACCAACATGAGTATAGGCTTCGGCCAGTTCGCTGGCTTCCCGTATCTGGATAGGCGCAAGTTCTGCCAAAGTTTGAGTGAAAATCCCATAGCCCAATAAACTGTTTTGTACCGTTTCATCCTGCGCCAATAATTGGATTTGCAGTTTGCAACCTTGGTTGTTTTTAAAAACCTTGTGTCGTCTTAAGGGATCGATATCATCACAACTTAGCAAATCATCATGAATCAGGCAGCCCAAAATAAAAAGACTTTGCGCCCAAACCAAGGGGATGTTTTCATTAGGGACACGTTGCTGGCTGTTTGGATTGGCTTTTTCGGCGTTAATTAACTCTTTGGGAACAATGTAGAGTTCAGGTAGTGATTGTTGACCATTTTGTTCTACCAGCAAACTTTCAAGTTTTTCTCGATATTGCTGAGCGGCAGCTTTATCACCATTGAATAAACTGTTGAGCAGAAAATACGTAAAAAACAATGGCCATTCACATTCAATATCCTGGAATTGCTTTAATTCATGGGGATCGTAATATTGTCGCCGCCCATCTTCTATCGAAGTTTGGTGGCCATCTAATAAAAAACGCTTGCAACCATAGGGACCTTCCAGTTTTTCGTGAACAATGGCTTCCGTTTTTGCCCTCAGTAATTGATTATCCACGGCAAAGGCCGGATACCCGGTAATGCTGAGAATGGAGGAATCGGTTTCTTTGGAAAGAGATTCTCTGGGGAGTAATGATTCCAGTGTAATGCGGGTTCGGGCTATGTCGTCACTGATGACATGGACAATAGAAGCCTGCCCACCTTCGTCACCAAATAAGTTAAAGCCCGATAAGGCTTCCAGTGCAGCTTTAGTCATGCCAATGGAGCTGGCATTTAATTCGGCAATACCATGATTGATTTTATGGCCGCGCTCCCAGATTCCGTAGTCCGGCGTCCGGTAAGTCCGGCTGATGTAGTGAACCAGATTTTGCACGAAATTGACTTCATCAATCGTAAACACGATACGTAAGCCCGAGGCAGTCATTTGTGCCAGCATTAACAAGAATAATGAAGTGGCATCCAGTTGCAAATGTCCCCATTCATGATCGCCTACGACAATGTTGCCTGATTTTGTGTCGTATTTTGCATGTAAAGCATCAAGCGGATTTTGTGTGTGTTTGAATTTTTCAACTTTGGGCGCCTGACGCATCATCGCAGTAAGCAGTCCGCGCATCAGTTTTACAACGCTTTGTTCAAGAAGGTAAGTTCGCCCCTGATTTTCCTCTGCGCGACGGTAAGCGAGAGCCAAGCCCCAGGCTGCTAAAATACTGTAGACATTATCTCTTACCCAGGCATCGGTATAGTTGCCATGTGCATTTATTGCCGTACTGGCGGGTAGTAAACCGCTTACCCAATCCTGGCGACTTAAAATGATTTCATGTACCTGATGATAGTAAGCGCCAAGTTTATCGAGGGAATCATTTTGTTTCATGGCAGACAAATTTTTTTTAAGTGTTAACTTTAATGCGTATATGAAGATTCAGCAGATTTTGTGCCATTATAAAATTCATATATGTTGTTATCGAAATCAAGGTGCTTGGTGATTTGTATCTTAGGCTGAGGCGTTGTTTTTAGGGTTATTTTTGAATAAAAGATTTGAGCTTCGGGAAAATGTCAAGAGTTTCAGAGTGAATACTAATATTTGGCTGCAATATCAATCGCACAAATTTGCACCAAATAGGAGTGAGAATGTATTTTTTGCACCATATCTGTGCTTTGTAGTTTTTGTGTTTAAGATTTGTTCAGTTATTTTAAGTCTTTAGTAGTAGAGATTTAGCGTTTAGTAATAAAGTTGGATTAGTTGGTTCATTTATTGCATAAATCTGATTGAGCTTCTAAATCACATAAATATTCCTATAAAATAATAACTCTGAATATAAATAACCTTATGGACAAACAATGAGTACTATTCATTTTATCGGCGGTGAAAAAGGCGGCGTAGGTAAATCAGTTGTAGCGCGTGTTTTGGCTCAATATATGATAGGCAATAAAACTCCGTTTATCGGTTTTGATACTGACCGGTCTCATGGTTCCTTGCTCCGATTTTATGCCGACTATGCCTCACCGACGGTCATAGATAATTATCAAAGTCTGGATGTAATCATTGAGTCAGCCGCAGAAAATCCTCAGCATCGAATTTTGGTTGATCTTGCAGCCCAAACTCATCACCCGCTGGCAAAGTGGTTAGATGATTCAGGCGTACTGGAATTAGCAGAAGAAATGGGGATTTCACTTTTTTATTGGAACGTCATGGATTCCGGGAAAGATTGTGTTGATCTGCTGGATAAATTGCTGAATCAATATGGCTCACGTTTAAATTACATACTGGTGCAAAATCAGCTTCGTGATGAAAGTTTCTCTATCTTTGACGCATCCGGCGTTAAAGAACGGGCTTTGGCTTTGAATGCTCAAACCATAACCTTGAAGCGATTGCATGCGCCGGTTATGACTAAAATCGATGGTAATAGTTCCAGTTTTTGGGCTGCCATGAATAAGGATGCTGAAAGCCTGAATGCTTTGGGTTTACTGGAACGGCAACGCGTTAAAATGTGGTTGAGACATGCCTATGGCCAGATTCAATCGGTAGGACTTTAATGCTGCTAAATAAAGCGTTAATGGTCGTTAGCTTTGAGATCGTTATATGAAGTTGCAAGTGAGTTGTGAGTTAAATTTTCAGATAGATGACTCTACGGCATTGATATTGATGCTGCGTCCATATTATGGCGCCAATCAAAAACTTGTAAAATCCAGTTATACAACCATTCCTGAGGTACAAATTGTTGAAAACATCGACAGCTATGGTAATTTTCTCCAGCGCCTGGTTGCTCCTCACGGTGAATTTGTAATTCAAACATGCTATGAAGTCATCACTTCGGAAACCATCGCTACTGCACCGGGGGCTGAGTTTGTAGAAATACAGCGCTTGCCGGAATCCGTCCTCTCTTATTTGTTACCTAGCCGTTATTGTGAATCAGACCGGTTTGGTGATCTCGCCAGGGATATAGTCTACGATATTACGCCTGGTTACGATCAGGTCAGTAAGATTTCAGAGTGGGTTCGTCATTCCATCAAGTATATACCCGGTTCT
Organism: Methylococcaceae bacterium; assembly: GCA_947505055.1. The sequence goes on along the minus strand of CANNLO010000320.1, from coordinate 2,185 downwards.
AGTGATTCTCCGTTATCGGCTATTGAGGTGCATAATCGTGGCTACGGCGTATGCCGAGATCTTGCTCAGTTGGCCATCACTTTATGTCGAAGTATCAGTATGCCTGCGAGGTTGGTTGTAGGCTATTTATATCAGCTTGAACGGATGGATATGCACGCCTGGTTTGAAGCTTATATCGGTGATCGATGGTATTCATTTGATCCTACGCAAACAGAACCACGTGGGGGCAGGGTGGTTATTGCCTTTGGTCGAGATGCTGCAGATGTTTCAATCTTTCATCAGTTTGGCTTGGGTTGTATTTTAAATGCCATGGACGTTAGGGTGACTTTGTTGAACTAGCCATAGTGTTTCAATTAGCCCTCGTCTTGTAAAATGTCATCAAGAATACACATAACCCGATGTTATTCGATCGATAATTTGGCTAAAGCTGCGCAAAATAAAAAAATATTGACTGCAAACATCATAGTAGTGAGTTCGAGATTTTTTAGGCCCATTGTATTTGCCTTAAATATTGAATTTTAATAACCTATGATCTGCATATTGTGCAATTACACTTTTAATTGCATCAAAACTGTAACACCCGGAAACATGTCCAACTAATTTCTGGACACGGAGCGTATGGAGATGATTGATAGTCTCAGTATCGCTCGAAATTGATGTGCTTTATTCTGTTCAGTATATCTAGGATTCTCGATTATGGTATTGATGTTTATTGGTACTATTTTCTGACGAATTAAGTCTCAGGATTCAAGCGAGGGAGGCGGAAAATCGCATGATGTCCTGACAGATAAGGGGTGATCTCCACCCGATCCCTGCTAACACTGTGTTAACATAGATTTCAGTTGCCTGATATTAAAAATAGGAACGACATTCTAGATTTCAATCTAGCCTAAACTCAATAACTCCAAACTCATCAAAAATGTCCTGTTTAAATTGCAGATTATCTGATTTATGCCTTCCTTTCGGACTTCAAATTGCTGAGATTGAGGCGCTGGAAATCATCATAAAAAACAAGCGACCCTTACAGATTAAAGATGTTTTATACTCAAAAAATGAAACGTGTAAAAGTTTATATGCTGTAAAGACCGGTTCTTTCAGAAGTTATATAAGTAACGCAGAAGGGTTGGAGCAAACCATCGGATTTTATTTGCCAGGCGAATTAATGGGTTTGGATGCTTTGTTTGAAGGGCGATTTTGTAGTTCCGTTGATGCCTTAGAGACAAGTTCAGTCTGCGAATTGCCATTAACGCACCTTACTGAATTGTGCTTGAAAATACCGAATCTTCAGCACCAGATGACGCGAAATTTGAGTAAAGAAATTACGGCTAACCATGAGCAGATGCTATTGCTTGGGCAAAGCTCAGCTAAGATAAAGGTGGCTATTTTTCTATTAATGTTATCGAAGCGATACGGGGCATTAGGTTATTCAAAATCGGAATTTAACTTAAGTATGCACAGGCATCATATTGCCAATTATTTAGGTATTAGTCATGAAACCATTAGCCGGCAATTGACCGCACTCAGCAAAGAAAAAATCATTCAAGTTAAACAGCGGGCTATAAAAATTATTGAGCTAAACCTATTAAAAGCCATAATTGAACCTTGCAATACAGATCTCTATGCACATAGTCACTAAAGAGGCGCATATTGATTTATATATCCGGGTAACTTGCATCAGTTACCCGTTTATCAAAGAAGATTATTTCAGTCAAATTAAGCGCCTTGGTTATAATTATTCTGTTTACAAAGCAACTTATTTCATTGATAAATGTGTAGTGCTAGTACCGGCTGGTTTATTGGGGCCTTTACCTGATTCACAAGCAGTTAATGTTATAATTGCAATAACTAGTAATAATATATGACTAACAATTTTCATGACTTCTCCGGTATTTAATATAAATGCATGATTCTTCCTTCTTAAATTTAAGAAGGAAGAGAGCCTGTCTAACCCTTAGTAGGGAGGCTCATTTTCGCATTAATGATTAGATTTATTATTGATCGAAATCAATAAATCATTGATTAATTTTACGGTGTATAACAAGTAAGGTGACATTGCCATTCGGAAAATCACCAATTTGTCTTATACCTCACACGGTCACGACTGCAGATTTCTCAAATAGCTGGAATTTTGGATTTAAAAGCGATTTTACTTGCTCCTTAAACTCAGATTTCACCTTATCAAGGC
>CANNLO010000319.1 GCA_947505055.1 Methylococcaceae bacterium | reverse complement strand
GAACCATGACCGAAGTGCTGGAAACCCTCACTCGCCTCGGTGAAGCGCAGTTACGCGAAGTCCGCGCCATAGGCGACTATCAAGTGTCATTAATCGATCTCGCTTTCGCAACCGGCACCCTGTTGGGACATAGTCGTGTCGATTTCGGCGGGAAAGTAGGTGGGAGCTAAGAATCAAGCCAGAAAAAAAGTACCCTCGATTTTCAAGTTTTTTAAAAAAGAACAAGCCTTGTGTACCGAAATCGATGAACTGATTGAGCAAGCCAAACGTAGTGTTTTGGAAGTCGAAAATACCTTTACCTGTCCTGAAAAGGCCGGCCTTGAAAATGATACGCGAATGCCATGACGTCAAATGGATGTATAAAAGATAATAACAAGTCTGTGCCAATTGCCCAATGCACAGCTTTTAATGCCAATCTCCAAAAGGAAAAGCCTGCACCATTGACAAAGAAAGTATGTCCATAGCTGACTTATTTAGCCTTTTCTCTTAATTTAAGGCATTGAAGCGATTATTTTAACAAGGACTAAAAGATGTTCGTTTAAAATAATATTGCAACCTCTAAAGATAGTATTGCTGCTTTTAATTATCAGCGGCACATCGCGGTAGCAATGAATTCTAAAATTTTAGCCTTAAGAGATATAAAAATGAAAGATTCTAGACAGTTACATAGCAATAAGGATGAATCACCCGGTTTTTTGCGTGGCGCACTGATGTGGCGAGGTTCAGTTACGCCACGCATTTTTCCCAGTCTGCTGTTAATGACCTGTTATTGTTTACTCATAGTTGTATTTGATCAATACTGGCTGCCCTTGCCGCATCTTGCTGTGACTCCGTTTGAATATACCGGCGTGGTACTCGGTTTGGTTCTGGTGTTTCGAACCAATACCGGTCACGAACGCTGGTGGGAGGCGCGAAAATTATGGGGCGGCATTGTTAACCAAAGCAGAAACCTGGTCATTCAGGCTTTAAATTACAGTGAGGTTTTGAATAGCGGCCCTCAAGAGAGCCTATGGCGTAAAGAAATGGTGAAATGGACGGTTGCATTTTCTTTTGCAACTAGAGAATCTTTACGCAATAGTAAGAACCTGGATGATTTAACCGATTTACTGAGTCAACAGGAACTTGAGGCACTGAAATCTGCTGGCCACATGCCGCTGTTTGTTGTTAGCAAAATAGCGTCTTTATTACAGCAGGCTCGGTTTAGCAATCATATTGATGGCTTTGTTTTTGAAAAACTGGAAGGACAACGTATTTTGCTGATTGACCACATGGGTGGTTGTGAAAGAATCCTTAAAACGCCTATGCCCGTAGTTTATGCCATCAAAGCCCGGCGGTTTATTTTGATTTTTTTATTATTGCTGCCGTTTTCATTAATAGAAAACCTGGGATTCAGTGCCGTTTTTATTTATTTACTAGTCGCTTATCCCTTGTTGTCTTTGGACAGAATTGGTATTGAGCTACAAAACCCATTCGACACCCAAAATTTAAGTCACTTACCCTTGCATACAATTTGCGACAGTATAAAACTTCATTGTTTCGCGTTACTGGAACAACCGAAAACATAGCATTCGACCAGGGTTTGGGTGATGTATTGAGTGTTCGTATTGCAGGCAAGGGGTGAACTCCAAATAAAATTAAAATCCGCCCTTGTCCTACATATTGGTCAACCGGTCAAGATAGTTGTCGCCGACCGGACCGCCGAACACTCAACCAACGTCTGCGATATGAGCTATTGCTGTCGTTCAACAGACTTCTAGAATATAACTTTAATAAGGGGTTCTGTACCGGTATTCTCTGTTAATGACATAATATTCTTAAGTATTTTTTCATCCACGATGCAGTTTTTAATATACGGCTTATTATCAAAATAGACACTTTCTATTTTCATTCCGAGTTTAAGTTTGTTCAATGGAATGTCTATAACCAGACTCGCCAAGCTACGACTCTCCGATGTATCCCATAATTGACTTCTCTTCCATGATTTATTAAGTATTGGGAGGTTATCTACAATGTCTATCTCCTCTTTGATCACATCAAGAAAAGCATTGACGACATCAGGATCATAAAGGCTTCCTTGTCCAGCTTTTAGTTTTTTGATTGCGTTATTAAAATCTATGGCGTCCTTTGTTTTTGAAGTATCAAGATATGTAATATAGTCTCTGACAACTGAGAGGATACGCGATCCTAATGGAATTTCTTGTTGAGCCAAGCCATCCGGGGTGCCCGAGCCATCATAGTTTTCGTATTGATGCCGAATTAAAACGGATGCGCCATTTAATTTGGTTAACCCTTTCAATAAAGCCTCACCTTCAACCGAATGTTTCAAATGTTTTTTTTTGCTGACGAAAGGCAATACGTCAAAAGGTATACTCAGCAAGGTATCCGGCAAACTCATTTTTCCGATCTGTATAAGTAAGCCTGCATAAAAAATATCTTTTACCTTTTCAGGGGCCATGCCAAGATTACGGGCAACCAGCAAGGCTTTTCCGGCGATATATTTTGATTGTCCACATTTTATGCCTGGCCGCATTTCAATAATGCGTGATAATACGCTGATGAAATCGGTATATTGCTTTTCCAGATACTGATTTGCTTGATCCAGATGCTCGGCAATAAGGCGAAGGTTTTGTTCTGCTCGCTTGCGCTCGACAACCTCTTTCATCAACTGCATGGCATTAGTGGCAAGATTACCGTAAGTTAAGAGCATAATATTTATCAGTGCTTCCATCCCACTATGCAATTGTTTCTTTGCTTGGATCTTTGCCTGCTCGTGTGGCATTCCACTTTGAATGGCCTGCACTACCAAGGCCATGTATTTGTCTTTTTTTAGGATATGAAAAGCTAACCAACTAATCAGGAATGACAGAACTTCCTCGATCGTATTGCCTTCTGATGCAGAGGATGGATGGGTATTCTCTTTAGCTTTTAGATTAAGAACAGTCGCTATAAAATTGCTATGCTCTTCTTTATGCTCGATTTCCAGGGAGTCCCTCGTTAAATACTCATGCCAAATAGCTTCTTCTGTCTGGAAATGATAAACCGAATAGTCGAACAACTCTTGGAAAAGGAGATTTAATTCTTTGTCATCTGAACCGAGAGCTATATGACTGGCCAGTCGATTTATTAACATTACCAGTCTTTGGTGTTGTTCATCGATGATAGGTATTCCGGTATTGAAATGTTCATTCCATGGAAATACATCAATAGAATCCACAAGCACATTGCTGCTCTGCTTTTCATGTGCCATAGTTTTTACCTCATATTAAGATCAATACGGGAGTGTTAAGCCCTAAATCCAGATATTTTTGAAATATTTCAAATACAGCGACTTATATGTGTATCAGTTACACAATCGATTGTTTATGCATCAATACGCAACAAACTGAATCAGGTGATGCACAAAGGTATTACGACGGCATTATTAATGGCTAACAGGTTTATGCGACAACAAATTAGTTTTTAGTCTTAAAATACGGAGGAACCGGAACATGGAATCCTGATTTTTAATCGCTATAATTATAGCTTTTGAAGGATAAAGTGTTTTTTCTATTAAAAATATTCCCTTGATTTTAAAAGCATTCAGAGCTTTTTGGGGTTTGGGTACACATCTCCAATTTATAAATGTTTATTAGATGGCTTCAAGCACAACGAATAATCTACGCATGTTCTAATTTACTTTACTTTACTTGGGATGGCTATCCGTATGAATACCTAGATACTGATTTGCCGAGTATATTACAAAAGTCGCTGATGACTTCTGTTGGGTGCTGTAAAAAGGCATTAATAGTTGCTGTTGCTGATCTTCAGGAATGCCGGGGCCATTGTCTTTTACTCTGACTTCTATGTCCTCATTAAGCTGTCCGGGTTTAAGTGGATAGCCTCAACTTCTTCCAGCTATTGCTGGTATTTTTGCACCAATTCCTTCAATTTTTCCTGCAAGACACCCTGTAGCTCATAGAATGCTTTAAGCTTTGCCAACGCCTGGGGATTGCGGCCAGCGTCATGAAGCTCAAAGAGCTCTTTTGCCAAGGCATGCATTTGTAGGTGCAAGGACCCAATATCCTCAAAAGCGGGTTGCGAAATAAAGCGGCTCAACGTATTGGTTTCCAGTAAGCGACAGAAGCGACAGAACGAAAGGTTATGTTGGGGTGGCGATGCTTCAGACTCGCCCTTGAGGTAACTTCTGATGGCTATCCCCCACGCTCTGTGCTCAACGCCGGTATAAATCAGCGGTAATATATCGTGGTTGTAAGAAGGCGACTCAGTCCAGGCTGGATAAGGACGCCAGGCCGCCGACCAACCGGGCAACAGGTTTGCTGGCATAGGGTGGGCAATGCCGTAGCCCTGTGCTACATCACAGCCGATTTGCAACAGTACGGTACCGTGTTCGATCTGCTCCACCCCTTCGGCGATAGTCTGGAGGCGAAAAGCGGTGGCCAAGCCGAGTACGCCCTCAAGAATAGACAGGTCATCGGGATCCTCAAGCATATTGCGCACGAAGCTTTGGTCAATCTTGATCTCGGTAACGGGCAGGCGTTTCAAATAAGTCAGCGAGGAATAGCCCGTGCCAAAGTCATCCAGAGCAAACATCACGCCTAGCTCCCGACATGTCTTGATGATTTGAGCGGCTCCGACCAGTTCCAGCGCACTGGTTTCGAGCACTTCCAATTGCAAATGACGTGGATTGATGTCGGGATGCGCTGCCAGCGTCTCCCTCAAGTGCTCGACGAAGTTTACTTGCTGTAATTGGCGGGCACCCACATTGACACTGACCGGGATATCCAGTCCCGCAGCCTGCCATGCTTCCATCTGGGCAAGGGCTGTGTCGATCACCCATTCGCCGATATCAATGGCCAGCGGATGATCCTCAATCACCGGCAGGAATTCGCCTGGCAGGAGCAGTTGTCTTTCAGGGTGTTGCCAGCGGATTAAGGCTTCGGCACCGATGATGTTACCGGTACGCATGTTCACCTTGGGCTGATAAAACAGCACGAATTCGCCGTCATCCAGAGCACGACGAATACGCCCCAGACTCTCGTAACGGCCACGGAGGTTCCGGTCAAGCTCGACGTTAAAGAAGTGGTAACAATTCTTGCCGCTTTGCTTGGCCTGATACATGGACTGGTCGGCCTGACGGAGCAGTTGCTCCGCATCAATGACTTCTTCCTGCGGGTAGAAAGTTATCCCCATACTGGCTGAGACCTTGAGACTGAGCTTGCCAAACTGCACCGGTCTGGCAGTAGCCGCAAGCAGGCGTTTAAGTAAGGTCTCGCAGCCAACCATAGAGGGCTGATCCAGCAGCACGGCGACAAACTCGTCACCACCTATTCGGGCGAGGGTATCGCCCTCGCGCAGGACTTGCTGCATGTGCTCAGTCACTTTAATCAGCAACTGGTCGCCAGCTCTATGCCCGTAGTTATCGTTAATTGCCTTAAAGCCATCCAGATCAATAAATACCACGGCCAGCCTGTGCTTCTGTCGCTTGCTATGAAGCATACCCTGACGCAGACGATCGGCCAACAGGACACGGTTGGGCAGATTGGTCAGGGCATCGTAGTGAGCGATGTGCTCCAACACGCTTTGGTGCTCCTTGAGCAAGGTGATATCGGAGATCATGGCTATATAATGACTGGCTTTACCTTGGGCATCGCGTACCACGCTGATGGTTTCCATCACCGCATACACTTCACCGTTTTTGCGCCGGTTCCAGACTT
>CANNLO010000318.1 GCA_947505055.1 Methylococcaceae bacterium | reverse complement strand
TGACATTCATTTTTTGGTAACAGCTCTAAAAAACTAATCACTCGGTCATAAATAGTGTCCGATAGTTCAAGTTGTATGGTTTTCATCAAATCACCTCATTAGATTGTTTTATTACATTTTGATTGATCATACATTTTCAAATAAATTTCCTCGCGCAATAAAGGAGCATCATCCATTATTGCGCGACTAAAATCGGCAAAAAAGTTATTCCATTCGGTCTGTGTAGAATCTGTCGAAGCAGAAAGCTGGCTTGCTTCTGGGTTTTGGCTTGGCATGGTTAATCCTCCCACGCATCACGCTCCGCACGAATAAAGGCATCAACTTCTGCGGCACTCTTGAAACAAGGAGGAACTTTACCGATAAGTTCCAATAACGATCTAGGCTCATCTATTTTTTCTAAAGACTCAAAAAAAGCATCAGGTAGTAACAAATTACTATTTTTATTGGCTTCAGGCACTTCATTCTGCACCACTGAGTTTTGCTGTGTAGCGAATGATTCTGGCGACAACTCATCATCCAATGGCAAAAAAATAATTTCAGTTTTACGATGTTGCATTTCACGCGGAACGGGAACAAATGCAGGCGTATCTTCAAAAATCAGTCGGGCGTAGTTCATAGTTGATTCCTCGTTGCGTTTTCGTTACTGATAAGTAATATCATCTTAGGCAATCTGTGTGGCAATAAGTACACCTGATTATAAAGATGCTTCAGCAACATCGTCATATCGGCATGGATCGCCTGTATCCAGTTTACATAAATGATTCAAAGCGTAATGGGGTTTATAACCCAGTTACTCACATTCCGAAGTTATCGAAACATCTAAACGCTTCTGTCGGGGTTACAAACCCCGACCAGCACTGCAGCAGTATTAAAATATTTTGAATTGGATACTCATACATTTTTTAATAAACTCCCTAGCTTGCACAAGTTGATACTGCCTAAAATTCTCAGATTTTCTTGATCGCAGGGGTTTAGTAGATACTTTTATAAAATTTCTAGATTTAAATATATGAATCATTTTTTCCATCGAATCCTTCTTGTTTTTCTGCAAGAATTCGATCTCTGATTTCGTCAGCATTCTTCTTTGTGTTGAGGATGTATTTTGCTTCTGATTCCGTGAGTTTTGTAAATCCGTAGCCAAAGGTACTGATCCACCATTGTTCAAGTTCATGATATTTATCTCTTAATAATATGAGTGTTTCATCTGTAATAGCTAAAACAGAAGAATAATTTTTACCCGTTAATGTTGTGGCTGCAATTGTTTCAATACCAAATTGAGCAACATAACCGCACAAATTTGCGAGCGTGCCACCTTGGGTCAGAGTATCGTCAAAAATAATGGCATACTCTGATACATTGCTAGGCGTTCCGGCGAAAGGCGGAGGAAATGCCAATCGTGTAAAACCACTTGAGCCTGTACGATTTACTCTGGCCGCTTGAACGATATTAAACTCAATAGGTAAATCAAATTCTAATCCGATAGCAATTGCATAAGCCAATGGTATTTGGTTAATACTTATTGCTTCTTCTGCGTGGACAGGAATAAGCAAAGGTTTTTTGGTATTAATAATAACAGCTAATTTGGCAATAGCTTCTTTGTTAATCAAATCAGAAGTCAACCTAATCGCCGCCTCTAAATCACCACTTTTTGCTGCGTAATAATCAGGATGCCTTGCTGCCTCTCCAACCGGGGCATTTAAGATCACTTTGGGGAAATCTTTTGGCCATTCCTCTCTATAAAAAGCAACGGGAGGATTTGTTTTCACTTAATTCTTACTCTATCACCGGCTTGAATCGCTTTTAGCAATTCATCACGAATACGGCTGAGGTATTGATCTACTTGTGCTTCTGTTTCTATAAAAGAAGAGACACTCATAGAGGCAATATTGGCTGGACTTATAGTCACCGTCTTTTTAGGTGCAGGTACTACGACAGTCGGCTCTGCTACTTTACCGGCACCTGGATTAGTTACCGGAGGCACAGGTGGATCTTTCGGCCGCTGTGACTCAATATAACGGTTGATCTGTTCATAAGCTTCTTCTTCAAATGATTCGGCTTCTTTTTGCTCAGCGCTTAACTGAGGTATCGAGTCAGTATTATCAATCCTTTTTTTACACAGCTGTAACGGATGTAGCGCTTGATTTTTAAGTTCTAGCGTTGCACCCGCTTGATTAAGTTCTGACTGAATATGTTCAAGTCGTTGATCAATCTCTTCATGAGCCAGTTTGCGCTTATCCAGCACAAGTGACTCATTGACTTGCTGAACATTACTAATTAAAGGATTGATATGCCTTAGCTGCTCATAAGGCGCTGGTGCTTTATAAATTTGCTCCAATTGATCTAAGGCTGCCTTAGCAATCGGATCTTTTTCAAGTGCTGGGCGATTAGCCTTAAATTGATCATTGAGTGCTTTGCTTAAGGCTTGCCACGTTTGGAATTGGCTATTGTAAAAATCATCTAGGTCTTCAAAGTTTTCGGCAAAGTCTTCCAAGGCTTTGGCATCTTCAACTAGGCGTTCAATGAGACTAAAACTATTACTTTGTTGCAGTAAACCCGATACTAAGGCCAAACCCAGTTCTATGTCCGCTTTTCCAGGATAGTGACCGGTTTGTGCTTTATGGCTAAACGAGGTTAATTGTATTTGCCATGTCGTTAATGATTGCCTAATGACTTCAGAGAGTTCTTTCTCACCGGTGCCTGTAAAGGTTTTATTGAACACGTTTCTAACAACGCTCGTTGCTTTTTTTAGCTGCTGATCATCATGCTGACGTATTTTTTGAATCCGAATTTCGCCTTGTTTACGAACACTAGTGAATGGTTCGTAGGCTTTTTTAAGCGACAGTTCTACAGCACCGACTGTAAAACTAATTCTACCGGCCAATCCTAGACGTGCCACTAATAACAAGATTTCATTGTCTGGCCAGCCAAAAGGTCTGCGATTAAATTTGGCAATAATATCTCGTAAATAAACGGCTTCGTTGCGCTCAACTTTTAGATTAATAAATAACTCAACTTCACGAGTGGCCTCTGGATTACAGGCCATGTCCAACATATCCATGTTAAGTTGCGCCATATCATCAGCCAGTAATACCGCCTGTAATTCTCGTAATACGTCACCTGGCGTAAGCTTTAATAGATTTAATTTAGCGAAGGTGTTTTCAATAACGTACTTATAGGTTTCTTCCAACATCGTTGACGGTGTTGATGATTTAACCGACAGCTTGGCACCAATGGCGTAAATATTAACGTCAGCAAAGAGTAGCTCAAATTCATGGCGTAAGCGTTTTTCTCGTTCTATGTTTTCTAACTGCTTTTCGCGCAATAAAGACTCTTGTTCTGGTCGTTGCCCTGAATTTTGTTTAAGGAAGCGGTCAGTTTTAATATAGCGAGCCAAATCACCATCCAAGCCTTTGTTACCAAAGATACGCGGATGATCAGGCAATTTAACCAACACACAGCCATCACCTTCAAGACTGAAGCTTAAGCAAGGTTGATCATGTATAAAGCTATCGTAATGAGAGTCTAGTGGCGAGATGACTTTAACCACTAGGTCTTCTAATGTCGTGCCATCTTTGGGGTGACCATTACAAAAACGACTGACTTTAAAGTCCTGTTTGTTTATCGGATAGCGATAATTGTTTTGCCTAGCCAACAAGCCATCAAAGATAATATTGGACAGCTTATGGGTGAGTTCTGACGGCTCTACCTCGGTGTGTTGAATTTCATTTTCAATTTCCTTTTCTTCATTGGTTAAGAAAATAAACTCATCACCATTACGGGCAATTAAAAATTGTCGTTCCAGTCTATTAAGACTGGCTTCGATATGACTACGTAGGCTGATTTTATCGGCATCGATTTGATCAATACTCAACGTAACCAAATTATCTAAAGTGCTTTTAAGGACATCAACATAACGAATCAAAAATAAAGTCTTAAGTATTTTGCTATCAAAGTCGGTTAAGGTGCTGAGTTCGCAAGCTTGATCTATAGTGCGCTTAACCGCTGGCTCCAGAAAACTTTCAATGGGTGCATAAAAGCAGTAAAACGGAATCAGTACGCCAATGTCTTTATCTTTAACTTGCTTAGCGGCTGACTGAAAAGCATCCAGCAATGAGCGCTCACCCATCGCCAAATGTTTACCGGTGGCCCCTTTGGTTCGAATAGACTCAAAAACTTTTTGTACTAATGGATAGTGATACGGTACAAAGGGATAGTTGTCGATAAATGACGGTGCGTCATTGTAGCCATTCAGTGAGGCCGTGGTGGTTTTATCAAAACTTAACTGATTTCGAAGGATGTCACCTTTTTCAGAAAACACCGTCGCTAGCTGTAAAGCCGCCGTTTCAGTTTTTTCAAGTAAGCGTTTTTGTATGACTTCTGAGGTGTTAGAGCTAGATAATTGTAAGCGGGTATGAAAACGCCCCTGAATCTTGGAAAAGTCTTCACCGTCACGTTTATCAAATTGACCAATAGCAACATCAATATCAGATTGTGAGGTCACAATCACCCAAGCACGGCCACCACAAATGGTGCCTAAATCTTCAGTGATGGTTTGTAATTTCAACATCATCTGGGTATTTTTGCCGATAAATTGCCCTACCTCATCAACCATAAACAGGATATTTCTATCACCTTTTTGATCTAGGTAATCGTTGACCCATTTACAAAAATTAGCAATATCCAAAGGTAAGTTCGTTTCCAGTTGCTCTACCCACTGACGTGTTGAGGCGATAGATTGTTGAGTGGCAACGGACAAACTTTCTGCTAGTTCATCCCGATAAAAGTCATAAGCATCTCGTTGCTCCAACCAATTAGAACCGGTCAGTTCAGCAAACTTATCTTTAAAGGCCTGATATTGGTTGCGCTTATCTAGCTCTCGTTCCAAATGGGCAATATGAGGAAAGTCAGCGCAGTAACCAACGCGCTCATTGAAGACCTTAAGAAAGACTTTAAGGATGGCGTTATCGCCATCATCGGCATTGGCTCTGGAATCAATGTTAAATAAAATAACATCAGCGGGTTTTGAAACGGCACTATTGATGTCGCCAAAGAGCATGGCGTCATTGACTTTGTCTTTAAAAAAATCAATGGCATAACGCGATTGACCATCATATTCTGCACTACGATTTTCTAATAAATAAGCGAGTATCTTAATAAAATGCGATTTACCTGAACCAAAAAAACCAGAAACCCATACGCCTATTTTATTAGCGACCGCAGGGTTACGATTTTTAACAGCGGGGATATAGGTTTCAAAAAAACGACGAAAATGCCGATCTAACTCTTGGGTAATGACGTATTCATCCAGCTCTACATAAACACTGTCGTTATCAACCTGTTCGGCTTTAACAACACCATTAATGTCACGCGTCAGTTGTTTGGAAAAAATATCTTCAATGATCATTGTTTATTAACTACCTTTGATTTTTTGCCATCTTCAGGCACCAGCTTGAAGGCTCTGTAATAATTTTTGGAATCAATCATGCCAAAAGGATGAAGATCTCTACCGCTATATTCACCTGGATAAAATAGAACTAAGGGTGTTTTACCCATCACATCTTGCAAAGCGCTTAAGAGCTCATGGCCTCTGACTAAAGGCCAGGCGTTACCGAGTCCGGTTAACAAGACAAAATCTAGCGATTCCGGTTTAATTTTATCGGCGATAAATTCAGCGATCTTTTTCTGGCTAAGCGGGCCTGATAAAGTTTTACGTACCGCCTCAACATTGGTTTGTTGCTCACGACTA
>CANNLO010000317.1 GCA_947505055.1 Methylococcaceae bacterium | reverse complement strand
ATTACGACTGCGGCTACTGAACTGATGAAACCCATCCACGACAGAATGCCGGTCATTATCCCGACCGATCATTACCATCATTGGCTAGATAAAACTGCCGATGCTGATCAGGTCTTCGCGTTGCTCAATAATCAAGCCTATACGCAGATGACGGCAACACCGGTCAGTGATTGGGTTAACAATCCTCGGCATGACGATGAGCGTTGCATCAAAGCAGGTTAAATAAGACAAGTTTTTTACATTACACCGGCAGTCGCTCATCCGTTCATACCAACTTCACGTTCTTTGATAAAATGTTGCACATCTTCATAGCGATAACGTATAGAGCGTCCAAGCTTAATGTAGGGTAGATTGTAACGTTTAGTACAGCGCCAAACATTAAGGGTATTTGCCGATACTCCCAATATATTGGCTACTTCTTCGGGTGTCAGTAATTTATCCAATTTGTTGTCGACAAAAGCTTCGTTGAATTTTGACATTGTATTCCTTAATCTGTAAAAGTTTAGTCAGCGAGTGCTGATTTACTATTCTTTACAGTTTTTTCCGGAACCATGGACACAGCAGAAAAACGAATCGGAATTGCCTTTGTCTGGCACAATAAAGGAATACGCAGGGCTTTTATTGTTGAAATTGATACTCCCATCTTACTGTGAAATCGTACAACTATAAAAACCACAAACCCCTTACCAGTCAAGGGCTGTAGCGATAAAAAGGAATACGGTTTTTGGCTAAGATGGGAGTCAATATAAATGGTTGATTAGTTAACTGAAGCCAAGCTAAAAAGGATTAGCCTTTGATGGTAATGATCTGCTTCAAAGTATGTACCACCTCAACCAGGTCAAGTTGGTTTGCCATTACGGAATCAATGTCTTTATAAGCCCCAGGAATTTCATCCAGCACACTGTTATCTTTTTTGCATTGCACCCCAGCAGTTTGTCGCTTTAAATCCTCTATGGTAAACACATGACGGGCTTCAGTTCTGCTCATTTTTCTTCCTGCACCGTGGGCACAAGAGCAAAACGAATCAGGATTGCCTTTGCCTCGAACTATATACGATTTTGCGCCCATACTGCCTGGAATAATACCCATCTCGCCTATACCAGCACGAATGGCTCCTTTACGCGTAACCCAACTATCAACGCCAAAATGATGTTCACGAGCGACGTAATTATGGTGGCAATTAACGACCTCACGGGTGACTGTAAAGGGGATGAGTAAATGCCGTTGCATACCTTTCAGTACAAGGTCCAACATAGCTTGTCTATTTTGATATGCATAACGTTGTGCCCAATCGACCGCTTCAATATAATCATCAAAGTTAACGCTGCCTTCCTGCAAATAGGCTAAGTCGGTATCTGGTAAATGCAGATCCCACTTTTGCATATCTTTTTTTGCTCGCTCAATAAAGTAAGTGCCAATCGCATTGCCAATGCCCCTGCTGCCTGAATGCAACATCACCCAGACATGTTGAGACTCATCAAGACATATTTCGATAAAGTGATTACCGCCACCCAAAGTACCCATCTGGTAGATCCAGTTGTCAAAGTTACGAAAGGCTTTTCTTAACTTTGGGTGCTTATGGATAATTATTTTTAATTCATCAGAAAAAGGTAAGGCAATATCTGTCAGAGCACGGTCATTTTGGTGTTGATTGCGGCCTACCGGTATGTCGCGATGAATCTGATTATAGATTTTCAATATGGATTGTTCGTCAATATCTTGAGCATTAAGCGATAAGCGGCAAGCAATCATCCCACAGCCAATATCGACGCCCACAGCTGCAGGTATGAGGGCTTGTGTAGTGGCAATCACAGAACCTATGATTGCTCCTCTGCCGACATGTACATCCGGCATGGCGGCAACATGATGATTGATAAAAGGCAGTTGGGCGACATTGTTAAGTTGCTGCTTTGATTTATCATCATACTCATCCGTCCAGATATAGACTGGCCATTGACCTTCATTTTTAATGATTTGTTGAATTGGCATTGTTTCAATCCTTTTTTAATTAACATCAGGCATTTATGAATACTGCAATAAGACAGCAGGACTGAGCGTTACTCTTGTTATATAAGTTATCACTGATGGCAGCCATCGCTGCCTTTTGAATTGTAAAACGATTATTCATGGTTATTCCCTTGTGAGGTTCAGTTGCATTCAATAAAAATTGTATTATTAACGATAATGTATGATGGGCAGGTTGGGCTAGCTAAAATGCGATTTTATACAATTAAATAAACATGTTGCGCATGTCCAAAAATCAATGCTGATTTGTGTCACCAATAAAAACAAAACGCCTGCTCAACAATGCATTACTCAGCATTATCATACTGTTAATGTATTGATGTATTACTTTGTAATGGCTTTTTACTATAATATATATTTAATAATTTTATCTGTCCAACCTGTCCACTTGTCCAAATACTATATAATCAATAAGTTATATAGGGCGCATTATAAGTATGGGGCAGTGTCATTTTATCAACTCAGTTATGCTCACTTTTTCATATTCCTCAAATGCTTTGATTGCATTTTTTAGACTACCAAAGAAATAGCCGCGTTGGCCGTTACTATTGGTACGCTTTACCTTGTCGTACATCTTGCCCAAGTATTTTGTTATTACACATTCTGGAAAGCGCCGATACTCGCCAGTTTTTGCGGTATCGCAATAAGTTACATAGGCACCAAATAATTCTTTACTGGACAGTTCTTCATTCCACGCATCGCCAGTGATATTTTCACCGCATACACCAAATGTACCATTCAGTAATGCACCGACTAACCATTTTTGATACGACTCCATAGAATGATAACGCTGCTCACGTAGGCCTACGCTTTCAGGTATTTTTCCTGAATTCCAATCGCTCAAGTCCACATGCAGCATTTCATACAAGAAAGCAGATTGTATTTCTTCTGAATTACAATCTTGGTGTAAAGCATTAAAATAAGCGGCATCACCAATACGTTCGCTGCTTACGTCTGTAACGCAGTATCTACGCTCATCTCTTGAAGTTGGTACGGCAAATTTTGAATTTGTTGCCATCAAAATTTTAAGATAGTTTGACTGCGCAACTGCATCAATACCTTTGCGTTCAATTAAAATTGTTGGCTCAGTCACCATTGCCTTTAAAACGCCCTCATGTTGCTTGTCGCCACTGTAAAAGGCTTCATCTGCAAATAAAAAACATACATCAAGCAAATGTCCATTGAAAGCCCCAACCAAGTATTTTGCATTGCTAATGTGCAGACCATGATTGCCCCAAATTTTTCTCAAAAAATGACCTAGAGTGCCTTTTCCGCTGCCCTTTTCTCCTCTTAAAACAATTGCTGTACCGGCTGGTTTGTCAGGATTTTGAAAAGTGTACGCAATCCAATGAAAAATATATTCGCTCAATTCTGCGTCGCCAGCGCAAACAACATTGTTAATGTGTCGATAAATGCGCTTTAAGATTCGTCTATTTTCATTGGGGTCTACGGCCAAACCCTTCCATGTATTAACATAATCTGTTGGGGCTTCTTTGCCGGGCAAAAAAACCACGCCGCCACTGTATGAGATTGAGTTTTTATGTGATGCCCATGCCATTAAGGGGTTTTTTGTAATATCCATCACTTTGCCTCGGGTTACCTTTTCACCTGTTTTTATGAAGGCATTGTCATAAACTTTGCTCAATTCGCTACGGCTGTAAAAAACATAAACTTCTCGCCCTTCATGCATTGCGCTACCCGGCTCAAGCCGCATAATTTTGTGTTTGCCTCCAACCATAACAGATGAAAGGGTTTTGTTCATAAGTTCAACATGCTCATCTAGTTCTTTTTTCCAATCCGGTTTTTGATGTAAAAAATAAGATGTCTGTTGTCCATGTGCTAGGCTGTGAATGACTGGATTACCATCATTAAACCAAAATTTTGCAGTAGATTTTCCGTATTCTCTACACTCAATTGGATCAGCCAATGCCTTGCCATTAAATGTTTCAGGGGTTTTCAAAACTTCAGACACCAAAACATCTTCTGTAGGAAACTCCAGAATAAAATCGCCATATAAATTTTTACAATGCCCCTCTAATATTTGATTAATAGCATGAGTGGCATTTTCGGCTGACACGCCTGCCTTTTGCATCGCTGTGATTTTATTTGTTTTCCATTCAGAAACTTTAATCAAACTGGCAGGTTTAATTGCTTCTTTTGCTTGAGTAATTAACGCAGCAACTTTTTCTTCTTCCTTAGTGGTAAGTTCTGGCAGGCTCAGCGTGTTTAAATGCGCTCCTGGCACATACACTGTTTGTGGTTGAGTATATTCAAGCTCTTCACTCAAAATGATCGGCTTTCCAACAAAATCCAGTCGTTCTGCACTAAATACAGCAGCATCTATGGGAGATCGTAACAGTAAGCTTCCATTTGACGATAAGGCAATATAACCATGTCCGTTCAGCCAAAGGTAATCAAATAACAATTTTCCGTATTCCGGAATATCCGAAGCATCTTTGACTGGAATATATACGTGAAAGCCCTTGTTGTTTTTGGGTGCCTCACCTAATAAATGAACTCCAGCAGAGACAGAGCCGCGAATCACTCTGGCGGCTTTTGCAATCTTTGGGTCAATGGCAATCAATATTTCCATAAACTCATCAGGCGTTAGCGATGGGCCATAATTACTTGGATCATGATCCAGCATCAGAATGCCAGGTTCATTGCGATATTTGAAAAACTTTTGGGAGCGAGAAAGTATGTCATTTTCTGGTTGCTCCTTACCGCTTACAGCGATGCTAACCTCATCAGGATATTTTTGCGCATGTAACCCATAGCCAAAAGCCTGTTTACTTGTTGCCTTTGATTAAGGCATTGGCAAATTCTTCAAAAGGTATAGTGACGCACTCAGCAGTCCCCTTATGCATGGATGCCGCTGCATTCTTTTCAATCTTTTCATTTTCAAGGGAATACTCTTTGGACAGAGGGCTTGAAGTGCTGGTGTATTTTGTAAAAAAAACATCTTTTGATAAATTAGACATAATTATAATTCCTTGTTTGCCAAGCTAGTTATTTTTTTGCATCACGATTTAAATGGCGAAGTCCAGTTTATGGAGGCCAATAATGATGTTCGTTTGATTATGGAGCAGGAGTTTTTTTTACTGTCTCGCAGGCATATTTCCCTTAAAATAAAAAATAGATGAATAGTCGTAAACGTAATTTACGATAGATGGCATAGCTAAAAACGGTTCAGTAATGGTTAGTTTAGAATGGGGGTAAAGGTCACCTGTCAACATTGTGTGCAGTAAAATTGATACAAAAAAACCGCTGTGGTTATCAATCTCGACCGCGGTTTCTGGTTTTAGTAAACGGGGCTGGTTTATTTGCCCCGCTCTATTGGGCTATATCTCGTGCTCTTCTTCCTCATCTATGTCTTCAAGATCTTCATTGTATGGAATTGCCGCTTCTGCAAGAGACTGGGCTAAGATACGCACTGTATGGCCAAGTTCTTTGTAAGCATCGGGGGACTGACCTGCAGACACCGCATCCACGTAAGTATCGTGCGTTTGTATTAGGATTGACGCTAGTACTTCACATGGGTTGCCAATATTTATATTTTGATAGTTTGTTACTGTAGTCATGATAGTTCTCAAAAAATTGAACAAAAATTCCCCTAGTATTTTTTCAGCACGCACAAAAAAGCCGCAAAGCTTGAGCGATGCAGACAAAAGATAAGTTTAGTGTGGGTGGATTAAATCAAAAAAAGGCGGGGCTGAATTTGCCT
>CANNLO010000316.1 GCA_947505055.1 Methylococcaceae bacterium | reverse complement strand
TTTTCGGATGTTCGACGGCTTATCGCTGAAGCCGGACTTAATGAAGATTTTGATAGGGTTTGCCCCAAACCTGGCAAACCCACGAAAAATTCGCTGGTAGCCGTATTGCTGCGCATGGTGGCTTGATGATTTTTTAGGAAACTTCAGTTAATTTATACGATACGCATCAAGGCGGAATTAATGTGTATAGCTAAAGGCTTATCTGGAAGGTTATAAAGCATACAAGATATTCGGATTTAGCTGGCATAGCCAAGAATCAGCTTTGCCATAAGCAGTTTTTGTTACATATTTTTTAGTCAACTTCTTATCTTTAAAAGTCTTGATCAAAATTGAGATGGTGAGTTATTTTGCGAAAATTAAAGATATTTATTTTAAAGCAACTTGTTAAGTTAAAACTTTTTAGCTGATGCTACAGTCTGGCAATGGCATTGAATAGAGGTTAATTTTATTATGATAGAGAAATTTACTGGGTGTAATGATTGTTGCATGTCTAATCTGTGCTTAATAAGCACATTAAATAGACAGGAAGCCACGGTATTCGAAAAGATGGTGAATATAAATCATATCTATCGACGTGGAGAGCATTTTGGGCGGCATAATGAGTTTCTCCCCATTTTTGGCATACTAAAAGTGGGTTCTTCCAGAACTGAATTGATTTCCCATGCAGGGGAGAGACAAGTTGTTAGCTTTAATTTTCCGGGGGATTTATTAAGGCTTAATTTACTAACGGGAGGTGAGTCTAATTTGGTTACGTCCGTAGTATTTCTTGAAACTTCAATAATATGCACAATTCCATTTGATTCATTTCATTATCTGATTGACACCCTCCCAACATTACGTCAAGAGCTGGTTTTAAGATTAAGTAACGAAGTAGCTCGGCATCAGCAATTGATAATGGCTGTTAATAATTTTTCCGGTGAGGAACTTGTCGCAATGCTGCTGTTGGACCTATCTAATTATCTATCTGCCAGGGGTATGGAAAAAAAATATTTGCGCCTAAATATGCCCCGGGATGATATCGCCAACTATCTTGGCTTGGTTTCGGCGACGGTAAGTAGAATTCTGACTAAGTTTGAGCTGGCTGGATTGATTGATGTTAAAGGTAAAAATATTCATTTGAAGGATTTTCAACGACTGGAAAATCTGATGCACAGGCCAAAAATAGAGCGTAAGTCCTTGCTATCAGATAGACGCGACACTCAACAGTCTTTTTTTCAAGCGGAGCGCAGAGAATATGCTCAATCGTTTGCTTAGCCGCAACGATGTTATTTCGAGAAAAAAATGATTTAAGTCAGTATTGTCAATTTTTGTTCTTGGTAATATTGCAACTGAGGAATTTAAGTCCACCTTTATAATTATAGTGCTTGCTCTATATAAGCATAAGCAGTTTCCAGCTTGGGCAGCATTCATTATTAGAGAATATATTTCCAGATGGGGGCGTTATTTTTAAAGGAACGCGTTGCGGGATTTAATTTGAATTACAACACCCATGTCTGAGCCAACGAAAATTAGTCGATTTTGACATATAAAATCATTTCTAAGGTTCTAGGTGGAATTTTCGGCGGTTTGGATCTAGAGCCCCATATTGATAAATATCTTTTAGGAGAGTAATGCAATGAAAACATATCAAAAATTGAGTTTGGTTTTAGCCTTGGGATTTTCGGCGGCGGCAAACAGTAGTGTGACTCCGGTTGTTTTGTATGGTTTAGATACAGGGAGTAACTCTGCCCTCGCAACCCCGGGCTGGATTGCCAATGCATTTAACACAGGCGCAAACTGTACTACTGGTTGCACACTGGGAGATATTAGCTTGGAACTGGCTGGCACCTTTTTTTCAGGTGGATCTATTAGCGGCGTTACCTTGCAACTTTATTCTGATAATAACGCTGGTATCCCTGGTCCAAGTGCAATAGGCCATGCATATATAAATCCTCCAAGCGTCAGCACCACAGCGGGTATAAACCTGTTCCAACCAAATCCGTTGGATAACGGGCTAAATCTTCTTTTTTCCAATCACACCTATTGGGTGAAACTTGATGCCTCTGCCCTCGGGGCAGCAGACATATCTTGGTACTATTCTGATAATCCCAATAGCACAGGTCAATGGGCTTTTGACTCATTTACAGGTGGTTCGGGACATGGCACGACCCAGCCCTTTGCGATGCAGGTTCTAGCAGGAGGATCACCCGTACCAGTTCCAGCTGCAGGATGGTTGATGGGGTCTGTACTGATTGGATTAGTCTCATCCTGGCGTAAAAAAACAGCTGGCTAACTTTTTAGCTAGAGTAAGTTGAGATATTTGACTAAATAAGAGAAGTAATAACTTAAGTAAAGAATTTCCTCCCTACTGGCTATGGTTTTATCAAGCAAGGATAATATACCTAAGCCAGTAGGGGGAAAACAAATTGAGTAGCAGCTCAATTTACAGTACGGATTATATGGTCGTATCCGCGCTAGCTTATACGTAAAAGCACGACCATTATATGCTATTTTTATAATTAATTAGGAGTTTTTACCATGAACATTAAATTAAATATTCTCACAGCAGCTATTTTAGCTGTTGTTTCAACTTCGGGTTATGCAGGAGTAGGAACACCAGCAGTACCAAATGAGCCGCCAGCAGTGGATGGCATATATAATAGTGGCCCGCAATCACCTGACGTTGCTAAAACCGATATAAGTCTTGCAGAACGTACTGCTTATGCCAACTATGAAGCTATTATGCAAATTGCTGAAGCGCGAATTCATGCGACAAGCTGTTCGAATTCCGTAGGTACATTCGATGTTCACGCTTTCTCTGATGGTGCAGTAGGCAATGGTGCCTCAAACTATGCCACCGTAGTTTCGCCTGGTGGATCATTCACAGTTCAGGCCTTTTCAAATGCTGCAGATCCTTTGCCTCCATTGGGTAATGACCGTGGTCAAATTATGTTTGTAAGTATGGGTTCAGGCATATTGAAATCTAAACCAGTGCAGAATTATAGGGCTCAATTGGCATATAATAGTGCCAACAACATGTTGGACTCCCAGAGCTCTGTACAAGTGTTAGGAATCAATCAAAGATTCGACACTTATACTGGCAAAGTGATCAAGGACTTCTATAATGGCACAATAGATCCCAATTCAACTGATCGTGTCAACATCTACGACTGGGGTCTTCAGTCACTGGATAAAGAGAATTACCCTGTCAACAAATACTGGCAACGTTCCAAGTCACACCGTAGTGACGGCAGTATTGGCCGGACGGTATTTGTGAAAGATCGTCTGGTTGGTGCAACCTCTTGTCGCATCATCATTGATACACTAGGTGAGAACAACCAGGATTTCTTCAGTCAAACAGGCAGCTTAACAATCCAAACAGGCGTAAACCCTAATGCAGCTGTGCCACAATTCACTCAACTCCCATTCTAGGAGCTCTGACTGAATTTTGCCCACCCCAATAACTTTCCAGTTTGCACTGGGAAGTTATTACTTAAATAAAATTGAATTGTGATAGGGGCAATAACAGCGCCCCTATCACAATTCCTTTGGCCAAAGAGGAAGTACTGATTATGAATAACAAGGTACTTGCAACAGCTCTGTTGGCAGGCTTAACGTCAATTGCACTGGCGGATCCAATGCCTCCACCAACGATTTATGATCAGGGTCCCGCATCCCCATTAGTCGCCTCAACTGACATTAGCGCTGCCGAAAGAGCGGCCTATGCCTTATTGGAAGGTGTTATGCAGATGGCAGAGGTACGCATCGCCTCTACTAGTTGTTCCTTATCTTCAGGCTCTAGTGATGTATCCATATTTAGTGATGGTTCCAACAATAACCCGGATTACAACATTGTTACCGTAGTTTCGCACGGCTCCATCTTTACACTCAGAGCCACATCCCAGCCTTTCGATTCATTCAGGGGGCAACAATTGATTGTTAACCAAAAGGGAGCTGGTGGTCTGAATCAAGTATCTATGATCAATTATCATGCTTTTGTGTCCTACAATGCCCAAGGGACAGTAATGGAAATGGATAGCAGCATTCAAATAATGGGCAACAGCGGGAGGTTCAATACTATCAATGGCAAAGTGATCAAGGATTTTAATCTTGTCACCGACACTTCAACAGCACTACCGTACATATTCGACTGGGGAGTTCAATCCCTCTCTAAACAGGGTTTCCCCATTCATCAATACTGGCAACGCTCAAAAATAATTCGTGACGATGGTGTGGCAGGACGTTCCGTATTTGTAAAAGACCGAACAACCGGCCCTACTTCATGCCGGATAGTTATCGACACTCATGATTACAATAACCAGGATTTTTTCTTACAAACGGGTACTCTAACGATCTCTACGACCCCACCAGGAAGTCCGGTTAATCAATTCGATTTCTGAGCGAATGCTTGCAAAATTATCGTAGGTTTCAAAAGCAAAATAACTAAGAATTAAAAATGAAGGCTAACTTTTGATGCAGTAATTTTGCTTAGTAAAATTGACATGCCTGTATTAATTAGTACGGAAAACCGGAAGTTCATGATCAATTAATTAAATTATTTTTAATAAAAACAATTTGTTATATTTGTTTTTTGTTCACGAACGTCCGGTTCGTTTGTATTTAATAAATCTAAACGTATGTATCAGGAGATTACTAATGAACAGCAAAATGAATACTCTGACCTCGGCTATTCTCATCGGTTTTGCGACATCTGCCTTTAGCGCGGAACCGCTCAGTGCTCCTAGCATTTATGATAACGGAGCACAGGAGCTGTCAATAAATATGAGCGCCGCTGAGATGGCGGCTTATGCTCTCTATGAAAGTGCCATGCAAGTGGTTGAAGCCATAGTACTTGCATCCAGTTGCACTTCGGCAGCCGGTTCCTATGCTTTCAGTATTGCCGCCGATGGCAGCATCGGAACCCCGGCATCCAACCAAATCAGTATTCTCTTGCCAGGTGGATCGGAGGCTTTTGTTCTCGGTGCGAACCTACTCATTTCTGATCCCAATCGGGGCCAACTGCTTAATATAGAGCAACTAGGAAATGGTGCCCTGAATAAAATTGAGTTTAATGGATATTCAAGCCAAGTGGCCTTTAATCATCAGGCTGCTATGATGGATTCGGCAAGTAGGGTTAATGTGAAAGGCGTAAATGGAAGCTTTGATAGTTTTCAGGGTAAAGTGATCAAGGACTTTTACTCCGATCCTAATCCGGGTGCTCAGCTACCTTATATCTTTGACTGGGGCTTGCAGGATATTTCCAAGCTGGGCTACCCGGAAAACAGGTATTGGCAGCGTTCAAAATCCCTGCGCGATGATGGTGTCGCGGGACACACTGTGTTTGTAAAAGATCGGCTGACTGGTTCCTCCACTTGTCGTATCGTAATGGAAGGCTCCGGTTCGAATAGTCAGGATTTCTTTCAACAGACTGGCGCCTTAACCATATCCAAAGAAAAACCGAGCGATCCGGTGCCGGCGTTTGAAGCTTTTTAAACGAGCTTATCCAAATAGTCACAGGTGAATCTCATGTCCATCCAATTCTCTGAAGGCGTTACGAAATTTTTATATTTGCTTTAGAGGTAACTATTTTAGAGGTAACTATTATGTCTACAGTTCATAAAATATTTTTTGCTTTTATAATTATTGCTTTTTCAGGGGCTAGTACAACAAACCGGAAGTTCGTGACACTATATTCAAATATCCTACTTCTGTAAAATAAGCAAAACAAAGCAAAACGAATAAGACTTATTTTGACAGAAGAAGAAAAAGCAAAGCTGCATAAA
>CANNLO010000315.1 GCA_947505055.1 Methylococcaceae bacterium | reverse complement strand
GCAAGGCATCAAGCAACAAAAAAGCCAGCATATGCCAGCTTTTGTTTACTGCATAATTGGTACGCAGGTCTTCAATCATATTGTACTTGATATTAAAATCGCGTCCCAAATAACATAGGAACCGGTGTCAGTTTACGAAGCGCCGAGTGATATTCCTACTGGGTACCCCTATTGAAAAGTACAATACCCGGAACCCACCGTACCCCCACCACCCCATTTTTCATTTGGGTCCCATCTGACTATACTTACACTGTGTTTTGGACGAACGATTAGGTGATTTTTAATTGCATCTGATACCGATAAGATTAATATTAGCTAAATGGTAAATGTAGACAAATAATGAAGTTACTCTCAGTTACGTTATATTTAATGGCCCTGCTTTTTTCCTGCACAGCTATAGCAGCAGTTGATGACAACTATAATGGAAAGGGTGGATTGATATACAGTCACTTTCTCGTAGGTGGTTATGATTCAGTAGTTAAAAAAGCAAATCAACATTGTGCTTCGATTGGAAAACGGCAGCCAACTATAAATAGAAAATCTACTGGATGCTTATTGTTTTGTGGGTCGGAGTATCACGAATATGAGTTTGTTTGTGCGGAAGTTAGTATTACAAAAATAGACGAATTTCAGAGACCGCTTAGTATTCCAGAGCCAGCAGAAAGCTTTCAGCCAGCTACAATAGAAGAAGTAGCCAAAATGACTATCAATGATGCAAAAAAACAGTGCGATGAACTCGGCTTTAAGCGCAATACAGAAAAGTATGGGGAATGTGTATTGGAACTTACCAAATAACCTAATCTAATTTTTAAAGTTTCGTTAATTTAAAGACAGCTTGTTACATCACCTGTTGTAGTGCAACTCATTACTCGCCCACCCGGCAAAATATATGTTCTAGTAGTAGGAAGTTTCCTTGGCTTAACTACACCATTACCCCAAGTGTTTATTAACGCTTCATTAGGCGTTTCCCCAGAACCAAACCTCGCAAAAAACTCCGCCTGCTTAAGCGACCGTTGCCTATAAACCTCATCTTGGTATTGTTTTTGTTGTTCAGCATATTGAGCTTGCTGAGCTTGCATTTCCCTTTTTGCATTATCAATCTGCATTCGACATTGCCCGTAGGCATCTGTTTGTGGTGTGAACCCATAGCGCTGACAAGTTGCATCATCCGAAGACCCATCACCTATAGGTTTAAATTGGGATTGAACCGGATTTTTCTGCGGTTGTATTGTGGCGCTCTGATTGTTTTGGCTTCTTTTTCTTAGCTCTAAAACACAAGAGCCAAATTTCTCGGTTTTTGGTTTGAACCCAAGCTCTGCGCATTGTTTTTTTGCGCTTTGTAAATCACTAAAAGCTACTGCACTACTAGCAGAGCTTATTTTTTCAGGGGTATATCCACCTTTTCCGCTTGGGTCATATGCGGTTTCGACTTCCTTTCTGTTTGCAAACTCTTTTTCATTAATCGCTTTATATTCATAGTACTTGCTGGAAGCCTTGGCCTCTTCCTGCAGTTTTGGGGAATCGCTTTTTGTATCGTCTCTTTCAACATACTCTTTTGTGACGCAGTGCCCGTCTTTATCAAGCTTTAGCCCAATACGGTTACATTTTTCAATTTTACTTTCTATAAGCAAAATAACATTTTTTGCCGTGGTGTCTCCTTGAGCGGCCGCTAATCTATACCACCTAACTGCTTCAGTGTAATTTTGTGTCACTCCTTTTCCTTCTGCATACATATAACCCATCCAAGCTTGCGCAGCAACGATATTTTGCGCTGCGGCTAATTCAAACAGCCTCACTGCTTCAGCATAGTCTTGAGGAGCCCCCCTACCACTGACGTAGATGGCGCCTAAGTTGAGTTGTGCAACAGCCAAGCCTTGAGCGGCCGCTAATCTATACCACCTAACTGCTTCAGTGTAATTTTGTGTCACTCCTTTTCCTTCTGCATACATATAACCCAGCAAACTTTGCACATTAGGGTCATCATTTAAATCTAGCGGCTTAAGCAGTTCAAATGCTTGAGTATAGTCCCCTGCATTATAGGCTTTAAAAAATTCCCCCTTATTACCATTTGCATACACACTAATAGACGTAAACAGCAAAGCTATTAGTAATGATGTGATTAATTTTTTCATATTAAATCTTTCTAAAACCCATTGTTTTTTTAAGGTTTGTAACCGTTATAAACAAGCAACCGACTATCAGTGTGGTCAAGAAGACAGGAAGTAAGTAGGGCAGGTTGTTGCAAGTACATTCTAAATCCCCATCATCACAGTCGCCCATAAAATGACCTAACGTTGACCAGAAAATAGTGAAGCTTATAAAGTACCAGTAAGAAATCCAGATTAAGTTTTTTATAAGCAGCTTTAGATTAGAATTAGGCGGCTGATTTTTCAATCCATTTAACTGAAGTAAGTTTCTTTTTATTACAGCAAAGCTAAAAGGTATTTTGAAGTAGTCCACTAGCCTTGATTGACCACCAGCAACAGCTTTAAATATCAACAACTGTCCGTAGAAAAGAACTAGGTATAACCCCGTTCTAAACAAGTTGATGTTAAGACACTGGTAAAAACTGGCGGTAATTCTTGAGTAGCTAAATACTGAAGAATAAAAGGATGCAGCGTAAAGTGCGATAAATGCCCAGACTACTAGCCACAATAATGTCAGCAAGCATAAGGCTGTTATCGATTTCACGTTAGACACACGTTACTCGCTTACGTAGCTTTTTAGTTTTTCAATGGCTTCATTTTTGGATTTAGCTTCAAGGCAACCAAGATGTTCGTATCCTCGCTTTACCATATCATCCTTAAGCCATTTGTTACCAAATTTTCCGATGTTATACATAATGTAAAATATTGTCCCTAATATTACTAAAGCGATGAACAAATAAATCGGGTTCTCTATTGCGTAGTATTTTTCAATGGAATAATTAAATAATTTGTTTAAAGCTGCGCTCACCATCAAGAGGACAATTGCTATGACCCATAACTTTGAAAATAAAGCCCATATATAACTGAAGAAAAATGCGAAAAAATTATAGCCAGCTTTAATTGCATATCGCCTACCATTCGCATCTATAAAAACATCATAACTAGCCATTACTGTCACTCCTTTAGTAAGCTAAAAATTTGCACCACATACTATATGTATTTACTTGCGCCCGCGATTGACGATATCCCCCCAAAGTTGATTGCGCATTTTCTTGTTATCTTCACGAGTGCCGCCAATGCCCTCATCTACCGTATAATTTGTAGGCCCTTTAGCTTTAAGTTTTAACAATTCTCTTTCTGATATTGGTATTGGCTGAGGTTTTGGCCCATTCTCAGCTGCCCTCAAAATTGCAGCTTCTTTTTCTTTTAGCATGCGCTCTTGATTGGGACTTAAAGGTGCCTTTTTATATCTAGTGTCAGTATAACGAGCGTTTGCCCTAATCTTTGCCGATTTATAGTAATCTGACTTTTTAGATTGCATTACGGGTATTCTTAAATCTACAGCCTTCTTAACTGGCATCTTGTTAAATTCGTTTGTTTTTTTAAACTGTTCAACCAGTAAATTGTAATGAGCTATTCTTTTAGCTTGTTCAGCCGTTGGCATTGGAGGGTTGACACTTACAACGTCATGTTTTTGCGTATTGGAATACGATTGCCACCAGCTATACCATTGTTTTTCTTCTGCGGTGCAAGGCGCATTCATTCCTTTGATGACTTTAAGAAAATGAACCTCCATACCATTTTGAGGGAGCCGCTGTCCTTCAACCAATTTCTTTAAGCTCTCTTCTAGATTTTCATCCATAATCAAGACCTCGTTTTTAACTAGTAACAGCCTCGTAAAACCTTATAATTTCAGCGTCACATTTAACGTCACTTAATTTAATTGGTCTGGCTAAAGAAATACCGTCAATAGTAGGACATCGACTTAATGCAACGTATGTCTGCCCTGATGCAAAAGCTCCGTGAGATAAATCGACATTAATTTTATCAATTGTTTTGCCTTGACTTTTATGTATAGTCACTGCCCAAGCTAGCATTAATGGCACCTGCCTATATACCCCTATCTCTACAGGCTCAATTTTTTGCGTATCTGGGTTAAGTTTATACGCGTACGATTTCCATTCAAACTTAGGCACATCGACTGTAATCGTTTGATTGTCTTTTTCAATCTCAACCAGGACGCTGCCGAAAGTAATTTCTTTAACTTTACCAAGCGTACCATTCACCCATTTTCTAGGCATCGAAGGCGAGTTGGCGGTAAACATTACTTGTGAGCCAACTTTAATAGCCAAATTCATAGGGGAAGGCAGGTTCTTTTCGTCGACATTAAACTTACCTTCTATAACGCCGGTATAGGTAAATAGCGGCCCTGCTAAATTTTTTAATTCAGTGCTATTAATTAAATCTGCTTTATTATTAGTTGTTGTTACAGTAATTGCATCAGGATTGCTGTCAGCACCTTCTTTATAACATTGGCTATTGAACTCATTGATAACGTTTTCTGTATCATCATTCAAACGAAGATGACTTAGCAGTTTAGAAAAACTGGCTTCTTTTTGCCTGAAGACTTTTTGAAGTTCAACCATTACCATGTGCTTTTTGTAGAGTGACTGAGCGGCGAAGAAGAAAGGTGATTTATATTCACGAGAAATAAGGACTTTCATATCTTCAGATGTCACTACAGGTGGCAATTGAAACAAGTCACCCACTAACAGCAGTTGAACTCCACCAAAATCGATACCTTCTTGCGGGCCATTTAATTTTAAAAATTCGTTTATTGCATCAAGAGTATCGGCTCTAACCATCGAGATTTCATCAATGATTAAAAGCCTTATTGATGCATAAAGTTTACGGTCAAAAAGCTTTTTAATGTCCGTTTCTGGAAAAATGATTCTTGGAGGCAACTTAAAGAACGAATTAATTGTAACCCCACCGACTTGAAGGGCAGCAACGCCTGTTGGGGCAACCACTACCACTCCACCAGCGTATTTGTGCATTAGATATTTGATTAGTGTTGTTTTACCCGTACCTGCACTGCCACTAACAAAAACAACAGATTCCTTATTTTCTATTGCGGTAATAACAGCTCTGTAATCTTCAGTAATTTCAATAGCTAAATCAGCTTCAGGCTCTTTTATATTGGCTTTTGCTGGGGGCTGGACAGCACTCGTTCTTGTAGCAGCTTCTCGAGCAACATCAAGGTCCACTGGTTTTGCACCTACCAGACCCCTTAGCTTATCGAGAAGGCTCATATCAAATATCTAACTTAGGTAGTGAGTTCACAATTTTCATTGTTTCTAAACTCACAGTAATCACACGCTGAAATAGCTCTAGTGGATAGCGAGGGTTATGCATTGTGTCGATTGCCCAGTCATTAGCATCATTGACGATGCCGCTGTCTTTGTGGGTGGTGACGGCTTGGCGTTCCATTACCCATTCAAGTGCGGGTTTGCTATTTACCACGTAATCATAAGCCTCTAAAGGAATATCTGTCATTGTGATTTTATTGTTATATACCACGGTAGTTTTATCAGCTTTGCTGGCAAACTTCATTTGAGTAACTCTAAAGTCGGCATCATCCAGTAACTTCAACGCCATATTGCCACCTGCAAAACTAACGGTATAGGGTGTGACGGTTTCATAATTAATATGCCATTCTGCTAATTCACGACCTGCTTTGCTAAATGTCCAAAAATCAGCGGCTTTTTTTACACAAGGGATTCGTGGCAATTCTTTGCTAAGGTTATCGGCATAACGAGATTTGTAGTCTTCACTATGCAAT
>CANNLO010000314.1 GCA_947505055.1 Methylococcaceae bacterium | reverse complement strand
TAATAGTTACCTTTACCGGAAATGATATGACGAACACCGCCCTTAGGGCTTTCTACGTCACCTTTACGTCTAGGTATTAAATGCACATGGCAGTGAAAGACTGTTTGACCTGCTGATTCACCACAGTTCATCCCAACGTTGTAACCATCAATAGTTACATCAGTTCTATCTAATAAATTCTTCTGCGTTTTGATGAGTTGATTAATCGCATTGATTTCTGCCTGTGTGAGGCCGAAGTAATCTGCAACATGACGCTTTGGTATGAACAGCGAATGATATTGCGTTACAGGGTATCCATCGCGTATCACATAGGCCAGTGCATTCTCATCAATAATACGTTCACGGTCATTTAATTGGGTATTACAGAAAAGACAATCTTCTAATCGATGTTCATATTGTGTATTTAAATCACGGAAGTCAGTAGAGTCTCTATTACCTTTTGATGCATTGCATGAATAGCATAGCGCTTGATAGTTTGATAAGTCATCTTTACCACCCAGGCTCTTTGGATGAATGTGGTCAACTTCTAGACTCTTTTCTTCTGCTGAGATACCACATAGCTCACACCTAAATTCGGCTCGCTTTAAAACTTCATAACGGATTGACCCACTGATAGGTTCGTGGCCTCTTCTGCGATGCTCCCACATCGCTTCGCCACGCTTTGCTTCATAGCCTTCTAGTCTTTGTTGGCATAGTTGAATTAATTCTTCACGTTCAAACTCGCTTAAGTCACGAATGCCAGATAGATGGTACGTTTCACCTTCTTTGTAAGTGATGCCTCTGCTCTTTGTCAGCACCTGGCCGACCATGTTCTTAACGATGTTTGAGTAATACTCAACTTGAGTAGGGTCTCGATTAACAAAGGCTTTCGCTATATCCGTTACCGTTCTTTTGCCATTGTTTTTAAGTAATTCAATCAGCATGACGGGTTGATATATATGCTGAGTCCTCATATCTTTGATGATAAATTTCTTTAACACATCGAAAGTAGTCACTTAGTCATCCCATTTAATTTTGGTATCGCATGGCCATGCTGCCCTGATTGCAGTTCACGCTCTAGTCGTCTAACGACTTTATCACTATCGTCAGATTGAACGACATAGTATCGATAGGTTAGCCTCGTTTGAATAAACTCTTTAGTTAGCTTATCAAGATAGCCTTTCACTGGAGTGTAGGCTTGCCCAATCAACGTTGGCAAAACATAGAAGTCTTGAATGTAGATACAAAACTGGTCACCACTGCGGGTGCCTTGTGTGTGTTGACGGATACGACTTCGTGGATTTCTATCCGTTACAGATTTACCTGATAGCCCACCAATACCCACATAGATAAATTCTGACTTGTCTAAAAATACGGCGTAGATAATTGAGCCGTACTCTGGGATATCTTTAATGTTTGAAAGGGTAAAAGGCCGTAGATCCAATGATGTATCAAGAAGGGCGTCTATGACAATATCATCTGCTTTGCTGGGCATATTCATGTTAGTAATTCTTATGATGCTTTGCCAATAAAATAGCCAAGCGCAATCAAAGCAATAACTATGATTATAACACCTAGTCCCGAGCTACCTTGAGTTTCAGTTAGCACTTCTGGTTCAGGTGTATTTGAACTGCCAGTCAATTTGCTTCGATAGGATAATCCCGTACCTGGGATGCCAACATTCCCGGTAGCTTTTCCGTCCTTAAGATTTATTGATGTTCCACGTCCGCCAATAGTCCAGGATGTGCCAGTCTTACTTAAATTAAGTGTCAATCCTTTGAATAACCGTATGCGTTTCTGAAAACGTAAGCCCATAGTCCTTGTCCTGATAAATTATTAAGCGAAACGACGAAATTCCGTGGATATTGTTTCCCTTACTTCTAATGGCCAATGCATGATGTCATTTTCAAGGTCAAATGGAACAACCCATAGCCTTAAATCATGCGAATAATCAAAAGAAGGTAGTACGTCAGTAAATGTTCTAGTAAGAGGGTAGATAAGCAGCATGTCGCCTCTAGCAGCCAAGTATTTGTGCCCATATGCGAATAACTGATAGAAGTCACTTTGACTCAAGCCATACTTATTTTCTCTATCAGTAGTTGATAAAAGCTTCCATTTGGTATCTAACACTAATATATTTTCGTTTGCTTGCTTCACAAGAAAGTCAGGGCGCAACTGAAACATATTTGAGCCATTATGCATACACAAAGATTCGCTGGTAGCTTGTGATTTCAAAGTGAAATGAGCCGGAAGTTCCCCGCGCAGTTTGACTTCCACGTAACGCTCAAATAATTTTTCCATTGGGAAAAGCAGGCTGATACCATGTGTTTTTCCACGTATAGCCAGTGGCATATGTTCACCTAACACTAATTCACACCATGGGTGAATTGGTTGATAATGAGCCATTAGTCGATCACTCTGCCACTGACGGAAATCACTTTGAGTATCCTTGCTGTCAGGTATTTCTGCTAATAATCCAGCTAATTCATGCGACAAGCGCCAAGTGTCAGGTTGTTTAGTTGTGCGACATACTCGCATTAATGCTGATTTTAGTAAGCGGTTTTCTGGACGGTCTGGCAAATAAACATCATGACGTATTGGAAATATGTGTCTACTCCCCGGCGGCTGCCGCATTTGCTTTACTACATCTAGTTGACCACGTAAATATCGTTGATCCTCTTCAATTCGATGGTAGTCAAAGCGCATTCCACGTTTAATGAGGTGTTCTAGAGCGAGAATGAACTGCTTCATCACCCATTCTAATAATGGGTGATTAAAAGTTTGGATGTCAGTTTGATATGTAGTGCGTACAGGAAGATTTAATGCTACTGCCAACATCTTGATTAATAATGCGCGTGATGAATTGGCAGAGATTTCAGTAGAGTCATCAGTATGTTTTGGAAGAATTTCCAATAAAGTGCCGCAAGGTGTTTCAATTATGCCAACATGATTATCCAGCTTTAACCAACGTCTATTTTCAATATGTAGTAGAGACGCACCATTTTTATTAAAAGTGGCTGCAACATTGCATAACCACTCAAACGCTGAAGGTGATATGGTCGCTTGATCAAGCGTAGTAGGCACTACATCTATAGTTAGGCGCGCATATTCGCGCACAACTACGATTTTCATGGAGCAACCCCAATAATATTTCGATAACACTCAATATTGCTAAAGGCATCTTCATTTATTCGCCAGCGCCCAACTACATTTTGTAGACTATTTGCAATGTCAGCACCAAAGAGACTACTAAGGTCAGCTGAAGTATTTTCTATAAAGGCTTGATGAACATTGCTATTTTGACAATTTAATACCCAAGCAATCCGCTCCCAATCCTCAAAAAAGTACTCCTGTAATAACGGTAAGATTTGCTGGCGAAAGATAAATTTAAGGTTGGCAGGTGAATTATCATCCTCTAGAGGCATAAAATACGCATGTCCTAAGCAGTGATCTCGATCTAGTAAGACTTCAATACGCTCATTCATTTTACGTAATACCGCGCCGATATTTACATCGCCAATGTTAACTTCATCAAGTAATTGAGGTTGAGGTGGCATCTCTTTAAAAGTAAATCTTCTGCGTAATGCAACGTCTAAGCCCGTTAATGAGCGGTCTGCAGTGTTCATTGTGCCGATTAGAAATACATTGCCTGGAACGCTAAAAGGTTTCTTCGAGTACGGTAAAGTTACTTCGAGTGCTTCGTTAGCCCCAGAACGTTTAGACGGCTCAATTAATGTGATGAGTTCACCAAAAATGCGAGAAATATTCCCACGGTTGATTTCATCAATAATAAGAACTTTAGCATTTGACTTAGCCTGAGAAAGCAGTGGGGATGAATTAACTTCAGAAAGTCGCTCAACTAAGGATTTAATAATCGCGTTATAACCGTTTACAAGATGAGGGTCTAATTTATGGTCAGATATTTTTTTAAAAACAGCTTTTTTACTAATGTCAGACAGAGTGATATTGCCGTTTCCAACGTAATCTGAAAGGCACTGTAACAATGAAACAGATAAAGCAAAAGTTTTGCCATCTGGCTTTTCTAATTCCAATATATCTGGCGTAATTCGTCTAACAATATAGCCGCTATTAAATCTATCGCCCACATTAAACGCTGTTGTGGCTGACGCTAGATTAACTTCAGACGAGGCTTCATTACATAAGATTTTGAATACGCCATCTTTAACTGAGTAATTCAAGCCACCATCTAATGATTCAGCTCGAATCCCTTCGACAAAATCTTCGTAACTAAAGCTTTGATGAAAAGTCACAAAGCGAACATGTCCAGCTGAAATTAGGTTGTCAAATCGCCTTTTAAGGACAACTCTTTCTGTGCTGTGTTGCATTAAAAATACTGGATCAAGAATACGCAAGGTTTCATTAATGGTCGCATATGTTTTACCTGTACCAGGCGGACCAAATAAAATTTGGTTTAGAGGCAAATTAGAAGGTGGACTAGGAGGTTGAAGTGGCGTAGTTGTATTAGGTTGCGGCGCATGCCACCTCGAATAGAGCGGTTGTTCATAGTAATCAAGCTCGTCAATTCCATATTCACCAACTAATTCATTGCGAATACGAAACAAAGTTTTATCTATCTCTAAGAGGCCTTGCAGTTGAACTGCCGGCTGCCTAGTGAACGTTGTTACGATATTTTTTTTATGTTTTGGTGAAAATATGCGTTCAAAGCTGTCTGGGAAAAGTAAAAATAATAACATGTGACGTAGTTGGCGGACATCAGCACCGCTAATTCCGTTTAACCAAGTTGCAAAAGCCCATGAATCATTTAATAAGTCCAACTTCCTGGCATTAGGAAGCCTTTTAAAAGTGAGCATTACGTTGATGAAGAATACTAGTTCTCTCCAACGATGGTTGTTGAAACCAGGGCCGCTTGAACCTATCCCTGCTAAGACATTTTCCGATAACCATGGAGTTGCTGTATTTGGAAGAGCATCGCCACTCCATCCCCATATTGTTCTAATAGTATCATTCTTACTTTGTTGGCCTATGTTGCTAGGGCAAAGCAACATTAACCATAACATTTCAGATGCAAGTTTTTTGATTTCTGGAGATGTTGGATTCAGTTGCTCGTTAAGCTTATCTAAGAAATTTCCTTCCCCAGTGTTAAGCTGATTCGTATAATATGTCTCCATAGCCTCTAGCCCTTGAATTGTCCAAAGGTTGAGGTTAGAGAAAACTGAACCATCAGATTCAAGTGCAACTTCTTTCCAGTGAGAGGCTGCTTCCAAAATAACGGTGCTATCCATCTCCCTTCCAATGTAACGAGACATTTCTTTGCTCTCCTAACGTAATTTGTAAGCTAAGACCTATTTACCAGACTGCCATGTCATTAGAATTATGCTGCAATTTGATTGTTAATGTTAAATTAAATATCTGAACAGATTGCTACCATAAAGTTGATAGTAAAAATCAACGAAATACAACTAACCTTGTGGGCTTCTATACTCAAATGCTTGATAGTTGCCAATTGGTTTGCCAGTTGGCACTAGCGTAAATTGTGGAGCATGCACAATAGTTGGGTTTGGTAAATGTAAACGATACATGTTATTTGCAATGTATTTGTATGCTTCAATCATCTCATTTAAATGCCTTGAATCTATTTCCCAATAAATTTCATCAAGTGTTATATGTGTTAATGGGTTCAGGAGTATTTTTAATATATTCTTTATTTCGTAAGAAGGGAATTTACTCTGGATGAAGCCGTAGTGCGTGAAGTGCAATTTTTTTGTCATAAGATAATTTGTATACATAAGAATTTCTGTTATGTAGTGTTCTGCAGCATATTTTGCCT
>CANNLO010000313.1 GCA_947505055.1 Methylococcaceae bacterium | reverse complement strand
TCAATAGCATTGATAGTAAAATGACGATTATTTTTACTAGTAAAATGTGTGCAATCAAAGCCTGTCAAGGGTTCAGATAAAAAAACAGTCCCACCGTTTATTTAGCTGAAAGCAAAGCGCCCCCTTGAGCAGGTGTGCTTTCAATAAGCTCATGCCAAGCCGCCTGACCCTGACAAGGGGAGGGGGGATTGCCTAGTGGCGAACGGGCTTTTGATTGTTTTTAAAAGATTAGCAGGGATAGTGAAGCTGAATGCGAACGGTTAGAATACTAGCAAGCGTCTTTAGGGATTTTAGCGAGATAACAAGGGCAGTGCAGTTCTGCCTTTGTTGTTGAGCCCCCTATAACAAAGGGTAAAAATGAATTTAAGGTGCAAAACCAATCAGCGCAGTTTTAGGTGCTGTTTGGTTTTATAAGGGCAGGATGAGTTTCGTTAGTTAATTGTCTTTGACTCGTATTTAAAGCCATTATTGGATTTGATCAAATATGTGGTATTTTAAATTTAATGTAGCTTGTTTATTTAGCTTAAAATCAACAAAAAAATGATCATTACTTAGCTTTAGCCGTTTATTAAGTACCTTGAGGTAACAATGAAACAACTTATATTAGAAATAGACGAAACAACCGAAGCCAGAATTTTTACGGCGGCTAAAACAGCAGGACTGTCTGCCCAGCAATGGTTAAAACGTATTATTGATGAAAAAACCGTCGCTTCATGGCCTGATTCCGTTAAGGCTTTAGCCGGAACATGGCAAGATGTGCCATTTTCTGACGAGTTACGTAATGGCGAGGGCCAAGATGTAAAAAGAGAAAATTTTTGATGTACCATATATTTTTATAAATATTCCTAATTAATAAACAATTCGAAATCCTTACAAAAGTTAAAAATATCGACCAACACTATAAAGCTTCTAATGCAGATAGATAAGCCTGTATCAATTTCCCCTCATAAAACTTGACTAAACTTGACGAATCTTTATACTCATCGTCATGCAAAAAAAAATAAATACACAAAATGCTAGTCAAGCAATGGCAAAAGCCGGCTTAACTCAAACGGCAATCGCTGATGCACTTGATGTCTCCAAAGAAGCCGTATCTCAATGGCTGAATGACAAATCTTTTCCACGACCTAACAAATTACTGCACTTAGGCAAACTGCTTAAATTAAGCTTAGATGAGCTAGTAATTAAAGACGAACCTAATGCGCCCATCGTTGCTTTTCGAAAAAGGCAAGGCACTAAAACCAAAGACCATCACGTCGAAAAAGCTCAAGAAATGGGGCGATTCCTTCGACACTTAGTGCCTTATTTACCCTTTGATACGCTTGAAATGCCACCGGTATTAAAGCAACCGCAGTGTGACTATGCTTATTTACAAAAGGTTGCGCTAAAAGTTCGGCATGATATTAATCTAAGCCCTGAAGATATCATTGATTTTACGCATTTGATTCGGCGCTTTCGTGAACTTCAAGCGGTGATCGTGCCTGTTTTATGGGGCAATAAAGACCGTCATGAGAATGCAGTACACATCTATCTGCCCGATTCTCAAACAACATGGGTTTATCTTAATCTGGATGTCAATATCCATGACTTTAAGTTTTGGATGGCGCACGAATTAGGCCATTGCCTATCGCCGTCACTCACTGGTGAAAAAGCCGAAGATTTTGCTGATGCTTTTGCTGGTGCGTTACTTTTTCCAAAGGATAAAGCAAAACAAGCCTATCAAGATATTCTGGCACAGCCCACTAACAACAAAAAAATCGAATGTTTAAAACGCATTGCCGTTAAAGAACTGATCTCACCTAATACCATTTATATGCAAGCTAATTGTTATGCTGAAGCAAACGATTTGCCTACACTAGAATTTAGCTCTAATCTTTATGGATGGATTACGAAATTTAATCAAAACTATAAAAACTTGAGTTCAACCCTGTTGGGTGATGTTTCTCAACTTAACGCGAGAGACTACATTAAAAAAACAGAAGACAGTTTTCAAACACCGTTTTTTGATACCTTAAGACTATATCTAAAACAGACTAACAAAGGCGCAGGTATAGTTCAAAGTGTGACAGATATGCCGTTACTGGATGCTCAGAGTATGCATTCTGAACTCACTTAATGACTCAATCAAAAATACTGGTTGATACTAATGCTTATCTAAGATTAGCTAAAACAATACGCCCTCTATTATTTAATCCCTTTGGTGACAATGGGTATTGTCTTTATATTCTGCCAGAGCTAAATACTGAATTGACTAATAATCGATTAGTCACAAAGTTTTACTGGATTGAAGAAGATGAATATCTAGAGAATCGTAAGTATTTCCCTGCGATAAGTAAAAAACAAATAAAAGAGATCGATTTAACTTTCGGGTTTGTTTGGGATTATGTACAAACTGACTTGCCTGGTCCGTCAAAGGTAGATGCACTTTATATCGCTTATGCTATTGAACTGAATATTCCCTTAGTAACTGACGATCAAGACATGACAGCGCTCGCGAATATTTTTGATGCTAAAGTAATGCCTACTTTGGAGCTACTAAAAATCATGTTAGATTGCGGCCATACCGATATGAAAACTATCGACGGATTGGTTGATTATTGGCGTCATATTGGTGATAGACCTGCTAACTTGGATGTTGATTATGAACATTTTTTCAGTGTTTATAAGTCATAGTTCTTTTATTATCATGAGGCAATTCCTTGAATATCAGAATGAATTATCAAGTCTTCGGGGATACCTAAAAGCTTCATTGCTTTTTTATGGTTTTCAAGGTCATCGACGGTAAGATAACTTATATACCAAATTGTCTTTTGCTTATTTATTGATTTTACTAATTCATAAAAATATGGCATATCTATGCTCGATATTTTATGTCCAAGTACATAAATTTTGTCGATTAAGTTTAGGCGGCTAAAAAATACTCGGTTAATACTAATAATTTCTTTTGTTGGTTTATAGGTATCCTTAAAATATTGGTCAATTAATATATTACCTTCGATAATTCGAGTATCCATTGACTCAAGTTCTTCTTGACTCATTAGCGAGTTTCTATTGATGGGTTTCCACGCATGGCCTAACATTATGTTGGAATTTCTATTTTCGGCTTTTCCATGTATATGAAGTACATTGCAATGAGGAACCAAATATGACTTCTGTAAAGTTCCAGTGTAATTGAAGGTTAAAAAGACTTCATTTATATCAATGAAATTAAGTTTTTTATTTTTAATATCCTGTTCAGTGGGTATTCTGAGTTGTAAAATCCATTCAATGAATGTTGACTTCAATGTTTTTGATAATGCGAAAACAACCTCATTGATCTCGTATTGGTAATCATGGTGGTAAGCATCACTCCAATCATCTGTGGCATATGAAACAAGAAAGTCAGATGTAGTATCAATCAAATATTCTCCATTGAAATTGGCTAGTGTCTGTTCGAAATCAGACCAAAGAGATTCATAATCAAAATATGTCTCAAGTTTCTTGGCAAGCCCATGTTCGGTGTTTTCAATATATTTTCGAAAATCTTCATATTTTGATGGTATGCCATGATACAAATCGAAGCCATTACCCACTACGTATAGTTTTTTTATGCTCATTTATTCCATAATAGATATCAGAGAGTTTCGACCATATTTTTTATGCCTATTTTAATTGACTGCTTGTTCAATTATTACATCAGCTAGTTTTTGCTGTAACTGGTTGGCTGCGGTGAGGCGGGATTTCAGTTGGTCGCAGGTTGCCATTAGCTCATCGACTTTGGCGACGATGCGGTGTTGTTCTTCCAGTGCTGGAATCGCAAGTAAACAGTTTTTCAACTGTGTCATGTTGATAGATGCTAGATTGGTAGTTTGTTTTGAGGCCGCTTGAAAATATGCTTTTGCAATCGAATTCATATACATTTCAATCCATGCACACGACAGACCTTTTATTAAGTTACGCATTCTAAAGATATGATTTTGATGAAGACAGAATTCAATTTCAGCATTCCAGGTGGCTGTTCTGCCAACTTTATCCCAGTCACCACCTTCTGTCACGAGCAGATCATCCTTTAATAGTTGATAGCGTGATAATTCGGATTGTCGTATTTCTAATGTCTTGATGCTATCAAGGTTCAAATGCCCTCGCTGGACATTTGCTACTCGTAAATAGGGCAATTCAACTAAGTCTGTACCAGTTAATTTTCTGCCCAATGTTACGCCACCTGTAATGTCGAGTGCGGATCCAAGTCTTAACCACTGCCAACCTTGCGGTAATTCAAACGGTTTATCTTCATCAGTAATCGGCGCAAGCGGTTTATCTTTCTTAATCTTACCCTCAGCAATCAACTTGGCTTTTTCTGCCTGTATCCGTTTAAGCAATTCACTGGCGGGTTCATCATTGGGATCTTGAGGAACCAATTTACCGATGACGGCGAGTTGCAGCAGGGTTTGTTTTAGTGCGTCTATGCTGGCTTCAGTTGTAAACAGGGTATCGAAATGCTCAGAGATGCGTAGCCAGTTGGAGTTGAAGTCTTCGGCATTTTGTGATTGTG
Source organism: Methylococcaceae bacterium (assembly GCA_947505055.1). The sequence goes on along the minus strand of CANNLO010000313.1, from coordinate 1,282 downwards.
TGAGCGAGCCGAGCAGATGAGTGACGAGTTTATCATGGGCTTCGGCGGCGTTATTATGTTGGTTTTCTAATTGGTCGCAGAGTGTCATAAGTCCATCGACTTTGGCGACGATACGGAGTTGTTCTGCGAGTGGTGGGATCGCAAAGAAAAGTGGTTTTAATTTCGCAAGTGATATATTTGCAATGTTGGTAGTTTGACTTGCACTATCAATAAGGTCATTTCTTATATAAGGTGTTCTTAGAAGAGCCATAATAAAACGAGGCTCAATCAAAAAGGGTCGTAGTACACCAAGAAAACCGCCGAACGAAGTTTTTTGTTGAATTTCTTCACCAACTAAAGCAACTTTCCCTACTAATTCTCGACTGTTAGCCATAGACATAACAATATCCCTAGGCATTAAAATTTGGTCTTCTCGCGAAACAAATTGCTCTCGTATGTATAAAAGATCATCCCATTCAATTTGGTCTTGAACATTTGTTGTTCTTAAACAGGCAATTCGTCCTTTTTCTGGTGTCTTAGTTTTTTCACTGCCAGGAAAAGTAATACCCCGAATAATTTCAACAGCATCACCCAAAAAAGAGCAAGCCCAACCTTGTGGTAGTTCAAAAGGCTTTTCATTATCGTCAATCGAGGGCAATAAAGATTTATCTTTCTTAATCTTGCCCTCAGCAATCAACTTAGCCTTTTCAGCCGCTATTCGCTTCAGCAACTCACTAGCCGACTCATCACTTTCATCTTGCGGCACCAACTTGCCACGCACAGCCAATTCCAAGATCAGCTCGCGCAGTTTCTTAATGCCATAAACACTGCCAGCATTGCCTGAACTTCTACCACGGCCTGATTTCTTTTCGGTATCCGCCGCCGTCCAAATATCCAGATGCGTAGTGATTAATTGTTCAACACTCACGCCTGTCTCTCCAAGGCTTCCGCAAGTATGGTCTTCAACTGGCTTCGTAAATCAGCAATATCCGCTTGCATAGTTTGGTATTGTGCCAACAACACTTCTGGGTCATGAATCTCTTGCTCGCCCACATGTGGATTCTTGCAATCAAGGTTGTAGTTACGAGCTTTGATGTCATCAATACTCATTTTCCAAGCGTATTGGTTTTCTTCACGGGTGCTGAAGTTGTCGGATTCTTTGCCCCACCAATCAGCTTCTACTGCAAACTCTTCAAGTTTCATGGGCTTGGTTTTGTTGTAGGCTTTTACACCCAAAGGCAACGGATGTTCGTAAAACCAAATATGCTGGGTCGGTGTGCCTTTGCTGAAAAATAGCAGATTA
>CANNLO010000312.1 GCA_947505055.1 Methylococcaceae bacterium | reverse complement strand
TATGGAATTAAAGACGGATTATCTGGAACATGGCCTGCGTGTTTTGTCGCATCCGGAAAAGGGTAATAGTTTCGAAATACTTGATCATGCTCAGGATGCCGCTGAAGCATTGGGTCTGGATCGTAATCATATTGTTGAATTGAAACTGGCAGGCAACAAGGATGAAGAACTCTATCGTCATTTGCTCCTGGGGCAATGTCATCAACTACATAAAGCCATGCCATTCCTGTTTGAAGCCTTGGACGATGAAACAGAATTATTGTTGCCCGACAACCTGATCCGGACTGACTCAATTTTACGTGGCCTGGTGGATGGTATTCCAGAGGAAGACTGGGAACAGGTCGAAATTATTGGTTGGCTGTACCAGTTCTATATCTCCGAGAAGAAAGATCAGGTCATTGGCAGTGTCGTAAAAAGTGAAGATATTCCCGCCGCCACCCAGTTGTTTACACCGAACTGGATTGTTAAATATCTGGTGCAGAACTCAGTTGGTAGGCAATGGCTGATGACCTATCCCGACTCCGGTCTGAAGGGTCAGATGGAGTATTACATTGAGCCCGCTGAGCAAGAAGCCTCAGTAATAACCGCTTTAGCCGCAATCACTCCGACATGCATAGAACCTGAGTCTATCAAGGTTATCGATCCTGCCTGTGGTTCAGGTCATATCCTTGTTGAGGCTTATGATGTACTCAAAGCCATTTATGAAGAACGTGGCTATCGTAGTCGAGATATTCCAAAGCTAATTCTGGAAAATAATATATTTGGTTTGGATATTGACGATAGAGCAGCCCAGTTGGCTGGCTTTGCGTTAATGATGAAAGCCAGGGCTGATGATAAGCGGATTTTTACGCGTGACATCAAGCTTAATGTTTTAGCGCTTCAATCCACTCAAGATTTAAACTTGCCCGAATTATGGCGCAAGTTGGATTTAAATAATGTCATACAAATCGGTACAACCGAGTCCATTTTTGATGATGCCCAGAGTAATTTGATTGATGTGGTGGATGATGTCGACTATACAACCTTGGAGAGCGTTTTAGTCCTGTTTGAACAGGCGAAAACCTTTGGCTCGTTAATCCAGGTTCCTCATGATAAAGCTGATTTTTTGCATGATTTAAAAAACCAACTGCTACCTCTGATTGGGAAGGGCGACAGTTATCAAAAACTGGCTGCAACAGTGTTATTGCCTTATGTAAAACAGGCTTGGTTGTTAGCGCAGCAGTATGATGCGGCAGTAGCTAATCCACCGTATATGGGCGGTAAGGGAATGAATGGGGATTTAAAGGTATTTGCTCAAAAATATTTTCCAGATAGTAAGTCGGATTTGTTTGCTATGTTTATGGAGAGGGCTTTTGATCTGCTTAAAGATAACGGTTACAACGCTCAGGTAAATATGCAAAGCTGGATGTTTTTATCCAGTTATCAAACCATACGTGAAAAGCTTCTGAATACACATGTCTTTATCACAATGGCGCATTTAGGTGCGCGAGCTTTCGGGCAAATATCGGGCGAAGTAGTCCAAACGACAGCATTTGTCTTGGCTAAGAATCATATTTCATATTATCGACCAACATTTTTTCGTTTGATTGAAGGTAATGAAAATATAAAGCGTCTTGCATTGGTAAACAAAGAAAATATCTATCACCAAACAAATCAAGACGACTTTAAGAAAATTCCTGGTAGTCCTATCGCGTATTGGATGAGTGAAACAGCTTACAACACATTCAAATTTCCACCAATAAATCAGTCTGCTACCTTCAGAGCAGGGCTTCAAACAGGGGGCAATGATTTATTTCTGAGATATTGGCATGAAGTTAGCTGGGAGAAATTTATTCCAGAATGCAAATCGAGAAATGAATCAGTTTATTCGGGAGGTAAATGGTTCCCTCATAATAAAGGAGGCGGCTATAGAAAGTGGTATGGCAATAAAGATTATTCAATCAACTGGGAAAACGATGGATATGACATCAAACATAGGAAGCGTATCGATCTCGATGCTGGAAAGATAACAGCCAATAATTCAAAATGTTGGAATCAAGATTTTTACTTTAAAAATGGTCTTACATGGTCCTCCTTATCGTCGGCAGATTTCTCTCTTCGTGATAACGGCTATGGTTCCTTGTTTGATACAAAAGGACAAATGCTTTTTCCTGAAGATGCGTCCCAGAAGAATATTCTCTTAGGGCTACTAAACTCCAAGGTTGCACATTATTACTTGGCAGCTCTTGCTCCCACCTTAGATTTTAATGGTGGAGTTGTATCTAAGCTACCACTAAAAGTTATTAATGATTTTTCGTTTCAGCACATTGATCAATTGACCTCAAGTGCAAAGCAGGATTGGGATAGCTATGAAATTTCTTGGGATTTCAAGAAGAATCCATTAATTCTAGGTATCGATAGAGGAACCCACCAATCTGAAGTCAACAATGTTGGTTTACATGAAAAAACCAATGTCCTAGCTATATCAGATAAAATTATACAATGCTTTAGTCAATGGAAAGCTAAAAACCACCAAACAATCTTTGAAGTGCAACGCCTCGAACAAGAAAATAATCGTATCTTCATTGACACTTACGGTTTGCAAGAAGAGCTCAAAGCTGATGTTCCGTTGGAACAGATCACCCTGACAATCAACTCAAAATACCGCTATGGCGGGAACCTGTCTGATGAAGAACTCACTCAACGCTTTCAATCCGATACCATGGTTGAATTGATTAGCTACACCCTCGGCTGTATGATGGGACGATACCGTATAGATAAACCTGGCTTGATTTATGCTCATTCTGGGAATATCGATTTCGACAAAATTTATAATAATAAGGACACAAACTATTTCTTGCCAGATGACGACGGCATTATTCCGCTTACTGACCAGGAATGGTTTAAAGATGATGTAACTAACCGTTTCCGAGACTTTGTGCGGACAGTGTGGGGTGAAGAAAATCTACAAACAAACCTTGATTTTGTGGGCGAAAGTCTGTGTATAAGCACACTAAAGCCAAAGAAATCAGAAAGCAGTCTTGAAACAGTTCGCCGCTATTTATCGACCCAATTCTATAAAGACCACCTCAAAACTTACAAAAAACGCCCTATCTATTGGCTATTTAGCTCAGGCAAGCAAAAAGGCTTTGAATGCTTGGTTTACTTGCACCGCTATAATGAAAGCACGTTGTCGCGGATGCGTACTGAATATGTCACGCCTTTACTTGGCAAATATGACTCCTTTGCTTTACAGCTAAACAAGCAAATGGAAGACGCCAGTACTACTGAAGCCACTCGATTAAAGAAAGACCTGGTTGCCCTTGAGAAAAAGCAATCCGAACTGCGAGCGTTCGATGACAAGCTTAAACACTATGCTGACATGCGCATCAAGATCGATCTGGATGAAGGCGTAAAGGTAAACTATGGCAAGTTTGGTGATTTGTTGGTTGACGTAAAGGCTGTGACTGGTTCGAAGGAGAATAGTTGATGAAAATTTTAGCCATTTACACAAAAGGTGTAGGTCCGTTAGCGGATAGTCCAATTTCGTTTATCAATGATTGGACTGAAGAAGTTGAGTCTAAGGTTTTATTAACAGGCCCCAATGGTTGTGGTAAATCAACCGTACTGCGTTCAATAGCTATGCTGTGGGATGCTGCGGGTTACTGGTTGGATCAGCGCAAAGTTCTACCGAAAACGCATAAGGCCAGAGCCTGGTTGCAACAATGGGATGGAATTGCTGTGGTCTTTGACGGAATTCAGCCTTTTTATAATCATCCTGTTGGATTGATTGTTGGTACACAAGATTGGGTTAATGAGCAGCTTTTTAAAAACCCATCTGAAGTGACTTGGTTAGCGGGTGAGATGGTTGGAAATGATAACAAAAGACGTTTCTTAGACTTCAGATTAGATAATGATGATTTTTTAAATCAATGGGCTGAAAGCCGTAAACGCTTAATTTTGACTCATGACAAAGTGGATGCTCCCAATTTAATCTACTTAGACGCTGAAGAACGACGATGGGTAGCTCCTAAGCGTAATGTGTCTGAGTCATTACCTGATGCCTTATCTCAACGTTGGTTAACTAAGTATGCGGTGACTGAAGACTGGCAGGGTCAACTGGAAGCATCGTTAATCAATTTAAAGACATCACAGTTACATAAATATCACGAGGTTATCCGTAATCTTAATCAGTTTTTATCTGGTAAAGAAATTGATCCAGATATAAAACCAGGAGAAGGTCGCTTGAGAGTCAAACTTAAAGGTCATCGTGGTATCAGTCATTCTATTGATGAACTGAGTGCGGGTGAGCATCAGGTGTTAATTTTGATTTATCTGATTAGTCGGTGGATGCAAAAAGGCGGCATTGTGTTGATTGATGAGCCAGATCTTTATCTGCATCCCTCATTAATTGGCTCTTTGTTAGCTAATATTGAGCAATTGGTTAAAGAGCGCGACGGTCAATTGATTATCACCTCCCATGCGGTTGATGTCTGGCATCGCTATGAAAACCAGGGAAAGCGCATTGAGCTTAAATCCGGAGTTGAGCAGCAATGAGTAAGACGGATGATCGTATTCAGGAGATACGCCAGCAGTACATATGTAATGCTCAAAAACGGGCGCTGATTGTAGAAGGTGTAGATGATATTAATGCCTTTAAAAGTTTTTTAACTAGGGCTCATCCTGATTGGGAAAATCACTGGGTGGTTGCAGAGGCAAGAAAAAAATCCGAAGTTCTGGCTATTACCAAAAAGGAACATAATTGGATTGGCGTGGTTGACCGCGATGAGTGGTCACAGCAAAAAATTCATGATATTCAAAGTGAAATTAACAACCTATGGGTTTTACCTCGTTATTGTATTGAAAACTATTTGATAGTGCCTGAAGAGCTTTGGCTGGCTTTACCCACAAAACAGCAGGCAAAAATTACGGGCGGAGTAGAGGCATTAAATCAAGCCATTAAAGCTGACTTGGTACGATGGCGTTGTCATGGCGCACTATGGGCGGTGATTAATCCATTGTGGGAAGGTTTGCGCTCTTTAGGATTTAAAGAAGCCTTACTTGATCCTGACATTGCAGCTAATGATGAAGAAATCAAACAGAAGCTGATGGAATGGCACATTTTTTTAGAGCCTGAGCAAATCTGGCAGCAATATCAGCAAGCTTTGACCGCTGTTTCTGATCAAAGTGAAAATGATCAGTTTAAGCACTGTTTTCACGGAAAATTATTTTACGAGCGGGTTGTTAATCCTCTGCTTAATGATCTTCTTGGTCAGAAATCAGCTAACCATCGTCAGCAATCTATTTTTAGTACCTTACCTGTTCCAGATGATCTGACTCCACTTTGGCAAAAAATGGGTTTATAAGTCGAATGCCAGCCTATCAACCGCCTTTCCAAATCACATCGGATATTCTGACCTTGGTTGCCGATATTAGTGAACAACTCGGCCGTTGGAGTGCATTGCTGGGTAATTCCGATGAGACTTTTTCTCCGCAATTACGTCGAGGAAATCGCATTCGTACTATTCAGGCGTCACTGGCGATTGAACATAATAGTTTGACCCTTGAACAAGTGACGGCGGTACTGGATGGCAAGCGGGTATTGGGTTTGCCCCGTGAAATACAGGAAGTGCATAACGCGTTTGCGGCTTATGAAAAGATGCCCAATTGGCAACCCTATAATGTTTCAGACTTATTGGCTGCACATAGTAGCTTGATGCATGGCTTGGTTGATGATGCAGGTAATTGGCGGAAGTCTGGTGTTGGTGTTTATAGTGATAAGCAATTGATGCACATGGCACCGCCGCCCAGCCAGGTAGACCGTTTAATGACGGAT
>CANNLO010000311.1 GCA_947505055.1 Methylococcaceae bacterium | reverse complement strand
GATTCTGGATTTACAAATCCAATATTGGCATTTTGCCGATAAGCACAATCCATTGCCTTCCATTCGGTGGCAGTTGGCAGATACTCCAAATAGTCGTATTCCTGATTACAGGTAACTCTTATTCCAAGACGTGCTGGGATTTCAGGCACCTTTTTCGAAGAACTGGAGAGCCTCCAGTAGAAAGGCATCTCAAGAATTTCAAGAGAGCCTTGTTGCACATTCCAGCGCTGATTCATATGCTTGTCCGATTGTATGATGTGAGAAAAATATCCCCTTATCCGTTCTCATGCCGGTAAAAAAGAGCGCCTCATTAGGAAAGTCTTTTACCATCCCCTCAGTGTGCTCATCAAGTATGCTCGCATTCTTTAAGGAAGGAATAGGAACGCGCAAACTCGCTGGCAACTTATAACTTTCACTAATTGTAGCGAATGGCAGTACCGTTGCTAATTCACTTGATATATCTTCTAGTGTTGGTGGATTGCCAACAAGATGCGTAACTTCAACTGCTATCACTATGGGACGATCAACTTGGTCTTCAACATTGTAGGCATCGTAGTTTACAATACGCGATGAAATGATGTTCGAGTCATGGCACAGAAGATAATATGCTGGGAAGTTGTTGGTAATTTTTTCGACTAATTTAAAGTAATAGATACTAAGGTCTAACGAGTCCATAGTCTTGCTGGCTTCGGGTATCAAACTCGCTAGCGGCGTTGCCACGATACACCCATCAAAAATTTCATCTATCGGCGTTCCGTCTATTATCAAACGCCGTCCAACAATTTCAACAGACCGTTCGAATTGGATACTAACTTTTTCGCGACTTAACCACTGAAGAGCTTTTTCGGCTGTATTATTGAAGGTATTTTTGAAACGCACTGCAATTCTCCCGTCGAACACAGTGCCACTTGGTTGACTCTGCAAAGGATTTGCTATTACGCTATCAAGCCATGTATCCTGCTTCAGTTGGTCTGCCCTAGCTTTATCACATGCAACTACGCGGCGAAGATCGTAGAAGCAATGAATTGCATCCTTACTTAATTGGTTAGCATCCATCTTCCAAAGTTTTTTCAAAATTGGTGCGAAGACATTTATTCCTGCCTCCTCGCCAAATCTTCCAATTACTGCCTCTAATGCATTGGATGGGCTATAGCCCGCGCCCTGCTTCTCGATAAGCTGATTGACTATTTTTTCACTTGTAGATAATCCACGCACATCTGGATAGATGCTGTCGAAGAAATTTTTCCCAAAATTGTGGGAAGCACCTATGTCAACTGCATATCCTTGCCATGTATGAAATGCATCTGCGCCAAAAATATTGCACAAATGGCGATAATGCTCCTGAGTCACGTATAGAACGTGCATCCCCAGCTCTTGGGTGCCGAAAGGTGTTTCTACTTTTCCATAGAGTCCTCCGACAATTTGACCTTTTTCTATAATTGTTATATCGAAGCCTCTTTCTCGCAATTCTGCAGCAGCAACTAATCCACCAATTGAGGCACCAACAACAGCAACTTTTCTCATCATCTCGACCCCTTTCCACCGACACGCATCCAGCTAACATGCGGACAATATGGAATTCGCTGCAGGGAAATTTCATCCGCATCAAAAACATCAAATAATGCCGTAGTCTCACCAGGCCACATAGCTTGATTAAGATCCTCAAAGACGAGAATACTTCCATTTTGTAGGCGTGGCTTAATGAGAGTAAGAATCTCGCGAGTGGGTTCATGTAGGCCGAGACCAAAATTTGCCAACGCGATAATGGTTTCAGGATGTGCATTCAAATAATCACCACAAGTTCTCGGCAAATCACCTTTAATAACCTGAGCTTTACTCACGTGACCAAGTGGACGATTAAGGTCACATAACTCGATGCCACGCTGAAGTTCCTCAAAGCCACCATGATACATCATGCCTCCTTGACGTTTCAGTTCAAAATTCTCGCCTTCGGCACTTTGATCATTTTTACTCAGTGCCGAAAAACCCTGAAATGAGTCAAAGCCCACAATTTTCCTTAGATGGTTATATGGCTCATAGAGCGAACTTAACTGTAGCCAAGTAAAAAATGAAGAGCCTCGATAAATCCCAAAATCAAGAATTGATCCATGCAGCGGAATAATTTCCTTAAAAATCTCATTTCGTGCAAGGAAGTAGCTTAGGGCTTGTCTATGAACAAAACGTGGAAAAGCATGCATCTTTTCGGTATAAGAGGACGCACTCTCAAGGAAGTAATCTTCAATCATCGTGAAGAAGGATTGCTCCGAGTCTAAATAATTTTTTGGGTCTGATTGATCCATCACTTACTCCTTAGTTGACTTAATTGTGGCGACATCTTGCTCTTTTAAGGCCTTAAAAATGTAGCGATGATATCAATGATTCGATCCTGCTCACTATAAGACAAATCATGATAGCTCGGTAAATTTATCGATCGTGAATATAAATCATAGCTCACAACATTTTTCAACTTCTCCTCAAACATCAATAGCATACTAAGAGGCCAAAAAAACACTCGGCCATCAATATTATCATTCTTAAAGGCAGTCAGTAAATTCTCACGATCAAACACAATATCTTTATCGATAACTATGCTGGGCATCCAATAACCGTTTTGCGTACCTTTTGGCTCTGGATTCATTTTAAGGGGCAAGTTACATAAGGTTTCAGCATAATAAGAAAATACTCGTCTTTTCGAGGCAATCAAATCTTCAATACGTTCAACCTGTGCACAACCTATCGCTGCCTGTATATTTGACATTTTATACTTAAACCCAATCATATCCGGCCAAAACTGCTTGGTCTGTCCGCGTGCTCGTCCATGATTGCTTAGCGTAAGTACATGCTCATAGAGCTCTGGATCATTGGTGACGAAAATCCCACCCTCACCAGTCGTCAACGTTTTAGTACCATGAAATGAGAAAGCACCAAACTTACCCATAGCTCCGGCGCGTTTTCCATGATAAATAGAGCCAATTGCTTCGGCGGCGTCTTCTATGACTGGAATTCCATACTTTTCACCAATGGCGAGCAGTTTATTCATCTCACAAAGATTTCCATATAAATGGACGGCGACGATTGCCTTGGTACGAGGGGTAATCGCCTGTTCAACTAACACCGGATCAAGACACCAGGAATCAGGGAGAATATCGACAAAGACCGGTTTTGCACCAAGGTAGGTGATAGGCGCAGCGGTGGCAATCCAGTTGGTATCTGCCATGATGACTTCGTCATCCGGGCCAATGCCCAATGCCGCCATGCCCATGTGAAGTGCGCCAGTACAACTTGATGTAGCAATGGCAAACTTGACGCCCAGATGGGTTTTAAAAGCCTCTTCAAAACGATTGATGTAGTCGTAACAATGCTCACCCCAGCCATTAGCAGCTGCATCGGTGGCGTAGCGAACTTCCAGTTCGGTTATGGACGGCTTGGTGTAATGGATACGGGGTTTCATTCAGTATGATTTCGAGATGCGCATTTTCAGTGGAAGAGCGGGTATTGTAGCAATATTAGTTAAAAACACGATCACCATTAATCACAATGGGGCGTCCAGAGGCAAAGGAATACAAAACGTCCGGACACACATCAGCACCATTCGGCCAGACAATAGTTCCCAAGTCAGAACTGACATTAACCTGCCGAACATACAAGATCAAACCATGTGGAAAAATATTGGGTTACGAAAAACATGTAGCCTACGCAGATGGATATTTCGATTAAGACTCATTTATTATCGTCGACTTTATCAATACCAATTTTTTTAGCATAAGCCTTTATCGCGTTTGCAGTATTTATCAGGATAATGCTCATTTCTCTGGCTTGTTCTAACGATTCTAATAAAACAGTTAAATCTTCTATATATTCATGGATTAAAAAGTTTCGTAGTTGCCTTGCACCCAGCCACTGCGCTGTATCTATGATTAAACCAAGTTTTTCTGCGCGGTATAAGTTTTCTATAGCCGTGCCTATAGGTTCAGCAGATAACCTCAAAAACAACGGCAACAGTTTATCGCCTAATGTATCCTGTAAGCGTGAAAACTTTGCCGAAAACGACTCAAGTTGATCAATACCTTCAGCATGTTCCAATTTGCTCTGTAACCATTCTAAGGTAATAAGGTCTTGAGATTCAAAAAACCGCTGTATTATTTGCTGTAAATGGTGTGTTTCTTTTTCGACTAACTGCGTAATTTGCAAAAATCGCAATTTGTCATTGTTCATAAAAGAATACCTGTCTCTTTTGCTGCGGTATGAATAGGCTGCCAATCATAAGACGGTGTGTAAAAAATAATATCAATTTTTTGCACCCCCAATACTTGCTGTAATAAACCGTTCAAATACAGTATCTTTGCAGTGGGGCGCTCTATTTGATTGGGTAAATCAATAAACAGATCAATATCGCCGCCTTTTTTTGTGTCATCAACGCGACTGCCGAACAAAAAAACTCGCGCATCTTCACCAAATATCAAGGCTGTTTTCTGTTTGATTACTGCAATTTGTTCTGTTGTTAATCTCATGAGTCACCTCTGTTTTCATCTTCAGCAAAAACAACATCAATTTTCTGTTCGAGGAATTTGATTTTGCTCGTTCCCAAGCTCCAGCTTGGTAATGCGATGCCCGAAGCTCTAGCTTCGTGTGCCCAAGAACCTACGTAGACATCAATGTTTGCATGTGACTGGAAGCTAGAGCTTCCAAGACTACATTCCCAAGCTGAAGTTTGGGAACGAGCCGGATGTATATCCTCATTGTTGTGTTGAGATCGGTTGACGTAGAAAGTCTACGATAAACTGATAGCCTTGTTGTTCTACCAGCGCAAAGACCACTGGCATATCAACGTTCATATATTCATGGACAATACGGTTGCGCAGGCCAATTGCTGCGTTCCATTGTTGAAGTTGCGCATCGGTTATTTTTTTTTGAATATGTAGACTGGCAAAGCTGTCGTAAGCCGAAACAGGTACTGATCCACCTGATGCTTTTAATAAATGTTTGGCCTTGCCGATGGCATTCTCAATCAATATTTGTAACCCGTGTAATGTGCCATTTTGCTCCAGCTTAGTAAGTGATTGCTTGGCGATTATTTTTTGTCTGGCTTCTTGTAGCAACTCACTTTGCTCATCTGCTATACGGCAACATTCTGCATGATATAAATCAAGCCGCATAACACTGATTCCAGTAATATTCTTCTAGCTCACGCCAAGTACGCTGTAAAAAATAATGCCAAGCCAATGACTCTTCGCCTTTAAGTACAATACCTTCTTCGGCGACTACGGCACGCATGGTGAGTCGTGCATTAGTTAAATCAATCAAGTCTATCTTGTCTTCTGTTACTTTAAGTAACTGCGCTAAGGTTCGCCGTAATGTTTCTGTTTGTGCCAATGTTGTAATTATGCTGACTTCAGGCTGACGATGCCAACGAATGGCAATATCCCAATCACTATTTGCATGCGCTTTACCGCTAGTTTGACTACCTATCAAGATAGCGAGTTCAAGCTGTGGAATTTTTAACAGGCCTTGCCTTAACGTATCCAAGTTATGTTTAGCCTGTTTTTTAATCATATCACTTCCAACCTTGGTACGGCTGTGACAAATTGTGTACCCAATTCTGCCAAATGTGCATTTTGTTGCTTAACTTCGGCGGCAATATTCCAGGGCAGGATCACCAAAAAATCAGGGCGCTGTTCGACTAATGCCATCGGCGCCAGTATTGGTATATGGCTACCTGGCATGAACTTGCCCTGTTTGGCTTCAGCGGCATCGCAAACAAACGGTAACAAGTCAGGCTTAACGCCAGCATAATTTAGCAGTGTGTTTCCTTTTGCGGCTGCGCCGTAGGCCGCTACTTTAT
>CANNLO010000310.1 GCA_947505055.1 Methylococcaceae bacterium | reverse complement strand
TGGCAAGCGGCATTGGATAGATTATTAATGGGTTACGCAGTAGGCTCAGAAGATGATTTCGTCTGTGATATTTTACCGTTTCCTGATATTGAAGGTTCTTCAGCGCAAGCCTTAGGCGGTTTGTGTAGCTTTATGAACTTATTGTTTAAAGCGAAAAATGAGCTAAAACGGCCAAAGACGTTAACGAATTGGACTACTCAGCTATGTTATTTTGCCGAACAATTACTAGGACAATCTAGCTCTATTGAACAGCAACAACTACATGAGCTATTAACAGCCTTATCGGTTGATTTAGAGGATGTTCATAACGACACTCTAGCGTTGCCGATTATAACTAGCTGGCTAGAAGATCGGGTCTGTGAAAGTAAATCGACTCAAGGTTTTTTACGAGGACAATTAACCTTTTGTTCTATGTTGCCGATGCGCTCCATTCCATTTAAAGTCATCGCCTTGCTGGGTATGAATGAAGGTGAGTTTCCAAAAATAGATCAAAGCCCGACCTTCGACTTATTGTCACAACACTTTCGTAAAGGTGATCGCTCGCGTCGTACCGATGATCGCTATCAGTTTTTAGAGATTTTATTATCCACACGACAACAATTGGTCATGACCTACATTGGTCAATCTATCGCTAATAATGAGCTTATCTTTCCTTCTGTAGTGATTAGCGAGTTGCTTGAAGTATTACAAGATAGCTATCAACTGCAAGACCTGACCATACGTGAACCTTTGCAATCCTTCAGTCATCGCTATTTTAATGACAGTCCTGGTTTAGTAAGTTTTTCTAGCGCAGATTGTGAAACCGCTAAGGCCTTGCAAACGCCAGAGATAAAATCAGCAGATTGGTGGCAAGGTGAACTCACGACTGAGGAAAGCAGAGTTATCGATATTGCTGATTTATTAGCTTTTTATCAACATCCACAACGCTATTTTATGCGTCAGCAATTAACGCTACGCTTTCAGGGGATTAGTGCGCAAATCGAAGAATGTGAACCCTTCGTCATTGATAAAATGGACGGCTACAGTATTTATCATGATTGGATAGAGCAACGGCTGTTAGGAGAACATCTCTCGGTAAAAAAACTACAGGCGCAAGGGCGCTGGTTATCAGGAGTCTTAGGTGAGCTAGAGTTTGCAAAGCAACAAACGACCATTGAAGACTTCGTGACGCGCATCCAAGAAATAAACTTAGGTGCGCCTATAGAAGAAGTCGGGATCGATATCCATATAAATCAGCATCGTCTGATTGGTAAGTTGGGCTGTCGTTATGAACAAGGGAGCCTGATTTATCGCTATGCAGATCTTAAAGGCAAAGACTTTATCAATGCGCTGTTGCAACATTGCGTCTTAAATCAGCTAGCCCCACAAAGCACTTACTTATTAAGTACGGATGAAGATATCGTGTTCTTGCCCGAACAGGGTTCAGCCGATTTATTAGCGGCCTTAGTTGATATTTATTGTACTGGCCAGCAAGCGCCCAATGCTTTTTTCGTAGAAGCAGCGTTAGCCTATGTTAAACAGGCTCAGGTATTAAAAACCAGCACTAGGGCGAGCAAACCGGCTATAGCGGCCGCCCAAGATTGGCTAGATAGAGCGGTAACTCAGGCTTATGAACCAGAACTTAAAAGACTGTACCAAGACATGACCAACCGAGCTGAGATACTTGATGAGCATTTTGAACAGCAATGCCAGACCTTGCTACAGCCTATTTGGGATGCGGTGCATTAGAGTTAAATATTTAGTGTCTGGAGTAAAACAGCTTTAGCTGTTTTAAAGCGCTGAGCTGAAGCTCAGCACTCCAAACGTTCAGCATAAATAATACAATCCTATATAATGTTAAAAACACATCCTTCGGAGAACATCATGAAAACAACTCATATATCAGCACTATTAATCCTATCTGCCTTAACGACGGGTTGCGCATCTACCAGTGGTTGGCGTCCTGTGGTCGATCCTCGCATGGATAAAAATCCAGACACCGTTCAGCGTGATATGTTTGAGTGTAAAACATTGGCAGATCAAGCCTCAGATATTACCAAAGAAGTGGGTATGGGTGCAGCAGTAGGTGCTGTGACTGGCGCAGCCGGTGGGGCCGCTGTTGGCGCTGTCGCAGGTAGTGCAGCAGCTGGTGCCGCCGGTGGTGCTATTTTAGCTATTCCCGCTGGTTTATGGGAAGGCTATCAAGCCAACGAGAATTTTAAATTAGCCTTTAAAAGATGTATGCGCCAACGTGGCCATACTTTGGTTAACTAAAGATAAGCTTTAAAATCAGTGTCGTCGGGCATGGGGTTTATGCCCGACATCAATTCGCGTAGATGTTGGGCAACGAAAAGAGCCTGATGCCTTTGTGCTAGGTAATCGTGAACTTTTGCATGTCTGACGTTATTTTGCGATTAGTAGTTAAGTGGGTTTATAGCATTAAAAGCCTTGAATACCTTAGCGAGTGAAACTAGTCGCTGGGATAGAGAAAAATTTTTCCGAACTGTTTTAGGAGTTTATTATGTTACAAGCAATCGAAGATGAAATATTTATTTCCCCAGATGGCAGATTGCCAGAAGTATTTAGGCCAATGTTTGGCCACAAAGCACGCGTGATCGTCCTGTTAACTGAATCAGAAGTCAAGATCGAACAGGATCAGTCGGAACAATTGATGGCATTCGCAGGAACGCTAGACTGGCCAATGAATGATCCAATAGAATGGCAGCGGCAACAACGTAGTGACTGGGATAGCGAATGGGATCGTTGAATTTCATCCTCGATACCAACATCATCATCTGCTTGCAAAAAGGCCTGCTGACTGAACCGCTGCCGCGTGGCATATTCGCTATTTCTGTTATTAGTGAAATTGAATTACGCGGCTTTGCCGGCCTAAACAGTCAACAGCAAAATTGGCTTGCCCGTTTTCTGGCGACAATTACGATTGTTGACCTTGATTCAATACTCAAGGAGGAAACTATCCGTCTGCGACAAACAACGCGACTGAAATTACCTGATGCGCTGATCGTTGCAACAGCGATAACCCGTAAAGCTGTTTTGCTCACCAATGATGAGCAATTGTTCAGTGTGCCGGGATTGATTTGCCGTAGGCTGAAGATGAATATATAAGAAATAAGTCGGTAATGAGTAGTATGGTAATCATTACTATCTATACGATCCCACTTAACCCAACTGGTAGTTTGCCGTTAAAAAATGAAATTTAACGAAGACGCGCCTGTAAAATTCCCTGTCTATTGCATTTAGTCCATTTAGCAAGTAACCTCGATGAAATGCAGATGAATCGATGGGTTGGCGCGCTGTAAATCTTAGCTTCCGCGTTGCTTCATCGAGATTACGGACTGTTGCCCCGTTCGAAATGTTTTGATATATTGCGAAAAATATCAAACCTTAAGGATGTGCTTGCAAACCCCGTTCCGCTAGAAGCTTAACCGGTAATAAAAAATAAAAACAAGTCCCCTCATCGGCTTGACTGCTAAAATTTAAATCACCCTGATGCGCTTTAATAATGGAGCGGCTAATAGATAAACCTATGCCCATGCCAGTCGCTGTGGTAGTAAAAAAGGGCGCGAATATTTTATGTTTTTTAGCCTCCTCAATACCTGAGCCATTGTCATGCACGCTTACTTGTATTTCCTGCTTATTATTGATGCGCGTTTGAATGCGTAATTGCCTCGGTTTTCCTGAAATCTCTTGCAAAGCATCTATGCTGTTTCTAAGCAGATTTAATAACACTTGTTCAATTTGTATCTCATCAAGCAATATGTCAGGAAGATTATCTGACAAATCAAGCCCCAGCGCTATCTGATGACTATTTAAATCATTCCTACAAAGACTTACGACATTTTGAATTAAGGTATTAACAGCGGCATAACTGCGTACTTTTTGCTGAGAACTCACCAGCGCTTTGATACCTTTAATTATCTGACCTGCTTTTAAAGCCTGTTGATGAGTTTTGAGCAAAACGTCGCTCAATTTTACTAAATCTGGCGACTCAGTTTCAAGCAAGCATAAACAAGCCTGGGTATAATTTGCAATCGCCGTCAGGGGTTGATTAACTTCGTGGGCAATACTTGAGCCCAATTCGCCCACTAAATGCACACGAGCCATATGAGCCACTTCCGCCAAATGCACTTGTTCGCATTGCTCATAATATTTTCGAAAACTCTCATCACAGAGCATATTAGTAACATAACTAACACCCTCTTTAGGTTGAGCACTCATAACAGCAATGCTTTTGTAAGGTATTCTATTAACGAACTGGTACATACAGCGATTCCTGATTATTTTGAGAGGGTTACTGGAGGCATCATATCAACTTACTTAATTCTATAATTAGTCGGTAGGTCCTACACACTTTCTTGTGTCTCATCTTTCTACGATTAATGTGATACTAAACTTAGCTTACTGCACACCTTTCAGGGACAATAAGGAACCACAAAATAGTTAAATTTATTGTATATTTCTTTGCCTTTATCATTCAAGGTATTGATATCAAGTAAATAATGCTCTTCTTATAGTGCTAGATTTAGATATGTTTTTTCTTAAAGAACAGCCAAATAAAAGTACATAAAGCGACAACGGCGACCACTTTTAAAACACTAGAAAGCATCATAACTGTTACCGAATAAGCCCCTAGTTTTGTAAAAACAACGCCTAACCCTACTAATAAAATAAATACCCAGAACATGTTTACTCTCCAATTGTTTTAAATCATTTAAGGTTGCCATGATGCCTGAGGGCTACGACAGGTCATGTCGTAGTTGTTGTGGATAATTTAATTTTTTAGTGGGTTCATTCGTTCGTTAATTACAAAACTAAACGACATCACCTGTCATAGTGTTGTTACATACTCACTGCCTGTATCTTTTTAAGAGGTTTAATCAAATGAAAACAAAATCATTATTAATGGTAAGTCTATTGATCATGTCGGGTGCTGGCTTTGCTGTTGAACAAATAATACCCACCGATGTCTCTGGAAATCGACAATGGCAGCAAACGCAATTTCGTGTTGAAGGAAATAAAATCATCCCTACCGATGCGTCTGGAAATCGACAATGGCAACAAACTCATTATCGAACTGACGGTAATATCACCATACCCACTGATGCTTCAGGTAATCGTCTGTGGAATCAAACGCATTATCGCAGCGAAGGAAATAAAATCATTCCCACGGATGCCTCAGGAAACCGACAATGGCAACAAACCCATTATCTAATCGAAGGTAATAAAACCATACCCACTGATGCTTCAGGTAATCGGCAATGGAAACAGACTCAGTATCAAATTAAAAAATTAATTTAAGTTTTGTTATCATTAATTTCATTAAGGTGTAGTATAGAAATTGTTATGATCCCACTTTGATTGGTACAGCAGAACTTACGGAGTAGAGATAATGGGCTTTAAGTGGCGAAAGTCGATGAATATTGGACCTGCATGATCTAAGCTTGTTATATGAAAGGTGATGGCAAGAAAGTATTAGCGTCGACTATTCTGATACAGAATTTTCTTCATACTGTCAGGGAATATCATATAAGGAATAATGAATGACCAACAATCATCATGACACACTGGTTTATCGATTAGCGCAAATGCTGGTGAAATTAAATCAGGGTGAAAAGCTAGAGCCCCATGCCTTAGCTGAGGAATTTGGTGTAAACCTTAGAACCATACAGCGCGATCTTAATGAGCGCTTTGCCTAGTGTGCCCAGCATGGGCTAAAACTTGTTATCTGAAAGGAGATAACCGGAAGAAGTAACGACAACCGTAGCGAAACCGCAAGGGAAAAGCCGTGAGGCCAACCTGAAAGAAGCGGATAGCAAATGCACGACCGTAGGAACACGAACAAGC
>CANNLO010000309.1 GCA_947505055.1 Methylococcaceae bacterium | reverse complement strand
TAAGGGCGCAGCCGTTATGGCGGGAATGCCGTGTTCGGCGCAATAGGCAAACACCATTTCTCTTGCTTCAAAAGCAAAAAAATCCAGCGCGTCGACATATAAATCAACACCTGTAAAAAATTCTGACAGGTTATCCGAGCTAACGCCATTGGGGAAGTTTGATATCTCCAATTCTGGATTAATATCTAACGCCATCTCCGCCATCACTTCGGTTTTGGGTCTGTCCAGATGAGAAACACTGGCACCTGCCTGGCGGTTGAAGTTGGGTAGCTCAAATTTGTCAAAATCGGAGATGTTAAATTTTCCGACACCCAGCCTCGTCAAAGTTATCAGATGACTGCCACCCACGCCACCCAAACCGGCGATAGCGATGCGCTTGCTTTTGAGTATGTCTTGTTCCTGTGACGTTATCCAGCCGATGTTTCTGGAAAAAGCGGATTGGTAATCAAAGGTTTTATTAACCATTGGTTTTGGTCTCGTTATTATTTTAGGATGAGTAGCCCAGTATAACCGAAGTATCAGGCAACTAATATCTGGGAACTTTTACTTAATTGTTAAAATCCAATCCTTTAAATAACAAAGAGCAGATTAGGTATCATGCTAAATAAGATGAGCCACTCTAAGCAAAACCCCAGTGAGCAAAGTAGTTTGCAGCAAACCAACTCCAACCACCCAACGCACTAACTCGGCTTTGGTTTCGGCAATTTTAGTGGTGTTTTCAGCTATTTTTAAATCCATGACGTGGATTTCTTTTGACAGCCGGACTTCAATTTCTCTGATTTCCTTATGCAAACTGGCTTCGATTCCCCTTATTTCCTTATGCAAACTGGCTGCGATTTCGCTGATTTTCTTATTTAAACCAGCTTCGACTTCCTTAATTTCAAGCCGTACTTCCTGTATCTCCTTAAGCAACCGCAACTCTGTTTCCCGCAATTGAGGTTGGGTAGCGACTTCTTTTAACTGCGGATAACGATCTTCCAGTTGACCAATGGCTTCGGCAATAATTCGCGCCCGTGATTTTTCATCCGGGGCATCGGTAAGTTGTTCATAGATATGCAGGGCACTGACGCTCATGACAGACTCCGGTGTTTGAAAAATAAATTTAATTATAATTCATCTGTTTAAAGTGAATATGAATAAATAAATACAAATCTGCCTACGCAAAACTCTATATCCATAGACATATTTTAGTGACATACAGGTTTCTTTAAAAAAATCGGCTCAATATTTATACCCTTACTCTACAAAACACCCACTGCACGCCTCATGTGTAAGGTAGCCAAGGCAGCATCATACTTGGCATTGTTAAAATTACCCTGAGTAATGATGCGCAAGTCCTCAGCCTTAAGCACATCGGTATTTGTGGATAAGCCATGCTGGTAACGATCGTTAGTCACTTTTAAATTCTCATCGGCTTGCGCTATGGCTTGCTTGGTCACAGCGATACGTTTTTGGGTTTCCTGAATATCCAGCCAGGCTTGGCGCACCTGTAAGCCGATCATGCTGGACAAGTCGTCACGATGCTCTTTTAAAGAAATGGCTTGCCCGGTAATCGCATCGCTTTTATGACCGGAACTGCCATCAAAAAGCTTCCATTCCACACCGACATTTGCCATCCACATACCTTCATAAGCCTGATAGCGATTTTCCTGATATTGATAACCGCCATTTACGGCCACTTGCGGCATCAAGCCCGACTTTACACTTTGCGCCTGCTCGCCTAGCGATTCAATTTGCTGAGCCATTGCGGTTAATTCCGGACGTTGTTTTAATGCATTACTGCTAAGCTCACTTAATGACCCTTGAGGCGTCTCCGGAAACTGATGAGCCAGATTAACGACATCAGCCAGATTTCGATCGAGTAACTGATTGTAGTGCGCTTTGGCAATATCCAGTTGATTGTTAGCCTGCACAACCAACTGCTGGGCATTGACTAGTTCCACATTGGCCGCTAATAGATCATTCTTCGCGACCATGCCCTGAGTAAAAAGATTGTTTACATCCTTCATATGCAAACCTAGCGTATCAACATGGCTTTGGGCTACCTGCAAAGCGCTTTCCATGCGCAATACCGCTATATAAGCTTCAGCCACCTGCATTTTCATATTTAAAACAGAGGTGATTTCATTGGACTGAACGGCTTGCAACGCTGCTTCAGCAGCATCAATGTTATGGCTAATCCGACCACTGGTGTAAATCGGCACTGATGCTATCGCCTGCGCTTTAACACTTCCCGACTGAGAGGTACTAAACTGGGCAGATTGACCTGCTATTTGAGCTTTTGCGGCAGGCGTTTCACTATACTGGGTATAACCGCTACTGACATTAAAATCGGGTAAGCGCTGACCTTCTGCCGAGTGTAACTGCTGTTCGGAGGTTTTGGTATCAGCTTTGGCTGATTTAATTTGATGGTTATTGTTAATGGCACTTGCCCAGGCATCTTCCAGTGTTTCGGCCCAAGCTTGTGTAGCACCGAATAGCGTTAAAACACTCATCAAGCCGGTAATCAGGCCATTTTTATTCATTTGCATAAAGCTTACTCGTATATATTATCTAAAATTTATGTGTCAACAATGGATGTCATATAAATGGCATCGCCACAATCAGGTTGTCAAAATCTTCAGTTTTTAATGATTCCATCTTCAAGCTCAACTATCCGGTCAGCGACATCTAGAATCCGGTAGTCGTGGGTCACCAACAGTATAGTCGTACTTGATTCTCTGGCCAGTTTTTTTAAAATGCCGACTGCATCGTGACCGCTTTGCTTATCCAGAGATGCTGTGGGCTCATCAGCAAGTATTATTTTGGGGTTACCAACCAAAGCGCGTGCAATCGACACCCGTTGGCGCTGCCCTCCAGACAATTGATCAGGCTTGTAATGCAGACGATCTGCCAAGCCTACAGCGCAAAGCATCTCAGCCGAACGTTTAAGGCGTTCTTGCTCCTTTAAGCCGCTATAAATCTCTAGAGCCATGCTGACGTTTTGAACAGCAGTCAAAGATTTAAGCAGATTATGCTGTTGAAATATATAACCTATCTGCTGGCGTATCTGTACCTTGGTATGTTCTACGCTATTTACCAGCTGTTTATCCAAAACTGAAACGCTACCTTCTTCTGCCTGCCGCAATCCGCCAATGATAGTCAGCAAAGTCGTTTTTCCCGAACCCGAAGGCCCGGTCATGATAACGATCTCGCCGGCATCAATAGTCAGATCCACCTGTTTTAATACCCGGTTTTTTAACTCCCCGCTGCCGTAACTAAAATCAAGGTTCTGCACATCAATCATAGCCGCCATCAGAACATATCCGCCGGACTAGCCGCTTTAAGTTTACGCATGGCCAACAACCCCGCTGTTGCACACATGGACAAAATAAACAAAAAAATGGTAACAATTTTATTCAAAGTCATCGGCATGGGCATAAAAATTTTCCCTTCTGCCAAATGATAAAGACCTGCCGATAATATAAATCCGGGTATAAAACCTAAAATGGCCAAAAAAAATGCCGAGGCAAAAACAACTCTGACAAAATAGCCGTTTTTATAACCCATGGCTTTTAAGGTGGCAAACTCATTTAAATGATTGGTAATGTCAGTAAACAGAATTTGGTAAACAATAACCATACCGACGACCAAACCCATGACTGTACCGAAACCAAAGATAAATCCGATGGGCGTTCTAATCTGCCAATAAAGCTTTTCTGAATCAACTAATTGCTCAAGGGTAAAAAAATTAATATTTTTATTTAAACTGGCCATCAACTCTGCCTTTACTTGCTCTTTATTGGCGCCTGGCACTAATCTTATTACGCCCAAGTCGAGTTGATCAGGCCTTCTATCGGGAAAAATCCTTAAAAAATTCAAGTCGCTAGTGACCACATTAGCGTCAGCCGAAAAAGATATACCCAATTTAAAAAGCCCTACCGTTTTAACTTTATGATCATTAATTTCGTTAAGGTCATTTCCTTCCGCAATTAATTGCCTCATAGGGCCAAACTCAGGCCGGGAAGACTCATCAAACAAAATCGTGTCCTGTAAACGCAGTTGCTCATACTTGTCTTGTATTTCCTTGATATCCATAAGATGAGCGTCTATATCATAGCCATAGACTACCAAGGTTCTTTTAATTTGTGTCACGCTATCTTTAAAGGGTGCCAAGCCCATATACATTGGATAAGCGGAAACCACTTCAGGGTGTCCCAGCGTCCGCATCAGTTCGGTGCGATCAAAGCGCACCGAGCGCCACATGGCTTCGGTTTGTTTATGCATAATAAATAGATCGCCATCCATTTTTGTGGGCGAGGAAGAAGCTCCGGCAAAAAGTGCATCTTTAAATCCTATTTGCATAAAAACCAATACGGTAGCAAATAACACACCGCTAATGGCCGCTATCAATTTGGTACGATCATGAACTAACTGACGCCAGGCCAAACGCGCCGGAAACGAAATCGCCGTTATCAAATTCATGGCAATATCCGCACCTGTACCTGCCGATAAATCTGGTGCTGTAAATCAATAACCGCCTTGTCTTCCAAAGTTAAACGAACTTCGATAATTCTGTTGTCTTTGTCAGCCAATGGGTCGGTATCATTTAAATCGTTTTTTCTTACCTGAAAGCCAAGCTCACGCACTTGGGCTTTATAAGGCACAGAAAAACCAATTAATTTGATTTCTGCTGCTTGGCCGACATGGACATTTGGCAAATCCGCCTCATAGACTTCTGCCACCACATCAAGTTGTGTCAAATCAGCCATTTCCAACAAACCCAGATCGGCAATCCTTTCTCCGGGCCACGCTTTTATCTTGATAATAGTCCCGGTAAGCGGCGCTTTGATTATAGTTTTAGTCAAATTTTGCTCGGCAACCTGAAGGTCGGCAGTAGCACCCATGATTTCGGCTAGCAATTGAGCGACCATTGCCTGCGATTGCTGAAATAAAAGCTGTTTTTGGTCAGCTAATGAAGCGCTAGCTGTCGCCGTCTTCACTAAGGACTGATAACGCACATACTCTTTCTGATTGTAGGCATAAGCGATTTTTTCAACGGTTAATCTTGCTTCAAGTACCTTTACCTTGGCTTTTGAAACTTCAATATCCGCCAGTCTTTTATTATGATCAGCCAATAATGCCAACACATCATCCTTTTGCACCAGATCGCCTTCCTGGAAGAAGAGTTGTTGCAAATTAGCGCCTTCAGCACCCGCATTATGTGACACACGAATAACCCGGGTACGAGGCTCAATACGCCCCAAAGAACCGACGCCCATAAGTTGATTGGCAGATATTTTTGAAAGTTCTGGCTTGGTTTCAGTAAGTAAATCGGTCAAAGCGAAGCCGCTTAAACTAACTGCATTAAGAACAAAAAAAACGATTAGCTGAAATGCGTGACGTTTACGAAAATACATTCATACAATCCTATTATGATACGGTGGTTAGATAAATTTAGCAGTAATTCCCGTTTTAACCAAAATCTATCACTTTTTATACTCACAAAGCCACGTAATCAGACGCTATCAAAACTTAGGTAACTCGCACTAAACAACCACCAGCTAAAGCTGGTGGGCTAGATCTATCAACTAAAGTCGGGATACGGGTCCCAAGACCCGTCTATGTTTCTGTCCTAAAATTATCATCGCCCTTAGGTTCAAAGTGGTGTTCCAGGTAATTCTTAATCATTTCCTCGGTCAACTCACCGGAAGTTGCACAAAAGTAACCTCTTGCCCAAAAATGTCGCCCCCAATAGCGTTTCTTTAAATCGGGAAAACTTTCAAACAATTTCATCGAACTACGCCCCTTAATTCGTCTCATTATTTCACTGGGTGCCATGGTTGGCGGCGCGGATACAAATATGTGAACATGATCCTGAC
>CANNLO010000308.1 GCA_947505055.1 Methylococcaceae bacterium | reverse complement strand
GGTAAGGATGACGGTCGTAAAAAGCAATTAGGATTACTTGATCTTGATCCACCGCCTACTTTTGATCTTGTGATTGTTGATGAAGCTCATGCAATCCGAAATACTGATACCTGGGCTTATCGAGTTGTGCGGCATTTTTGTGATAATGCAGAAGCCGTTTTATTACTATCGGCAACGCCTATTCAATTAGGCAATAAAGATTTATACACGTTATTGCATTTACTACGCCCTGATGTAATCACCAGGCGGCAAGACTTCGATTACATGGCCGAGCCAAATCCTTATTTAAATGCTGCCATAGCAGTGGCGAGGGCGGCAAAAGCAGATTGGAAAGAAATAGCAAAAACGGCTTTGGACCAAGCATTGAGCACCACTTGGGGGCGAGGCGTTTTAATTCATGATCCACGCATACAACAAGCCCATGATATTTTAACGGGCGATGATGAAAGCCCAGAAACACGGCTTACGATTACCCGGCAATTAGAAGAGCTTTATACCTTTTCACCTTTTATCAATAGAACTCGGCGACGAGACATTGGTGTGTTTACTACCCGTAAGCCTGAAACCGTGACAGTAGACTTTACCCCAGAACAGGCTGCTTTACATACCAATCTAATTGATCTCATTGCACGCATTCTTGCCCATCGTCATGGTGATCAAAATCTGATATTTATGTTGTCAATGGTGCGAAGACAGGTATCTAGTTGTGTGTTCGGTTTGGCGCCTCTACTAGAAACCATGCTGAATCGTCATTTATCACAATTGGAAATCAGTGAGCTAGATGACGATAATACTCCTGATCAATTTAACGAGACATTAGCTGAATTTCGCACTGATGTTGATGAGCTAATCAAGCAAGCGAAATCCATTACGGGCCCAGACCCTAAGCTCGAGGCTTTTCTTAAAGTCATACGTGATAAACAGAAATTAGCCAATAACAAACTATTAGTTTTCAGTAGTTTTCGCCATACCCTAGCTTATCTGCTTGATAAGCTTTCTCATGAATCTGTTCGTGTCGGCTTGATCCACGGCGACATACCTGATCATGAACGCCGAGATTTACGTAATCGTTTTAGTTTAGCTAAAGAAGATCCCAAGGCATTGGATATTTTATTGTCCTCCGAGGTTGGCTGTGAAGGTTTGGATTATCAATTTTGTGATGGAATGGTCAACTACGATTTGCCTTGGAATCCGATGCGCGTTGAACAACGTATCGGTCGTATTGACCGTTACGGACAAAAAAGCGAAACCGTGGTTATTTACAACTTTATAACGCCAGGTACTGTAGATGCTGAAATTTATGAAAGATGCTTATTGCGTATTGGTATTTTTCGTCAAGCCTTGGGTGGTAGTGAAGAAATTCTAGGCAAATTGACCAAAGAGATTCGTGAAATTGCCGAAAACTTTACGCTTAATTCCGAAGAGCAAGCGGCCAGATTTCAGCAATTGGCCGATAATGAAGTTCGGGATATTCAAGAGCAAACCAGATTAGAAGAAGAGCAAAGTAAATTGTTTGGCTTGACTCAGCCCAAACACGATGAGGATATGGTTAAACAAGCTGCCAGTTTCTGGCTTTCACCGGCTATGCTCGCCAATCTGATCAGTCGTTATTTGCAAGCGCGAGGTGCCAGCAATCTACCTACTACGCTAGGACAAAAATCGATGACCACTTTGCAACTAGGGCAAGAAATAAGAACTAAGTTGCTGACAGATTTTAAAAGCCATTCATACAAAGGCGAAACTGCGCAAACATGGTCGCGCTGGTTAAAAGGAAATGATCCTTATCTAGCTTTAACCTTTAATCAAGAAACCGCCGCAGAACGGCGTGATTTGATTTTCATCACCCCCACTCATCCATTGACGCAACAAGCAGCAATATCTGTCGAACCCTCATCACCTTTGTATTGTAACTTGAGAGTGCATAGCGGTAAGGTGCCAACGGGACATTATCCCTATGCCATTTACCGTTGGCGTAAATTGGGCATAAAAGAAGACTTCACATTTCAACCCGTTTGTACACATCCGGAACTAATGTCTCATATATTAGAGTCGTTAGAAAAAGCTGTGCCGGTGAAGGTTGACAACCAACATATTACCGATGAACAAGAAAACTTACTGGAAAAAAGTCACTACCAACTGTGGTTAGATACTCGTGCGGCTCATATAGAACAAGTTGAACAGCACGCTAGTTCACGCTTGGCTTCACTGAAAACCACACATAACGCCAGAATGACCTTATTGGAAGAGCAGCGCGACAACGTGACTGAAAGCCGTATACGTAGAATGCGAGAAGCACAGATTGATGCGGCTGCTAGGGATTATCAAGCACACGTTGATAAGCTGGAAAAAGCCATTAAACAAGCTGATCTGTTAGCTGAAGTAGTTGCATTCGGCATATTGATGATTGAGTGTGAATAATGACTTCAAGCATACACACATCAATGAATCTTGATGAATGGAAAGAAAGTGGCTTGCAACTCATTAAAGCATTACGAGTAAGAGGAGAAGAAGATGCTTTTAGAAGACTTTTATCTGACCTTTATCCCGACACTGCACACTTCATTTTTGAGTTGCTTCAAAATGCTGAAGATACAAAAGCCACTAATGTTTATTTTAACTTGAACAGAGATTGTCTTGAATTTAATCACAATGGTGATCGCTTATTTTCAGAAACTGACGTAATAGCCATTACTAGTTTTAGTAATGGCACCAAACGCGATGACCCTACTAGTATTGGAAAATTTGGTGTCGGTTTTAAAGCTGTATTTGCTTATACTGATACACCAGAAATACACTCTGGTCATTTTCACTTTCGTATTCATGATTTAGTTGTTCCGGAAACTAAGGGCGTTTCAAAACCTGCTATTGATGACAAAATTACAAGCTTTATTTTTCCTTTCGATAATCCAAAGAAATCTGCCAATATTGCGGTAACGGAAATCGAGAAAGGCTTACGAAACTTGAGTGACAACACCCTCCTGTTTTTAAGTCATATACGTAAGATTGATTATAAGCTCCCAAATGGAGAAGCTGGATCTTTGCAACGTATCGATCATGATAATGGGCGTATTGATATTTGCTCCTTTCATCCGGGAGGAGCTGAAAAAGTTTCACACTGGTTACATTTTCAGAAAGAGATTGAAGTCACAGACGAGAATGGCAAACCTGAAAAATGTAAGATTGCCATTGCTTATAGCTTAGTTGAAGAACCGAACAAAAAAAACGAAGGTAGTAGCTGGAAAATCGTTCCATTAGAGCATGGCCAGGTCTCTATTTATTTTCCTGCTGAAAAAGAGACCTCTAACTTGCGCTTTCACCTACATGCACCGTTTGCTTCAACTGTTGCTAGAGATAGTGTTCGTGATTGCAGTGGAAATGATCAGTTACGTGACGGTATTTCTGAACTGATTGTGGAATCGTTAATATCTATCCGTGATCAAGGTTTATTAACGGTAAGTTTTTTAGCTGTGTTACCTAATTCAAGAGATAACTTAATTGAATTTTACCAGCCAATTCAAATGGCAATTATTAAAGCCTTTGAAGAAGAAGCATTAACGCCAACAAAGAACAATTCGCATGCTAAATGTAAAGATCTTTTTCGAGGACCAGCAAAAATTACTGGCGTTATAAGCGATAAAGACTTAAAGACACTTACTGAATATGCAGATGGTTTGTGGGTAGCAAATCCACCGCCGCAAAGCCAGCGAGAAGAAGCATTTCTTGATGCGCTCGATATCAATAGTTGGAGTTGGACTGAATTAGCCGAAACATTTTGTATCATTGGATATGACGACAAGTTAATTATTGAGGCTTGGTTGCAACAAAAAGATATCAAGTGGCTTATCAGTTTTTACGCATTATTAGGTGAGGCATCTTCGAGTCAAAGAAAGTCAATCATAGTTAGTAATATTAAGATTGTTTTAGTTGAAACAGAGGATGGGAGTAGTTATGTTTTTCCATCAGAAGCTTTTTTTCCTGCAACTGAAAAAATTACCCTTCCCGATAGCATAAGAATCGTCAATAAGTTAATTTATGATTCAGGTCGTTCCGATGAGAATAAACGTCTCGCAAAGTTATTTCTTGAGAAAATTGGCGTCAGACCTTTTGATATTAAAGCCTCAATAGAGATCAAATTAATAGAATATGATAATAAAAAAACTAAAATTACTAAGACTTATTTATCAGACATTGAAATGTTTGTTAATTATTGGCGAAAAACTTTAGATACAAATATTTTTAAAAATCATAGATTACTGTGCGGAAGGCTCAAAAGCGGTAATATTAAATGTCAACATACTCATGAATTTTATCTCGATACACCCTACGCTGATACAGGACTCAGAAACTTATTTAACGATTCATCTATAACACTAGAAAAATATAAAATTGAACTATTGGAAGAGTATCAGTCTATAGCTAATTTTACAGATTTCGCAATAGCACTTGGGGTTATGGCTAAGATTGAAATATGTAAGGATAAAGCAACTAAATTACAAAAAGATATATTTGCAAAATGTGGAAGAAAGTCGTCTACAACTATAGATGAAGATTACATTTTAAATCAAATAGATCAAGGTCTTGGTTGGTCGATCAAGCAATCCAAATATTATATTGGCCAATTATTATTAAGCTCTAAGAACTTCGCTATCAGCAATGTTATTTGGAAAACGGTCTGTAAGGCAGAAAAGCGGCAATTGGTTGCTCATTACTTTCCAAATCAGAATAACCAGAGTTCTGAAAAATATGCTTCTTCATTATTTATCAAACAACTAAAGGATTGTGCATGGGTACCAGATCTTCATGGCAATTTTTTAAAGCCGTCTGATCTAACTATTGCGACGTTGCACCCTGACTTTATTTACAATAATGACAATGATTGGTTAACTGCCGTTGAATTTGGTACGAGTCAAAAAGATCGTAATGAATTAGACCTAAAAAAAGATTTAATTGCTATCAGTGAAGGATTTGATAGCCATAGTGTTAAAATAAAATGTGCAGAAGCTGTCAAAGCAGGTTTTGATCCAGATAAATATTTTAAAAAGCCACAATCTATAGAATTCCCAGAAAAACCAGTTTCAAATCCAGAGCGTCGAAAAAAAAATGTATTAGAACTTGGAGGTAATGCGCCATCTTCCGAGAGCGTTACTCGAGAGAGAGCCATTAAACCTCATAAAAAAGGTGTGACCGATCAAGCAAAAGCATACTTGAGACTAAGCTACACTAATACTGAAGATCAACTACCTTGTCAGTGTTGCTGTCAAGAAATGCCATTCAGGCTAGGTGCAGATAACATACATTATTTTGAAGCAGTGCAATGTATCAGTGGACTTGAAACTCATTATAAAGAAAATGCCCTTGCGTTATGTCCAACTTGTGCAGCCATGTATAAATATGCCTGTACAACAAACGATGATGAAATTGAAGAATCAATTCTTGAATACGACAATAGTGATGAGCACGGTTTAATTATAATTCCGATAATATTAGCTGGTGAAGTGCATTCACTTCATTTTGTCGAAGCGCATTGGTTTGATTTAAAAACAATACTGGAATAAGAATGTCTCCCTATTTTAGTAAAAATTATTCAAAATGATAATTCCCTTTAACGATATCTTTAATTAATCATGTAAAAATATTTAATACGACATTATTTGTCGCTAATCGGTTGTAGAATTTACATTGTTAAACAACTGAACTGAAATATCTATAATTGGCCAACATTTTGTTTGATATTCGAAGCAATCGACCTGCTCAAATCGGTCCGGAATAAAGGCAATCAACAGGGAGAACAACATCATGAAAGCACTAATTACTTTTTTACTACTCACGATAATCCCAATTGCCAGCGCGGTTGAGATCTACGATAAAGAAACAGGCAAGTATTTAGGTCAATTAG
>CANNLO010000307.1 GCA_947505055.1 Methylococcaceae bacterium | reverse complement strand
TATTAATGGTTTTTGGTATAAATTAAAGTTTTAAAAAAATTGCACTTATTACAATCTTTCCTTGAGTCGTACCAATAAGTTCATACGTTCATGCAATACTGCCAAAATAACTGGTTTAAGATTCTTTTGTGGACGTACAAAGAAAATATAGTAATGCTCACACCGACAAACGTGCACATTGGGATAATTTTGAAAATTGGTCTTGGAAAATATCCGTCCTTTTGCAATTTCTTTGAAGCGTTCACTCAATAATTCACCTATTATAAAAATCATATTGAATTACTACATAAGGCCTTGAATTCATCCTGTAAAAGCAAGGCTTTACTCACGCGACAAATCCCAATAACAAGGAGTTTAACCATGCTGATCGGACTACCCAAAGAAATTAAAGACAACGAATATCGCGTCGGCCTGACCCCCGGTTCGGTTCAAGCCTTGACTCGCAGAGGTCATCGGGTGCTGGTACAAAGCGGCGCAGGAGAAGGTAGCTCACTTTTTGACGAGGAATATCAAGCTGCAGGTGCGCAAATCGTGCCATTTGCTGAAGATGCCTGGGCGGCAGAACTGGTGATTAAAGTCAAAGAACCGATTGCCTCAGAATATCAATACCTCAGACAGGACTTGTTACTTTTCACCTATTTACATTTGGCCTCCGATAAACCGCTGACCGAAGCCCTATTGGCCAGTGGAACTACAGGCATCGCTTATGAAACCGTACAAACCCCAGATGGTAGCCTGCCCTTATTAATACCCATGAGTGAAGTCGCAGGACGCATGGCAACTCAGGCTGGAGCCACACATTTACAAAAATCACATGGCGGTCGTGGTGTTTTATTGGGCGGCGTACCGGGTGTGGCTCCGGCCAATGTTGTGATTCTGGGTGGCGGCATAGTCGGTACTAATGCTGCAAGGGTTGCGGTCGGACTGGGCGCACAAGTTACCGTTCTGGACATCAGTCATGCCCGCTTAAAATATCTGGATGATATTTACCGGGGGCAATTACAAACGCGGATTAGCGATGAAGCGACGATCGAAGAACTTATCCAAACTGCCGATCTGGTCATCGGCGGAATTTTAATACCCGGTGGAAGAGCGCCCTGGCTGATTACCCGGAATATGCTAACGACCATGCGTAAAGGCTCGGTTATCGTTGACGTGGCCGTTGATCAGGGTGGTTGTGTAGAAACGACACGCCCGACTACTCACAGCAATCCAACTTTCGAAGTCAATGGCGTAGTACATTATTGTGTCGCCAACATGCCCGGAGCCGTGCCCCGCACCAGTACTTTTGCCCTGAACAATCAAACTGCCGGCTACGCTTTACGCCTGGCCAATGAGGGTCTGGATGCCGTACGGAACGATCCGGCCTTGCAACACGGGCTTAATACCTATCGTGGTACTTTGACCTATGCCGCCGTGGCGGCAGCCTTTAATCTAAAACATACCGATCCTGCTCAGGCCTTGAATGATTTGTAATTATGCAAGGTATTCTGGTTGGAGTCACAGCGCAACGCGTGGGAACGAGAAAAATTCAATAGCCGGCACAAACGAATAGTTGCCGGTAAATTCATATTGCGTAAATACCGTTTCAAAATGAAAAACGGTCATTGGAAATGGATTAGGGATCGCGCCAAACTGATTATTAATTCAGCCGGAAAACCTACAGAAATCATTGGGGTTTGAACAGATATCTCAGAACTTATTTACGCTGAAGAGGTTCTTAGGCAAAACGTAGAAAAACATCGTTTTCTGCTTGAGCAAATCAATGCGGGTGATGGGATCGAGGGTATGACAAGTCAATTCCTCGATTTCGTTATATTCCATCGAGGCTACATTTCATCCCTATAGACGTGGCTCAGTGGCTGGTTAATTTATTAGATAAATCCCTGTAACTCCAACCAGGCTTTAATAAAAACCCATAAAAATCCAATTGCACCGGAGACGGAAATAACCACGATAACCCCTGCCTTGTAACGAAACAATGCCAGCAAAGCACCTGCCCCGATCAGCGCTGCAATACCGTCAAAACGCCCATCAAAACCTTGTGGCCAAAACACATGATAAGAAAAAAATACGGCAAGATTAAGAATCACGCCGACTACGGCAGCGGTAATCGCCGACAGCGGTGCGGTAAAGCTTAAATTGCCGTGGGTCGATTCAATTAATGGGCCGCCTGCCAGAATAAACAGGAAACTGGGCAAAAAAGTAAAATAGGTTACAACAACGGCTGCAACCACTCCAGCCAAAAGCGCCGCTTCGGGACCAAACGGCAATTGGTTCCAGCCAGCCAGAAATCCGACGAAGGTAACGATCATGATCAGCGGGCCGGGCGTAGTCTCGCCCAGTGCCAAACCATCGATCATTTGCGTTGCACTTAGCCAGTGATAATGCTCTACCGCTCCCTGATACACATAAGGCAATACGGCATAAGCGCCACCAAAAGTCAGTAACGCCGCCTTGGTAAAAAACCAGCCCATTTGCGTCAGAGCGCCGTTCCAACCGTAATGTCCGCATAAAAATCCTATCACGCCACCCCACAAAATCAGTCCTGTCAGGATAATTTTAAACAACTGCGACCAACGAAACAGGGCGTGTTCCGGTATCGGCGTATCGTCATCAATCAACGCAGGGCCATAGCTTTTTTTGACAGAACCATGTCCGCCCCCAATAGTAAATTTGCCTGGAGCGACCCGTCCGCCTATCGCCCCCAGCATGGCAGCGATCAATACAATTAACGGAAACGGCGCATGCAATACAAAGATCGCAACAAATGCCAATGCGGCTAAAGTCCACAGCAAACTATTCTTCAAAGCCCGCGAGCCGATACGATACGCTGCAAACAATACGATTGCAGTGACTGCGGGTTTGATGCCGTAAAGTACACCGGCAACGGCTTGAACCTGCCCGAAACGCAGGTAAATCCAACTCAACAGTATCAACAGGAACAGCGACGGGAGAATAAACAACAGTCCGGCGACTACGCCACCCAAAGTACGATGCATCAGCCAACCCAGATAAATGGCAAGTTGCTGTGCTTCTGGTCCCGGCAATAACATGCAGTAATTCAACGCATGCAAAAAACGCTTTTCTGAAATCCACCGCCGTCGTTCGACCAATTCCTGGTGCAGGATTGCGATTTGTCCTGCAGGTCCTCCAAAGCTAATAAACCCAAGTTTAAACCAGAAATAAAATGCCGTACCGAAACTAACCGGTTGTGGTTTTTCCATAATTGTTTCCTTACTTGAGAAAGTCATTGAACACTTTTAGATTGCCGACATTAATTTTCGCCCAGTTCGACAGCTGCAATCAGGAGTTCATCAATAAAATGTTGAGTATACGAAGGCAGGTAATTATTTTTTAAATAGGCGATCTTGGTTTTTGAGCTGGGTATAAGATGCAATAAGTCCCGCATTACCAAATCTTTATCTATAATCGGATCATAGGCCGTACCGGCAATAATACCGACCCCCATCCCCAGACGAACATAGGTTTTGATTACATCGGTATCGGCGGCAGATAAAATCACATCAAGTTCCATGCCTGCATCTTTAAGTGCAGTTTCGATACTCGAACGTCCGGTAAAACCAAAACTGTAGGTTAGTATAGGATAGGCGGCAAGACGTTCAAGCGTAAGTTTTCCTTCACTGAGCGGATGCCTCTGCGGTACCACCACCGCATGATGCCATTCATAGCAAAACTTGACAGCCAAATCAGAATCTTCAGCGACTTTCTCAGTACAGATAGCTATATCGGCTTCACGGGCATGCAATTTATTAATCAGTTGTTCAGGCGATGCTTCGAGCATATAAATCCTGACACCGGGGAATTTCTCTCTAAAACGCAGGATAGGTTTGGGTAGAAAATACTTGGCTTGAGTATGGGTGGTCGCAATATGCAAAACCCCCTGATTACTGTCGATAA
The DNA here is from genome assembly GCA_947505055.1 of Methylococcaceae bacterium. Next base: position 1,985 of record CANNLO010000307.1, on the reverse strand, counting down.
AATCAGCGGCAATAGCCAAGATATTGGTTTTGGCCATGTTAATAGTCGCGACTTGCTTCATGATACGCAGTCCCAAAGGGGTCAAGCCTACCAATCTTTTACCCTGTCTTTCATAAACAGGAGAACCTAATTCTGCCTCAAAAAGCTGTAATTGCCGACTAACGGCAGATTGCACGATGTGCATTTTTTCAGATGCTTTTGAAAGACTGAAATCATTTTCCTGAATTATCCGAAGTAATTCAATTTGGCTTAAATTCATTTATTGGAGCGTTTCCTTATGTTAAATATGGGAAGCATAAGGTTGATGGTACCGTAGTAGATGCCTTAAGTACCAGAATTGAATTAAATATGATGTAAAAAAATTAGCGGGTCGAAATCCGCTAATAACCCTGTTTCAGTAGGTTTGAGTGAATTAACAGCATGAGCGCTTATTTCATAATCCATTGTTTTATATAGAATGTATTGAGAGTAGTCATAACTCACCTGTGTCAAATCACTTATTTAATCTAAATATTCTGGAAAAATTAAGGTTCAATGGTAGGTGCGGTTGCGATGGATCCTTAAGAAACCTATAAAGCCCGCCAAGAACAACCAGATAGTAGCGGGCAATGGAACCTCTTTAATAAGCGCCTCAACGTTCTGATCGATCGTTGTTTCAATAGCACCAAGTTTTTTATCTTTCGAATAAACATCAAGATTTACTTCACTATTTGATTTTTGGGCAACTTGTTGTTCAAGCAAGATATTGTGTAGTGAATCGACCCTGTTATTAATCGATGCTTTTGTTGAGTTTAGCTGACTGGCAAGATGCTGATAATTTGAAGTATCTTGCAGAGCAATTTTGGAGTCATTGTCGGACTCCGAGTAAATACTAAACCCAGGCAAAGATGCTGCGGCACCATAACTATATAAACTGATGGAAGCCAAAACCAAAAATCTAATGAGTGCTTGCATGGTAGATATCCGTAAGGTGTCTGATTAATTTTTAACAAGCAATAAAAGCGCCAATAATAATTTAAGCGCGTGAAACAGCTTTATTGTAGCTGTAACCGATTAGATAAAATATAAAACTACCCATAATTAACAATAAGTTAAATTTAAAAAACACATAATGACAACTTACTTGTTATTCCTGAAGGTTAATCTGTGGGAGTGCGTTAAAACTTAAATACTGGCTTATCTGCTTCCCTGGAAACAGAGGGGAAACATTGACTGTTGCTGAAACAGCAACCCAACAAGTGTTGATATATCAGCAGCCCGGCAACAGTAACGAGCTCTAAATTATTGATTTGTTATGTTATTAATACTGGCATGTTAAATGCTTGTCTTATATAAAAAGCTAGCCACTTAAGAAAGAAGTAAAGAAATCTTTTTTAAACTAAAAAATGCGTACCTGAGACGATCAAACGAATCGGGTCACTTTTTAATAGTAATTTGGTCTTAACTTTTTCCATTTAACTTAAATTCAAACAATAATGAATAAAAGAACTTTTCTTGTTGGACTTACTGCCCTCATGTTTCCAGTTTTGGCGCAGGCCTGGTGGAATGATGACTGGGTATCGCGCCGGCAGGTTACCGTTGATGCGGCGGCTACCGGTGCTGACATTCAGGAAACACTGAGTGATGTGCCCATCCTGGTCAGACTTCATGCCGGAAATTTTGGCTTTTTTGCCGAACTTGCAGAAAATGGCCGCGACTTGCGGTTTTTAAAGGACGACAAAACCCCTTTGCACTATCAGATCGAGCATGTCGATACACTCAGTGAAATAGGTTTGATCTGGGTACGTCTGCCGCAAGCTCGAGGCGGTGTAAGTAATGACGGTTTCTGGCTTTATTACGGAAATATACTCCGACTGGTCAAATTTGCGGAAAATACAGAGGGGTATAATACCCAGATTTAACCGCAAAACCTGACATGCTAAAGATCGATTTTACCGAAAAAGCCATTAATGATGTGTATCAACAATTCATGGAGCATCCTTCTG
>CANNLO010000306.1 GCA_947505055.1 Methylococcaceae bacterium | reverse complement strand
TTCACCAACTAACTAATAGCCTCCCTCTTTATTGATAGCAACCGGCAAGCAGTTACAAAGGTGATTTTATAACTGTTTGATTTTACAAGTCGCCAGAATTGAGGTCGCACCCAATAGATCAAAGCTTTCCTGGCTCAAAGAGGATCTTCTTTACTTTATTGAAGACCCGTATAGCGAAACAAACTTACCCGCTAAGCCCATAGAATTCCCTGAAATATTAAATACCGGTCAGTTAATTGGTTTACTCTACACAATTGAGGGTTCCACTTTAGGTGGGCAGGTGATCTCGAAAAATCTTTATCGAATTCATAACTTGACGGCGACACAGGGTGCGAGATATTTTAACGGTTATGGCAATAACACAGTAATTTTCTGGGATGAATTTTGTCAATTTGTTGAATCCATTCAACATCATGATGAACAATGCCAACTGGCTGCAGCCTTCACAATAATAACGTTTAAATTATTTGATAGGGTTCTAACTGACTACTATCGCACCCATATATTTATGGAAGGTTGCTTATGAGCAAATATACCCAAGCTGAATTGGAACTGGCATTGCAAAAATGCGAGTCGGAACCGATTCATCAGATAAGTCAAATCCAGCCTCAGGGATGTCTACTGGTATTAAGTTCTGATAGCCAGCGTCTTGTGCTTCAGGCCAGCGACAATTTAGCCGCATTTCTCGATTTACCTGACGATGGTGTCTATGGCAAGCCGCTTGCAGCATTGGTCGGAGAATCACAAGCTGAACAAATCGAAGCGCTGATTCAATCCGCCCAATTTGAAAAATCCCCAACAAACACAATCAGTGTTCTTTGCCAACAAATCAAGCGGGTTTTGCAAGTTTATGTTTTCCCTTCTGGTGACATGATTGTTTTAGAGCTGACTTATGCCGACAACGTCATTGAGAGAGAAAAATTTTCTGTACTTTTGTTATCTAGGCTAAACGCCATACTATGCGAGACAGACTCAGATTCTTATCGATATTTCAACTCTATCGCTTTAATAACCCGTAAGATATTGGGGTTCGACCGCGTTATGGCTTACCGTTTTGACTCTAGCTGGGATGGTGAAATCATCGCTGAAAGTCGAGTTGATGGGGTAGCCTCCTATTTAGGGTTGCATTTTCCGGCTTCTGATATTCCTCCTCAAGCAAGACGGCTTTACCTGAGTAATTTGGTTCGCAATGTAGCGGATATTGATGAAGAACCGGTAGCAATATCACCTACTTTGAATCCGGTCACACAGCAACCCCTGGATATGACCCATTCAGCTTTGCGTAGCTTTTCCCCAGTTCATATTGAATACTTGCGCAACATGGGCGTCAAGGCTTCCATGTCAATTTCGCTAATAAAGGATGGCAATTTGTGGGGGTTGATTGCTTGTCATCACCTGTCAGCAAAACCAGCTTCGAATGCCATGCAAAATGCTGGGGACATCGTTAGCAAGATGGTCTCATCGAAACTGGCCTTACTTGAGTACTTTGAACAACGCCATTTAGAAATTGGAGCCCTAGAGATCGTAGGCAATTTGGTGAAGTGCATCATGACCGAGGATAGTCATGATATCTTTCATTGTTTGCTTTCTGAACTGGCTAGATTGCTGGACGCTAGCGGTATCATTTTGATAATTGATGGTACTCGATATATGGGTGGCATTGTTCCTCGGCCAGAAGAGTGCAACGTTCTGCTCAAGGCTCTGGGTAATTTACCCGAACAGAAAGTATTTTGCTCTGATCATCTTCATTTGGATTTTCCCGACGCCGCACTTCCGGCAGATATTGCAGCCGGGTTATTAGCCACCCCGATTTCGCAGTCTATGCAAAATTGCATCATCTGGTTACGACCAGAAAAACCACATACAGTAAACTGGGCAGGCAAACCCGAGAAAACCCTCCATGTTAACCCAATTGAAGGATTATCACTTACCCCAAGGCAATCATTCGAAAGCTGGACTGAATTATATGTTGGGCGAAGCAAGTCTTGGTCGTCAGCTGAGGTTGAGTTTGCTTGTGTACTGGCAAAATCTTTAGACGAAGGAATTAGGCAAAAATGTCAACTAAAGGAAGCGGAGCTGGAACTACAAAGCCGTCAATTACAATTACGGAACTTTCAGCAGTTGCTGAATAGTTTGGTCGACTGTTCTCCCTCACATATTTTTGCTCTTGATCCACAAAATAGATTCATTCTGTTTAATGAAGCAGCGGCGAATTTCATGGAAATAGCCAAAGAAGATCTTGTGGGTAAATCAGTTTATGATGTTTTTCCAACGGAAACCGCCAACAGACTGGTTAAGGATAACCATCAAGTGCTAGCAACCGGTGAAATAAGTTTCTTTGAAGAAGTCATCACTAGTAGTAAAACAAATGAGTCAGTGTTTATGGTGACTTCAAAATTTCCATTGCGTGATGCGCAGGGGAAAATCATCGGTGTTGGTGGTATTGCTACCGATATAACCGAACGCAAGCTAGCAGAGAGGGAACTGGCTATAGCCGCCAAAGCTTTTGAATCCCAACAGGGCATGATAATTACCGACGCCAACAACATTATTATTCGGGTAAACAAAGCTTTCACCCGTATTACTGGCTTTGCTGCGGACGAAGTGCTTGGCAAAAATCCAAAGATACTCCAGTCAGGCAAGCAAGAGGCTGGTTTTTATGCAAAAATGTGGAAAAGTCTTGATCTTGAGGGTAGTTGGGAAGGCAAAATCTGGAACCGTCGCAAAAATGGTGAGGTTTTTCCAGAGTATTTGAGTATTTCGGTAGTTAAAAATGCCAATGGCATTATTACCAATTACGTCGCTGCAATCGCCGATATTTCAAAGAGCGTAGAAGCTGCTGAGGAAATCAAACGTCTAGCCTATTATGATCCACTAACCCAGTTGCCTAACCGTCGGTTACTGTTTGATCGTTTGTCCCAAGCCAAGGCGTCCCTCTCCCGGAATAAACAATATGGGGCATTGTTCTTTATTGATTTGGATAATTTCAAAACACTGAATGACACTCTGGGGCATGATTATGGCGACCAGTTATTACAACAAGTTGCCCAACGGCTTTCTTGTTGTATCCGCGAGGAGGACACCCTAGCTCGTTTGGGTGGTGACGAGTTTGTAGTCATGCTGGAAAATTTAAGTGTCAATGTATTTGACGCCGCCAAGCAGGCTGAAACGGTGGGGGTTAAAATTTTAACCACACTTAACCGTCCTTATAACCTCACTATTCAGGATTACCACAGTACTCCCAGTATTGGGATTACATTATTCAATGATCAAATGGAAGCAACAGAAGATCTCATTAAACGCGCTGATATTGCCATGTATCAAGCCAAAGCGGCTGGCCGCAATACCATGATATTCTTCGACCCTGTCATGCAAGATTTGGTTACGGCTCGTGCTGATCTTGAAAGGGACTTGTATAAGGCATTGACACAGAATCAGTTCAGACTTTATTTCCAGTTGCAAATCAACAACGATAGACGCGTTATTGGAGCAGAAGCTCTAATTCGCTGGCATCACCCGATCCGTGGCTTGGTTTCACCCCTGGAATTTATTCCGGCAGCTGAAGAGACTGGCTTCATTTTGCCAATAGGGAGATGGGTGCTTGAAACTGCTTGCAAGCAACTAAAGTCCTGGCAAAACAACGAACTTACTTCCAACCTCATCCTGGCTATAAATGTTAGCGCCAAACAATTTCATCAAGCTGAATTTGTAAGTGAAGTACAAGCCGCTATACAACATTACGAAATTGATCCGAAACTGCTCAAACTGGAACTGACTGAAAGCTTGTTGCAAGAGGATATCAATGAAACCATTACTGTGATGAATGTACTAAAAGAATTTGGTGTTCAGTTTTCATTAGACGACTTCGGTACCGGCTACTCATCTTTGCAATACCTTAAAAAACTGCCATTGAATCAGTTGAAAATTGACCAATCGTTTGTTCGTGATATTTGCATTGACATGAATGATCAGGCCATAGTGCGTACTATTATCGCCATGGCCAACGCGTTAAATATTGATGTTATTGCCGAAGGTGTTGAAACTAATGAGCAACTTAACAACCTTGAACAGCTAGGTTGTCTTGATTATCAAGGTTATTTTTTCAGTAGACCAGTACCGATTGAACAGTTTGAGGACTTGCTGAAAAACCTGACTTTTGTTGAGTACGAATCATGATGCTTGAGAATTGCTCCCGAAATATCTAATCCATCCCGCTGGCTGGAGTGAACAGCTTTGCCGCCGGGGATTTGCTGCTATAACCAACGATCCTTAACAAAAGACCCCGTTTGCCTGGGTGACTACTTTGACCACAGGCAACAGACCAAACGCGATAGGCATTAAGGTTTAACGGTAGGAAACGGTATCGGCACTTTCTCACGTAATAATCAAACTCTTCTGCTATAACGCGGCGACCAGTACCCTGGGTAAGCTCTAAAAATAAGCCTTTTAAGGCTTGATTTTCGATTTTTAAGACGGTATCTGTACGTTAACCCTGCAAGAAAAGGCGGCGCGTATCATAACCCAACTGGCACGGGGGTCGCCCATGAACGACCAGCAAATGCACAACCTGCTTGGTTTCATTGCCCGTTCTAAAGTTAAACGGTTTTAGAGTGATATGGGAGTAAAGTGAACATCAATTTTTCTGATTATTCATCGACAATGGTAGTAGTTTTTTAAGGTTTTTTCGCCGGTCTTTCTCCGGGGTTTGGAGGGTTTAACTACTTGAATTCACGCAAGGTTAGCAAAGTTTTCCTGAACGACTTTCCCCTGAGAAAAGTTTTAATCAGCTAAAAATCCTCCGGTCTTTCTGTTAAATAAAGAGCTTAGACAGGGATGATAAGAAGTGGATTTTATTAAGGAAAAACAAGCAGTAACAAACGTATAGCTTGCACGAAGGATTACCCTGATGAAAGCCTGGAAGATGTTTTGTTGAAGGAAACGCCTGACTGATGGAAACCGGAATTTTGAAGTAAAAACAACACTGCTTACAGATAAAACTATAAGTTATTGTATTTATTGGGGTGAACGACGGGGCTCGAACCCGCGACAACAGGAATCACAATCCTGTACTCTACCAACTGAGCTACGCTCACCATAAATATGGGGAAATTTTGATATATAAAATGGCGCGCTTGGCAGGACTCGAACCTGCGACCCCCAGCTTAGAAGGCTGGTGCTCTATCCGGTTGAGCTACAAGCGCAAATGGTCGGGGTGGAGGGATTCGAACCCCCGACATCCTGCTCCCAAAGCAGGCGCGCTACCAAACTGCGCTACACCCCGACAATCTCTTTACCAATGGCTTGTGTCTTTAACCACCTTCGAAGAGCTGACTATGATAGCGATTGATAACTTTTTCGTCAATCATTTTTTAATTCCTATTTTAAAATAGGCTAAATTTAAAGTTTAGTTTTAACCAATTGGTAGACCTCGTCTACTGCAGTCTCTGCTCCGTTTAAAATATCTACCAATTCAGCGATTTTTGCTTCGATAAATACCGTATCTTTAAGGCAACCAGTATTAATATAGACATTCAATGCCGCGCTTTTTAAGCCACCATAAGCAGCCATTGCCGCGACACCTGCATCACTAACAACACCCAAATTACCTTTTTCTGCGGCATGACGACTCAATTCAAGCGATTTTCTACAAGCTCTTGCACAGGCCAAAGGCACCTCAGTTGCTTCTTTCAATACGGATTGAATCAATTCGCTACGCACAAACTTTTCTTCATCGGTCTCTTTAGGCAAACCGTAAGCAGCCATTAATTTGTTAAATGCACCGATATCGGCTTGGATCAGACTTGTTAGTTGTTCCCGTAAAATTTCCGATTTTTCAAGCAATGCCTGCATATCTGCCTCAACTTCGAGATACTGAGGTTTACCAATAGTCAGATTGCAAACCATGCTGATTAAAGCTGCAGAT
>CANNLO010000305.1 GCA_947505055.1 Methylococcaceae bacterium | reverse complement strand
TGGGATAGACAAAAGCCAATTTGGCAGGTGATGACGCCCTTAAATCCCAAAGCCAATGATTTGGAAAGTTTTAGTAATGACCTTGTAGCGCTCACCGATGGCAAGAGTATTCACGCACATCACTATGATCATCGAAGCGGCAAAATGACCATGCCGTTTCAAAAGAAGAGCAATGACTTCATCATTGCCAGCGGTCTGCACGCGTTGTATTTACCAATTTTGCGGGATTGCTATAACCTAAGCATTTATCTAGATATCGACGAGGAACTACGGAGATATTTCAAAATAAAGCGGGATGTTAATCAGCGTAGCCATACGTTGGATTATGTTAATGCTTCCCTTAATCGACGCGAACCCGATGCGGAAAGATTTATCCGCCCCCAATCCGCTTATGCTGATTTGGTATTATCTTTACAGCCAATTCATCCACGAATTCTAGCGAATGCTGATGATCATCATTCGCTACGCTATAAGTTGTCTGTGCGGACGCGACATGGCTTAAATGAAATCACCTTGATTCGCATATTGGTTGGGGTGTGTGGGTTGCATGTTGATATGTCGGTGAACAATGATGGTTCAGAAGTTGTATTGACGATTGAAGGCGATACCTCGGCAGAAGATATTGCGATGGCGGCGCAGATGCTTTGCCCGCGTGTACTCGAGTTTTTAGATACACAACCTAAGTGGCAGGATGGAGTGATGGGCTTAATGCAGTTGATTACCCTGTCGCATATTAGTCAAGCATTAACCAAGCGGTTTATATAATGAAAATCTTTAATCCAGATCGATTGAATCGTCTTCCAGACGCGATACTTTTTGATACCGATAACACTCTGTATCCTTATGCCCCCGCGCATCTCGCAGCTCAAAATGCAGTTAAAGAAAAAGTGATCAGTACTTTTTCCATAAAACCAGAAGATTTTGATGCCGCATCTAAAGAAGCGCGGGAACAGGTAAAAAAACGCCTTAAACACACGGCAGCTTCGCATAGTCGTCTTTTATACATGCAGCGGATGTTAGAAATCATGGGGCTTGGTTCGCAGGTTTTGCTTGCACTTGACTTTGAGCAAACTTATTGGAGAACTTTTTTATCCAATGCGATATTGTTTGATAAAGTAAAAGAGTTACTAGATGACATTCGAATATTAGGTATTCCTACCGCAGTGGTCACTGACCTGACGGCACAGATTCAATTCCGCAAAGTGGTGTATTTTGGCTTGGATCATTATTTTGATTACATCGTTACCAGTGAAGAGGCAGGATTTGATAAACCTCATGAAGCACCATTTCAAATTGCACTAGAAAAAATGCGTCCCAAGGGAGATTGTATTTGGATGATTGGGGATAACCCTGTAAATGATATTCGTGGGGCGAGAGAAAAAATTAACGCTGTGACATTACAAAAATTTCATGATGGAACGGCAATTGGTGAAGATGAAAATAAGCCAGATGCGGCATTTTCAGAATTTCAGGAACTCCGTAGTCTGATCGCAAAACTGGGTGCATGTGCATGACAGTTGCTAATTCATTAAGATACTCCGTTACAGATTATTGTGCCAAGATTGGTTTAGACTCAATGCTTGTGCAAGGCGCTGGTGGTAATGTCTCTTGGAAAGATGGTGATACGCTTTGGATTAAAGCATCTGGGACATGGTTGGCAGATGCAAAGGTCAAAGATATTTTTGTTCCAGTTGACCTTGATGATTTGAGACAGGCAATTGCAAATAAAAACTTTCATACAATCCCGAAAGTAATTGGCGACTCTAGGCTAAGGCCGTCGATAGAGACGTTGCTCCATGCCTTGATGCCACAAAAGATAGTTATACATCTACATGCAGTTGAAATTCTGGCACACTTGGTACGTGCTGATCCTGCTGCTGAGTTTAAAAGATTAGTTGGCGACACTATTAAGTGGCGCTGTATTGCTTACTATAAGCCAGGAGCCGAGCTTGCTGTGGCAGTAGCAGAAAGTTTATTACAACAACCAGATGTTGACGTCCTTTTTTTGAGAAATCATGGTCTTGTGATTGGTGGGACTAGCGTTGCTGATATTGATATTACTTTACAGATGCTATTAACACAGCTTAAAAATATGATAGATCCATTGCCGCTTGATGAGAACGCCACGGAATCAGTGCCTCTTTTGCAATATCAAGATTATGATTTGTGTAGTGATCAAGAGCTGAATCAGCTGGCAACTAATAATTATCTTTCATCACGACTGAAGAGTGAATGGGCACTATATCCTGATCACGTTGTTTTTCTTGGGAGTCAGGCCGTTATTCTGGGGCGTTCAATAAACTTGGAAGATTTAGATGCTATTCATAATAGACCTGCATTTGTTTTTGATGTAGGAACAGGAGTATATGAAAGTAAAACGGCAACAACTGCTCAAAAGGCTCAGTTGCGTTGTTATTATGACGTATTAATTAGGCAGCCTGTAACTGAAAAACTGCTTACGCTATCACCAAGCTCAATAGCAGAATTGCTTAATTGGGATGCGGAGAAGTATAGAAAAATACAATCCGGAAATGAGACTTTCAATGTTGCTGATGTTTAAAAAAATAAGACCAATAATGAATAAAGAGCTAGTTATAAGCTTTAATTGGCCATACATCATTGTTTTTGTTCTCTTTTGGTCGTATGGATATCAAGGTGCTATTGTTGCAAGGTCAATATTCATTCAGATAGCGTTTTCTGTTTATCTTGTTAGCACAGCAACTTATTTTCTATTTCTGGGTGCCCGTAAAAAAGAGTTATTCACATCACAACTCAGGTTTCTAGTTAAGGATATATTTTTATTAGGAGCAATGGTTGCTTTCTGGATAGTTGTTGCATTTGATAGACTTAGCCAACCAATAGTTGGAGATCATTTCTATTATGGTAGCGCATCAAAAATGCATGAGATATATGCCATTAATGTTTTAAATAAATTTGTGAATTTAGGAAATATAGTATTTAGAGATGCCATATATTGGTTGGATTTGTTAATTATAATATTTGCTGCACTACTCATTCGTTTAAGCAAGTTTATTAAATTTAGTTTTATGTCAGTAAGTATATTAATCTGCTTACCATTACTTATTTTGAGGTACCTTATTATAAGCCACGGTGGTGGTGGAAGCCCTCATCCACCATTACAATTATTTCCGTTATGGCTGTCAACTAGCATTTTTGGTTTAAGCGATTTATCCCTACGAGCGCCACAGTTTATGGGGTTGATTGGTTGCTCTTTTTTAATATATATCACATCTTTAAAAAAACTAGGACGTACCAATTCTTTTTTTATCGCTACAGCGCTTTGTTCCATTCCATTGTTTATACATGTAGCTACACTTGTCGAAGCGTCAATTTGGACCTCCGTTTTGTGGATAATACTTTTAATTCAAATCCCTTTAAGTCAAGAGCGAAATATTACTTACTGGACCTGCATATTTTCAGTTATATCAATTTTTGTTTTGCTACGATTAACTTCATTTTTAGCTTATCCAATATTTCTGATTTTATTTATTATATATAACAGGGCTTTGCTGGATAAAAGCAAGCAAGCCTTAATTTATGTGGCATCTCCTATTTTTCTATGTTTGCCATTTTTAGTTGTAAGCATATTGCATGGAACACCTGCAACTTATACCGCAGGTGAATCGGCATTTATTCCTAACGATTATTCAACTCTCCATCGTATTGCGTATGCGTTATCAAGTGGAGTTGTTATGGAAACGGCATTAAGTACAATTAATTCTAGCTGGCTATTTCTTTTGTTTGGGGTTTTCCTTAAGTTCAAAAATGAGCAATACTATTGGTTTAATCGGTTTCTGATAGTTGTATTTTTAATTATAGCTACTGTGCTGTTTTTTTCGATACGACCTATTCTTTGGGGTACTGACCGTTATAAAGCTGAATACTTGGTTCCATTTATCATTTTTGGCGCATATTTATTTTTTTCTAAAATTCAAACAATTCCAAAAAGTAATATATTTATACCATTACTTTCCAGTGTGATGATTTATTTCGGAGTAGCTGGCTTTCAAGATTACCCAAATAATATTGCTGATAGAGTCGGTGATAAGCGTTTTAAAAGAGATAGTGAGCAGATTTATGACTACAAGTCTGCATTAATAGCAGCAAAAAATGCTGGATTGGCAAAAAACACACTTATGGTTGGGGTGACATACGGAGTATTACCAGAGATATTATCAGGCTACACTATTGATGAGGTTGAAAAATCAGTTGAAATATTAGAAAAACCGATACGGGATTTAGACTGGACATCGGTTAGTCCAAAACTTGTTAACAAACAGCCGGATATAAAATTAGTTTTAATATCAGATGGAGAAAATGGCGAACCAGTCAGAAGCGGCTTACTGCTTCTCGGCTGGTCCGACTGGAAACAGTTTCATGCTGAAAGGAATAACGTGGTATTTGGAGTTATTCGTGGTGATAAAGTATTATAATTTTATACCAACAAAGATTTATAACATTGATTGGTCTGTAAGGTCTGTATTTATAAATTAACTAAATTATTATTCCAAACGGTGGCGAGTTTCGTTAATGGGTCATTAATAACTATCAAGAACTTGGAGAGCAGTTAGCATGAAAAGCATTATCTTGGCGGGTGGATCTGGCACACGTTTATACCCAGTCACTCAGGTGGTTTCTAAGCAACTGTTGCCTGTGTACGACAAGCCAATGATTTACTACCCACTCACCACGTTGATGCTAGCGGGTATTCGTGATGTGCTAGTTATTTCCACCCCGGAAGATACGCCACGCTTTAAGCAGTTGTTGGGTGATGGCAGTTTGTGGGGTATGGATATTCAATATGCCGTGCAACCTTCACCCGATGGCTTGGCTCAGGCTTTCATTATTGGTGAAGACTTTATTGGCAATGATAGCTGCGCCTTGGTATTAGGTGACAATATTTTCTACGGTCATGAGCTTGCCCATAAAACACAAACTGCTGCAAAGATGAGCCATGGCGCCACGGTATTTGCCTACCCAGTGAGTGATCCAGAACGTTACGGTGTCGTGGAATTTAATGCTCAAGGCCAAGCTATAAGTCTAGAAGAAAAACCACAAGTCCCAAAATCAAGATACGCCGTCACGGGCTTATATTTTTACGACAACCAGGTAATCGAGATTGCTAAAAACCTCAAGCCCTCACCACGAGGTGAGCTGGAAATTACCGATGTGAACCGCGAGTATTTAAAACGTGGTGAGCTAAAGGTAGAGGTGATGGGGCGTGGTATTGCCTGGTTGGATACTGGTACTCATGAATCATTATTGGAAGCATCTTCGTTTATTGAAACCATAGAGAAGCGCCAGGGCTTAAAGATTGCTTGCCCTGAAGAAATTGCTTATCGCATGCAATTTATTGATGCAGCAGCGTTAGACAAGCTGGCAGACAAATACATTAAGAATAACTATGGGCAATACTTGAAACAGCTGTTAACTGAGCAGGTGTTTTAATGCAAGTAGTACAAACTGCAATTCCAGATTTGCTAATACTGGAACCTAAAGTATTTGGTGATGACAGGGGCTTTTTTTTTGAGAGCTTTAATCAACAGACTTTCCAAAACCTAACCGGTGTTAAAGCTAACTTTGTACAAGACAATCACTCCAAATCTGCTGCCAATGTATTACGCGGCCTGCATTACCAAATAGAACAAGCCCAAGGTAAATTGGTGCGCGTTACCGCAGGTGAAGTGTTTGATGTGGCGGTGGATATCCGTCGCCAATCGGCTACTTTTGGTAAGTGGGTTGGGGTGCACTTATCGGCTGAGAATAAACGCCAAATGTGGATACCGCCAGGCTTTGCACATGGCTTTGTTGTACTCAAAGACAATACTGAATTTTTATACAAAACGACTGATTATTATGCACCACAACACGAGCGCTGCATTCGTTGGGATGACCCGACTATTGG
>CANNLO010000304.1 GCA_947505055.1 Methylococcaceae bacterium | reverse complement strand
TTATATCATTTATTGGCAATATAGTTAACACTATCAATAAGTTATTGTTTCTGAGCGAACTCTATTTAGTTACCCATCTATTATGCCTATTAACTCCCAACAGGATTGTCTTTGTGAAAAATGTTTGAGTGCATCAGTACAAGAGGAGATAAAATAACTCTATTAATACAACCAGTCAGAAAGAGGTAATAACTGTTGCTCAGAAGTTTTCTAGTAATCCTTGTTAGCAAGATATGAATTTATCAAACAGATCTGTCTTTTTAACAAAACTATCTGGCATCGTTTTTTCAGTCATATCAATAAATCCAAAATACTCAAGGAATCTATCAAAGGTTCTGACGGAATAGCAACTGTAATTAGCATCGATTGAACCATTATATGATTTTAAGGTTAATAAATGCGGATAGGCTTTAAAGTACTTTTCAGCATAGTATTTTGAATTTCTGGAAATATCTCCATGCTGACTAATTAATGCCAGACTGTACCACAATCCAAATTGACCAATAAAATCATTTTGATAACCGTCAAAAAATCCCCAAGAGAATTTTTCAGTGAACGTAGCAAATATCAGCGGCAATAATTTATTACTAGCTACAATATCAGATGCTTTTTTTGTAACAGTGAGGATTCCATATCTCTTCTTAATCAATCCAGACATCTCACATAAAATACGGGTTAAGACAATAACTTTACAATCTGTTTCTTTGCTAAGTTTTGTTATTCCTCGTTCAATAAAATAATCTTTTAAGATTTCTTGCTGGTACAGTTCTTTGACTATCAGAGGCGGTAAGTTATCAGCCTTAGTTAATTTAATGCCGTTTGAACGCTCAACTTGATTAATAAAAAATCTTATCTGTTTAATGAGGGGTATATCTGAAATATCATTATCATTTGGATTTATTACTAGTAGACCCGTTAACTGTGATTGCTCCATTTTAAATGCCTGTTCTTTGTAAATATCTTCAGATATTATAGAGGAAAGTTAATTATATTGCTCATACAATGATTTTAATATCGAGTTAATACGGTTTGCGTTTACGTGTATTCATAATTTGAATGGAAACAGGGTGAATTTCAATGTTAAAAACTAGACAGCAAGACAGCACACTTAATTACCCAGAACCTCCTGTCGTGTGTAACATATTGATTATATTGGCAATAGACAGCAAGACAGCACAGACAGCATTTTTTCCATTTTTACTCCACATACAATCTCACTTTTCGCTATTCAATATAACACATTGTTATTAAAGGATAATTTTTCGCGTGCAACATAGTTTTTAAAAGACAATATCTTTGAAATTCAATAAAGTACATTCTGGAAGAGCGAATAACTAGTACAATGCACACACTTTCTATATTTATTTTTTCAAATTAATAAGAAATATGCTGTCTGTCCTGTCTTGCTGTCTAGAACCTAGTAAAATCAACACTTGTAGACCAGACAGGAAGGATATAAAAAATAACCACCCTGTCTTGCTGTCTAAAATTTAGTGCGACATTGCGTGTGTACTTGAAAGTAAAGAAGCAGCTCCTACCTCGTCTGCGTTATAGTCATTGAACCAATTAGATAAAGGTTCTGTTTTTAATTCTCTTTCAATACCAAGATCTACTTTTTCATAATTCTGAAAAGCTAAAATGGCAGCATCCCAACTCCCGAATACATAGCCTCTAGCACCGCCTTTAAGTTTCTTACTAACATAAATATTTTTCAAGTATTTGCCCAGCACAGATATCGTCACAATATCATATTGAGTCTTTTTATTTGAGTTACACCAGTCTAAGTAGCTCGCATGCAAAACATTGGTTGGAAGCTCTGTTTGCCAACTGGTTGAAGCAAAATATTCATAGTCAATTTGATACTTAATTGTAAAGTAACCTTTGCTCAGACTATCGGCAATCCACTGACCATGTGACGGTAAAGAATGCAATCGCTGATCCTTTAAGCCTTGAGTTTCCGGAATTTCATTTGCAGAAAACCCACTTACATCACGACTCAACATTTCATCCAGAAATGCAGCTTGGACTTCTTTATCATTACATGCAACAGCTAACGCGCGGAAATATGCATTATCATTGATACGAGCACTTGAAACATCAAAAACTCCAAATCGTCGTTCATCTTTGGAAGCTGGAACAGCAAAATCACTATTAGTTGCCATGAATATTTTCAAAAAATTAGGCTGACTAATTGAATCTATACCTTTACGTTCAATAGTAATAACCGGCTCGGTTATCAAAGCTTTCAATATACATTCATGTTGTTTGTCCCCAGAATAAAATGCTTCATCGGCAAAAAGAAAACATAAGTCGGCTAAGTGATTGTTGAATTTACCGACCAAATGAACAGGGTTACTAATATGCATACCATGTGTACCCCAAATTTTTCGTAGAAAATGCCCAATAATACCTTTTCCAGAGCCTTTTTCACCTCGTAGCACTAATGCTGAACCAACAGGAGATTCTGGATGCTGTATGGTATAACCAACCCAATCTTTAAAATATTTGATAAGGTCAGGATCTTTATTACAGATTACACGCTCTATATGCTCATTAATTAGTGATGTTATACCCCCTGATTTTGGTGCTATTGCAAAACCTTGCCAAAGATTATAATAATTTTCAGGTGTCCGTTGAGCAGGTTTAAATGCTACGCCACCTATATAAACACAGCACTTAGGGTGATATAACCACGCAGACATTTTATCTTTATAGACCGGCTCCAAACCTTTAGTGGTATTCTTTTCGCCGATTTGGATAAGATTATTCGCATAAATCTTTTTTAAATCCTCTACATTCAGAAATTCATAGGTAATGCGATTGTCCGGATGAATTTCTGCATCTACTGAACGCATGATCTTGTGCTTTCCGCCAAAAATGACTTGGGCATGAGTTTTATTAAACAAGTCAACATGGTCTAATAAAGAAATTTCCCATTGAGCAATTACAGGATGTAAGTAATACAACTCTTCACCATGAGCAAAGGTGTGAATAATTGGTTTGTCTTGATCCAAATATATTAAAGTTTTACCCATAATATCTTCATCAAAAGGATGTGCGCAGGCAGCAAGGTGGTACTTTTCTTTATTATCCAAAACAGCTTGAACAGTAATATCTTCACCGGTTTCTAGTCGTAAAATAAATTGCCCGTAGAGATCATTATCCATTACGGCTTTATTAGTAATGTTTCCTGCCTGTTTATCGGATAGAGCTGGAAATCTATCCTTAATCGCCCGACCCTTTTCTTTTAAATATTGTGCTCGGATAACGCTGGCTTGTACTGATACCGATTCTTTTAAAGCAGTAACAGTCACATCATACTTAGTTTTTTCACTGTTAGTTAAAGACTTGATGACACTAGCATCTAAAACAGCCCCCTCATATAATTTAAACTCTTTATGTTGAATAATAACGGGGTTATTTAGTATTGCACCACCTTCAAAAACTGGTTGATTTGAAGTTTTCAATGCAGTATCAATTAGCGAGTTTATTTTAATAACACCTGCTTTGGTTAATTTTGGATACGCATATCCCTGGATCACTGATCGTACATGTAACGCTTCAATGAGAGCGGTATTATTCTTAGTATTACTGACAGGTATAAAGGTATGCACACCACGCAATCCAGAATTTATATCATTATATTCAATATGACTACTGGCAGAGCTAGAACAAAACTTCATAACTGAAACTAAAGCAGGTTCTATTGTAACAAGTGCATCTATAAGATCATCTAAAGAACCTATTTCATCAAACATATCAATGGAATCACTATCTATTATTAGCAGCCCAGCTTGATCACTAAGCGGAAATAACTGCTTGGATCTCGTTGCATCAGAGGGGCAACTTCCCGATGCTAAATGCTGATGCACCCCTTGTATAATAAACTCCCCCACCATCATTGATTCTACGGCATGAGGTAGTTCGGTATATGGAATACTAATTGTTTCAAACGATCCATTCCAAAAGTTTCCGTTTGTTGACTTCAGTAACACCACATCACCATCTAAATCATATAATTTAGCGGTTTTCATGTCAGCATCTACAAATTTAGTAAATTTTATCTTCGTATTTTCATGATAAATATCTTGTGTTACGCTATTTAAAATAATATTATTCTTTTGCATTGTTAGATCTCTTTAGTTGAGAGCTAGTTCGTTCATATTGTTTTTACAAGAAACAACATAGAACTAAACTAGCTTAAGTTAGTGTAGTTTGCACCCTTCACTATAAAATTCGTGATTTTTAAATAAGCTAATTTTAAGGATTAGCTTTTTAATACCCATTGCACTACCCTCTATTTGCTATACATTCCTCCATCCAACTCAAAATATCAGATTCAACCCAAGCGACGCTTCTTGCTCCTAAAGATATCTGCTTTGGAAATTTTCCGGTTGATATTGCTAAATAAATTGAACTTCTAGACATGCTTGTTAATGACATAACTTGTGGCAACTTTAAAAACTTCATATTTGAATCTCCTTGGTTATAATTAAATTTCATTAGATTCATTTGGAATCTACTTGTATTTATAAAACCACTCACCCCAAAAAGTACTTTTTGGGAGATTTTCCATGATTTTTTTACATAAAATGAAAAATAATTCTGAAATTGAAGAGAAAACACTTAAACAATATATTGATGCATCAAAACGAGGCGGTAGCTTAGAGTCAATTACCGCAAAATATAATTATTTGGTTCAAGAATGGTTCTTAGATATTCAGTATGCGAATAAAATCTACAAGCTAGTAAAAAAAGCGGGGGGAGAGAAAGGATTTAAGAACCTAGACAAGCTGGTGGATAGGCTGCAAAAATGGGGCGCTAAAGAATTAATAATTAAATTATAAGTAGCTCTCTTGCTAACGAATGCAGGTGAGACATCAAGAATCTCAATATTTGAAACGAATTTAGTAAATTGAAACTTATTCATGATTAAAGAACGCCATCATTTTTTAACTGATAAAACATCTGATATGTGCTATTTTACTACGAAGTTTTTTAAAAAAAGATGATGTTACCTTACTGTATTGACGGTATAATTGGCGGTATAATTTATTTTTATAATAGGCGTGACGAGCAAAATCAGCATGTATGCGGCATGTTGTGGTAGAGCCCGCATCAGAGAAGTACAGAAACCCTCAGATTATCTAGTCTTGCGGGTTTTTTTATGCCCGTAAGCTTCAATGAAATGCAGCAAGCCATACACACGGTTCAACCTTCAAAAAGACCTATATCTTTGTCGTTTAGGAACTCACGACTCTTGATTGCTCAAACGCCGCGCCTTCGTGCTACCAAGACGAATGGACAACCCCTTCGGCAGGACTTTAACCCGCTAGCTAAATTGTTGTTACTGCGAACATCGCCCCCTTTATTTTATTATTACCCCCCATATAGACCTTTAACTTAGCAAGATAAAGGTCTATATGGGGGTAGCCGAACTGTCGTTTGTTACATGAAGACTCTCTTATGGGGCAGATACAAGTTCATATGCCCCCATATCGTCAATTTTTACCCCCGTATGGCCGCTTTCGTTAGACGGTTGATAGCTCTATATGAGGGCAACCCGCCCTATATCCTGACAAGTTAAACCTGACGTTGCCCCCTAACTAAAGCATCATTAATGAAATATTTTCGATTTTCTGCCATGACGCGACCAAACTCTTGTGATTATCTATCGATATTTGCAAGCGAGCCTTGACATTAAACGACAAGGTTTTATAGATCAACTAACAACAAACGACGAACAATCTAGCTGAGGGGCAGTTTGTACCTCTGCTTGTGGTGGATTGTCGCTATCGCTCCGAATCATCGGGTCAGAGGAGGCCGAAGCCTCCGTCTGCCCACAGAACCGTGCGTACGGATCCGTACACGGCTCCTCATGCAAGGCGTATCCATTGAGAAACATCAAACCAATGCGCTAACTTTTGATCAGAGCGTAT
>CANNLO010000303.1 GCA_947505055.1 Methylococcaceae bacterium | reverse complement strand
ATACCGTTTTGTTTTTGGGCGTCTGGGAACAAATTAACAATCCAGATTTTAATTCCCTCGAATTCGAGGGAATTAAAAATGAAGCGGGTCGTAACAGTTTCTTTCTCTCCGCGAAAAAATGGATAGAACTAACCGGCGCACGCGGCTTGATAGCAAGTGCAGGACGATACGGCGGCACCTACGCCCACAAAGACATTGCCTTTGAATTTGGTTCTTGGCTCAGTCCGGAATTTAAACTTTACCTGATTAAAGAGTTCCAGCGCCTTAAAGAAGACGAAAGCCGTCGGCTATCGTTGGAATGGAATCTAAACCGTACCCTGTCCAAACTGAATTACCGTATCCATACCGATGCCATCAAAAGCCACTTGATTCCTGACTCCGTGACCGCTAGCCAAGCGGGTTTGGCTTATGCCAACGAAGCCGATGTACTTAATGTGGCTTTGTTCGGCCAAACCGCTAAACAATGGCGCGACACCAATCCCGAGCGTGTAGGCAATATGCGTGATTATGCCAGCGTTCAAGAATTACTGGTGCTAACCAACCTAGAAAGTCTTAACGCCGAACTGATAACGATGGGTTTGCCACAAGATGATCGTCTAAAAAAACTTAACGCCAGCGCAATTCGTCAATTAAAAAGCTTGTCGGGCTTATTGGCACAGCGGTTGGGGAATGCTGATGAATAAGGAACCGTTGGCCGTTGAAGAAATGAGTGCCAAGTATCAAATGGCTGCTAATAATAGCGGATTGCGGAAAGGCTATAAGCAGACTGAGGTAGGGGTGATTCCGGAAGATTGGAATATGTCACTACTAGATCAACTTGCTAAGCGTGGCAGTGGTCATACACCGGATAAGAAGCATCCTGAATATTGGAACGGATCGATAAAATGGATATCGCTAAAAGATTCTGATGTTCTTGATAATCTCTATATTGAAAATACAGACTCGACAATAACATCTATTGGAATTGCAAATTCATCAGCAGTTGTCCATCCAGCTGGAACCGTTGTTCTCTCGCGGGATGCTGGAGTCGGAAAAAGTGCGATCACTAAATGTGATATGGCAGTTAGCCAGCATTTCATGGCTTGGCAATGTGGTAGCCAATTGGATAATCATTTTCTTACTATTGAGATAATCCCGTGTACTATTTGCCAGAGCGTAGGCTAACATTGGCGGGACTGCATTTCCAATTTGAGTGAATACGCGTGTCTCAGTGCCAATAAAATCAAACCAGTCCGGGAAGCTTTGAAGGCGAGCTGCTTCACGTATTGTGATCCTCCTTCGACTTCCATTAGGCAAGCGAATTCTATGCATATCCCCTGTAGCACCTGCCAGATTTCTGCATGTTACTGTGCGGGAAGGTCGGTCAAGATAAAGGTCACGAGGATTAATGCATTTCGAGGCCTTTTCATATTTAGCGACATATAAATCCATACTCGGAGTTAGAAACTTTGAGTTATCGTCGAATTCCTCTGCTAAATTTCCAAGAGCTTCACCAGCAGTAATCCGAAAAGAATTTTTTTTGGGTAATGAAACTCGCCTTTGTGTCCAACGACAATTACTCGTTCTCTATTTTGAGGTACGCCGTGATTTACAGCGTTTAGTAATTGATGTTCGACAATATATCCAAGTTTTTCAATAGATTGAATTATCTCGTCTAGATACCATTTGTTTCGATAAAGTAGTCCTCGAACATTTTCAAATAAACATATATCTGGTTCTGCTTGTTCAACGGCGGATATAAAAACAGGGAAGCCATCTCGAGAATCTTTGAGTCCTTTTTGTTGTCCTCCAACGCTAAAGGGTTGGCATGGTGGGCCACCAATTACAACTCGTGCTTTGGGGAATGAATATTCAGGAGTTAGCTTGATGTTAACGCAATCACCGGACAGGTTGCGCTTGTATGTTGCACAGCAGTCGCTGTCCATTTCAAACCCTAGCGTCTCAAAACCAAGCGCCTCAAAACCCAGTGCTAAGCCACCACATCCTGCAAATAAATCTAGAACGAGTGGTGATCTCGTTTTTTTTGGGTTTAGGATGGTGTTGATAGTTGTCACATAACCCATTTAGATTTTACCTGTTTTGTCATGCTGTTGAGTGTTTAAAGCTATGCTCATAAGATTTTCCTAGTATAAAGGTACACAATATTAATATATTGTAAGCGTAAAACTTCTTTCTTAAACTTATATTTAGTTCAATTTATCAAGAATTTGGTTGGTTGAATTTTTTAAACGCCCAATGGGTCTTATTGATTTACTCAAATTATCTGTACTAAGTTAGCTATCAAAATGATTAAAAAAGTGCTGACTATATAAGTTTCCACTTGAATTTAAAACCAGTTAAAGCTTATGTTTTATGGATAAATATTTAGCATCTTAATTTATCAGGTGATTGCTTAAGAATAAGGCGGGGGGTATTATGCAAAAAGTGCCAAAGAATTATGATACAAAATTTTCTTTTTCTTAACTAAAAAGTGCTTAAATAACTGATGGTTACGTATCTTTAAGGGTTTTTCCCTGCTTCTCCGCCTAGTAAGTGGCGGTGAATCTAATCAGCTTTAACCCAATAATGAGTGGGATATTAACGCTTAAGCAATGGGTGATTTAATCCAAAATCCGCCTTTTCTATTGCCGCAAGTGTTACTTCTGCTAAATAAGCCTTTCCGTATCGGTTTGACGATTGCGAGTCGTTTTCATGACCTGCGATAGCTTCTCGTACTTCCAAAACGACTCCCTTTTGTTTTAACTCGTTAAGCAGTGTGTGTCTTAGCGAATGAAAAACTTTGCCATCTTCAATAATACCGAGCCTATCGCAATATCTTGCAAACCACTTTGAAACCCGCGCCCCGTATCCGTCACGGCCTTTTAATAATTCATCAAACAGTCGGCTCTGTCCTGCTAATCTCTGTTGCTCAACAAGCTTTAACAGCCCAAGCTCCTTTAGTTTTGGATGAACTGCAAAGCTTCTCAAAGCCGCGTCGGTCTTTCCTAGCCATTCGCCATCAGGTTTGATTTCCACAACATCAATACCATCAACCACGCTGAAACACTCAACACGTAGGCGACAAACCTCTTCTAATCTCATGGCTGTATATAAGGCAACTATCGGAATCCAATATTTCCATAAATTCGAACCATGTAAAAATCCGTTTTTATATTCGCTTGATTCAAAGATTTTAACCAAATCATCATTAGTGAATACGTTCCGTTCATCTGACTTTTTACGCTTGGCTTTTCTGGGCTTCACTCCCTCAATGGGGTTAATCAGAATGTAATCATGATCTTTTGCCCAATTAAAGAACCCACCTATTCGAGTCATGTTGCTGAGAACAGTACCGGAATCAATTAAATCCTCCTTTGGGATCTCTATGCCTAACAGTTCGACAATAGTTTTATCGCGGTATTGGGGTTTTTTATTTTGGTTTGAGGGGATACTGAGATACTGAGCTTTAAACCCTCTCGTAATTTTTTTATCAATTGAGGCAATTGGTAAATCACCAACAAATTCTTGAAACAGCTTTAAAGATGATTCAACCTGACCTTTGCTTTTTGAAGTCCAGCGTCCGTCCTTTTCTCCCTCGTCGAGATAAACTTCAATAATTTCTGAATAAAGCGGTGATGGTTGCGGCTCTGGTGATGGAATGATTACAGCTGGTGCTGTGGCAATCGCTGCAAGTTGCGCTTGATGCAGTTCTTCCGCCCTGCGTTCACTTTGCTCAGATATTAAGCTCTGTTGAGCTGACACCATTGAATTACAAAGTCTAAAATCTTCGTCATTGTTTCCGGTATCGAAAGTTATGGAGTTACCTAGCAAATCAACGTGAGTAATGAGGCGTACTTTTTCGCTGGATTCGTTCATTAAATTATCTACGGTACTGTCAAACTCAGCGCGATAGATACGAGCCAGCCTGATTGCAAGCCGTCTGCTGTCGGTTTTGAGTGATCTTTTGAATTCGGAACTGTTGAAATGTTGACATAATTGAAGTGGTATCCTTACCCTAAAATAATACGTTCCATATTTATTACGCCACAAATAAGATGGGGTGTTCATTGGGCTGCTCTACTGGGTTCATGTGGCCTAGTTTGTGGTCACATTTGGTATTTAGAACCCAGCAAAGCAAAAAATGCTTTTAAATCAATGGATGGGGCGGGGTCAATTGAATTAAACGCTGTATGCTGCATTTTTAAAGGATTTTTTGTTCATTGTTTTAAAATGTACCCCCATTTGTACCCCCACGCGCTTACCGCTGCCCATACTTTTGCCACAAAAAAGCCGATCATCAGACCGGCCTCATCGTCATTTATTCAATATCGAATCACTATTTTTTTGATTATCCAAATTTAACTAGTGCAGGCTATAACTATTTAAGCCAGAATTATTTACAGCTCATTTGACCAAAGCCAAATGGGGTACAGGTGACGGTACGCGAGCTAAAATTAGTATCTTGGCAGACTACGAGTATACGGTTGAACATAAGCCCCTTTTTTTCGATAATACCCTTGAACATGCACCGGGCCACAATAGGCGTCTACGCATGGCGCTCTTGAGTTATATGTATGTGGGTATGAAAATGAATTGTAGCCATTGTACGGGACCGCACATCCATGCATAAGCATGATTAGAAATGCAAAAATCAATCTAAATACTGTCATTTGCACATTCTCACATTTATTTTTTATTTGCGCTGTTTCTTTTGTCAATCATAGTACTGGAAAATGCAATGGTGGCATTTGCTACATTTTCCATTGGATTTGCTCGACAATAGTTATTGATCCATTCAATTGGACCATTAATATCCCTATCTGAAATATCTTCTGCAGTAAACCCGGTGGATATGACATTCATTGCCGTTAAGTACCCCCCCACCCATGCTTTGTACATATTTGCATGAGAAGTTTCAGGGTTAAGAAATGTTTGCACATAATCCCCACAAGATAAAGTTCCCGCGCCATAAGCGTAATATGGCAAAGCAGGGGATGAGGCTATGACTATCGATAATCCTAGCGTATATCTAATAATGTTTTTCATAGAAACTACCGTTTATTTTAAAGTCCATCCCATCGCTAATCCATATCAAGCGTTCTATATTCGCCAGAATCGTGATCGTAAATATCTACCTCGGCACCTACCCCATGCCCTCGTATGGATTGCCAATCCTGATAAGCATCTTAACATCGAACACCAGGACAACTCGCTACAATACATATATTGTCCACTTTATCGATAATGCAAGGCACAATTCTAAGCCGCGTTATCTAATACACCTCATGCTTTCTTTCTGCTCTTTCAGCAATGCGGACATTTCACGCATCATGGCATGTAATCCGCCCTTGTAAGCGTTTTTTGCTGATACCGCCTTGCCCTCAATAGTTCGCGCTCCTGTATATTTATCCCACGGCTTCCAGGTCTGAATTAATGCCGATTGTCTCGCCTTTCGTTCTGGTGTCCAGCCGTTCGCCATGTGTATGCTCCAATAGTTCGTTTGTCTGATTTTTTATTTCCCCTGCGTGAGCAGGTACACCGTGATTAATCTGTTGATTGCCGTTGTTGATATTGGCTTGCTTGGCAAAGATAACAGGCGGGTTTTTTATCGCCGCCAGGGTTTCAAGTGTTGACCGACACTGAGCCTGTGCTTTTAATGCCAATCTCATATAAGACTCGCAATGCGGCATGTGACTCTGTGCGTGTGACTTTTGCGCTAAATTATTAAACAGCGCGTCTAGCGTGTGAGCTTGGCATAACAACATGGCTTCCGGTCGTTTCATGCTTCCACTATGCACCTCGTTGACCTGATCCACCAATGCTGCGCGTAGTCCGGCAACGCTATGTGTGACTTCTGCATATTCTGGCCCAACCTGAACACCCATTCTGATCCAAGTTGAACACCTATTCTGATTTAACTTGAACACTGATTCTGGTTTCAAGCTGAACACTTTTCCGGATTTT
>CANNLO010000302.1 GCA_947505055.1 Methylococcaceae bacterium | reverse complement strand
TTAGGTCGGCTATTCCAGCACATTTGGCTTGATGTCGAAGGTAGGCGGTTATTTGGCTATGCCAAACACTACATGTAGTGGTCACCCCACGAAATCGGGAAGAGCCAATATTTTTTGGATGCCGAAAAATTTCATGAGTGGCTTCGAGATCCGCGTATTGGCTATGATGAAAAATTAGCACAGCAAGTTTTAACTGCATTGGGGCAAAAATCAGGCTGTCCCGCCGAAGATTTTTTTTATAGCGAAGAAGCCTGGGAACAAATCTCTGCAAGCCATCAACGCTTTTGTGCCGATAGTTCATTTATTAATTATATATGGACCGTCCGAGCCATGCATGCACCTCTCTTTAAGCTGGCTTCAATTGCCCAACAACTGCCAGCAACAGGTGCGTTTCATTCAATATCGACAGGTTATGCCGGATTCCTCGGCACAATCCTGCGTAATCTGACAGGAAGACCTTTAATTCTGACAGAACATGGAATTTATACCAAAGAGCGAAAAATAGACCTGCAATCAATTTTTATTAATGAACATCGTGATTATTTAAGTGATGGCCCCGATAAGGGAATGAAATACTTTGATCAGCTGTGGATACGCTATTTCGAATCCCTGGGTCGTCTGATCTATTACAATTCTAACCCTATCATCAGTCTCTATGAAAGAAACAGGCAACGGCAGGTTGCCGATGGAGCAGATGCTGTGCGTACCATCGTGATACCCAATGGCATGAAAACTGAGAGATTTATTGCCTTACGTGAACAGCGCCCCAAAAAAATTCCTTTTGTAATCGGTTTGATCGGTCGTATTGTGCCGATAAAAGATATAAAAACTTTTATTCGTGCCATGCGCTCAGTTGTTTCGCAATTACCACATTTCGAAGGCTGGCTGATAGGTCCAGAGGAAGAAGATCCTGACTATGTGTGCGAATGTAAAAATTTGGTACGTAATTTGGGACTGGAACAAAATGTACGCTTTCTTGGTTTTCAAAAGACAAGCGACCTTTTACCGCAATTGGGATTACTGGTGCTCACCTCGATCAGTGAGGCTTTTCCTTTAGTAATCCTTGAAGCATATGCCAGCGGTTTACCCGTTGTAACTACTGATGTGGGTGGTTGCCGTGAAGTTATAGAGGGTAATAGCGCAGAGGACCGTGCGCTAGGTTCTGCTGGAATTGTGGTGCCAATTGCTGATCCTGAAGCCACTGCTCAAGCCATTATTGGCTTATTGACCGACGAGTCACGTTGGTATGCAGCTCAGTGTGCCGGCATAAGCCGAGTTGAGCGCTATTATACTGAGGATATTTTGTTGTCCAATTATACGAATATTTATACTGAGGCGCTGGATTCGTAATGGCAGGCATAGGCTTTAGACTCCGCACCTTAATGAAAAGCGAGAGCTTTTCCGGTTTAATACAGGCCTACAGTTTTGCTGGCATTATCAGTTCAGGGCCCTGGGTGCTTTCTATTATCGGCATTCTGCTGATTGGCCTGTTCAACACAGAGAATTCCGACACAGAGCCTTTTGTCGGTGAGTTCCAAGTATCTGTTACGTACCTTATGGGATTTTCCCTGTTGCTGACCAGTCCGTTGCAGCTACTGTTTACGCGCTTTGTCTCGGACCGGCTGTATGAAAAAAGGAACAACTTGGTGCTGCCCAATCTGTTTGGGGCTATTCTGGTGGTGGTAATTATCAGCGGGTCATTAGCTGTAATACTGCTGTACAGTTTTTTTAATGGTACGGCACTGTATCAGATTTTGATGCTGGCAGGTTTTGTCATTCTTTCTGTAATTTGGATAGTGGTGATATTTCTGTCGAGTCTAAAAGCTTACGGTGGAATTTTGTTTGCCTTCCTGGTGGGTTATGGTATTACAGTAGGAGCCTCTTTAAAATTACATGTTTATGGACTGGAAGGATTGTTGGGCGGATTTATTATCGGCCAGGGCGTTCTGGTCTTTATGCTTTTATACTTGATATTACGTACGTATTCCAGCAAACAATTTATTGCCTTTGACTTTCTAAAACGCAATCAAATTTACTTGAGCTTGGCTGCGACCGGCTTTCTTTATAACCTAGCAATTTGGGCTGACAAGCTGCTTTTCTGGTTTAATCCCCAAACCAGTACCATCATCATTGCTCCGCTACGTGCCTCAGTACTCTACGATCTGCCAATTTTTTTAGCCTATCTTTCTATATTACCAGGTATGGCGGTATTCTTGATGCGCATGGAAACCGATTTTTCCGAACAATATCAAATGTTTTACCGCTCCATCAAGCAGGGAGCACCTTTACAGAGTATTTTGCAGATTTACGACGATATGATCCAAGTGATACGTCGTGGTTTTTTTCAACTTTTTAAAGTGCAGGGCATGACCGTCATTATATTGCTGTCAGTAGGTGAGCAACTTCTAAATTGGGTGAATATCTCTCCAAACTATCAGGTGCTACTCAACATCGATTTAGTAGCAGTTGGCGTTCAAGTTTTATTACTGGCGGTGCTGAACCTACTGTTTTATTTTGATTATCGTCTTGATGCGCTCTATATTTGCCTATTATTCGCGTTATCAAATATACTTTTCACGTTACTTACCCAACATCTTGGACCATCGTTTTATGGCTATGGTTTTGCGGGGTCCGTAGTGTTAACTACGCTGGTTGGGATGTTCATCCTAGCTCGGCGACTGGATAAGCTGGTGTACGAAACATTTATGCTTCGTTAATATTTACCCGCTTTGCGAAAGCGTATAGTTTGTTGATTTATTTCTAATCAAATCTCCAATAAAAAGTGACATAGTTGTGCCTTTAGGTCTGGAAAATCAATGCCATTATGCTAAACCGACAGCAAAAAGCAGAGCCTGGATTGTAATCTATTTATTGTCCTGTTTTACCTGTTCAGAAATTTATGCACATCCGAGTACCGCTTTTTTTTATGGTAAACCAGTACCAGTCGATCTTCTGACGCATTTTGAACAGGTCGTGGTTGAGTCGGATAATATCGATAACATTGATCAGTTCACCGCTAAAGGCGTTACTGTTTTCGCCTATCTAAGTGTTGGCGAGATTAACCGGAGCCGCCCTTGGTACTCAGAAATCCCTAAAACTTGGCTGTTGGGGGAAAATAAAGCATGGGGGAGTAGCATCGTTGATCTAAGTAAAAAGGAGTGGCAGGACTATCTCATCAATAAACTGATGGCCCCTTTATGGGAGCGTGGGTATAACGGTTTTTTTCTGGATACACTTGATAGTTATCAGCTTATAACGGAAGATCCCAATCTTCGTTTGGCCCAGCAGAAAGCATTGATTAATCTTATCCGAACGATGCATCATCGTTTTCCAGGCATTAAACTCATTTTTAACAGAGGTTTTGATTTGTTGCCGGATATTGCCAATTATGCAGTGGCTGTGGCCGCAGAATCATTATTTCAACGCTGGAACTCAGTATCAAGTAGTTACGATGAGGTATCGGAGTCGGATCGAAGCTGGTTACTGAACAAGTTGAATCAGGTTCAGGACCAATATGGCCTTCATATTATTGTTATTGATTATGTATCGCCAAAACAGAGGGGTGTGGCAAGGGAAGTGGCCAGAGGAATAGCTGCGCTTGGATTTACACCTTGGGTCTCAAATCCTTCATTGGACATGCTGGGTATAGGTAGTCTGGAAGTTTTTCCGAAGCGGATTCTGGCCCTTTATGATGGACAGGAGCAGTCTGGTGGTCTGCAGAATTCCAAAGTGCATAAGTTACTGGCTACGTCTTTGAAATATTTTGGTTATACAATTGAGTACGCGGATGCGCGCAAGAGATTACCAAATTATTGCCTTGTAGGACAATACACGGCCATAGTGACCTGGTTCACTAGTGATGAATTGTCGCAGTCAGAGGCATATAAATTATGGCTGATGCGCCAGTTTAATGATGGTATGAAAGTGGTCATATTGGGAGAATAAGGCAGCTAGATAACTGCCTGCAGACTCCATGTTGTTAATCTACATTGGGTTAAACTTTGCAACAGAACCTAGGTCGGCAATAAGTGCCAGAACTTTTCGTTGTTAAAATCGGCTGAAGCCTATTTAAATTTTCGCGAAAAATTCTGGCTTTCTTATGGTGAGTGGTGAAGTTTATCTACAGGATGTTCTCGCGGCATCGAGAGACAGGTTCTTTTTCAAGAAATCAAAATTACTTCCATTAGCTTGTGGGCAGAAACTCGCAGTTGACAGGTTATACTCAATACCAAATACTGGTTTTCCTGCAGCTATGAAAGGCTTGAGTATACTGCATTCATTATATTGATAGCATTCCTCATTGACGGCAAAGTCAAAATAACTCACAAGATCCTTAATTTGATCCAGATCATTTTTCAGGCTTACAGCAAGTCCAAGATTGTGTGCTGCCAGGGCAAGAGCCTTGTTATACGAAAGCTGATCGTTATAACTCAGGGTAAACCCGGTGCTGTTACTGTAACCATCTACATTATCAGGATCAACAGCATCGCAACCTTTTTCTGCAGCTAATTGTATACGAGCCTGCATGATGGGTATCAGCGTAGTTATCTGCCTTACATCCAGCCATTTTTCACCAGCCCAGCCATCCAGATTTTGGCCCAATACTGATGCAGGAAATTTTCCGACATCAGGCCGCCAGTTTTCGTAGCTGCCTGCGCTAAAATAACAAATAACATGCTTACCTTTGGCCTTTAATCCAGCGATGACTGACGCGCTGGTATCAAACAAATCAAGATTATACGTGTCAACATTCAATGAAGTGTCGATAGTGCCGGTATATTGTATTTGCCAAGCGGTACCGATTGCTGGCTGCCAGCGGTTTCCCTGAGTAGACGGTGGTGGCGGTGGCGGTGTTGATGTTGGCGGCGGCGGTGTAACGGGATCCGTCGTGGTCGTTTCTAAAGCCAGATAATCAAGCTGACTATTATCGATATTGCCTCCCGTACTGTATTGAAGACTGATTTGACCATTACTGTCAATAAATCGGCTTGGATCTCCTGTTACAACTGCGTTGACGCCACCCCAAGTCCAGGCAGCAGCGTTGCTGTTGTTAGCAACAGAGACCCATTTGCCACTCGTAACATCCAACAAGTTGAAAGTCCATTTTTCATTAACCATTTGTGGGCCACGATAATTCGCATGAAAAGTCAACGACTTCAAGGTCTGATTAATATTGCTGGGGATGGTGAACTTGAAAATGCCTTTATAGCCTCTTCTTGCCGGTATAAACTCCAGATACTTAGAAGGATCATCGGCATTGCCCGTTTGATCCTGAGCCTTAAGAACCGCGATCGGTCCCGGGCTGGAAGTTCCTTGTTTGTTTGCTAAGCTGACCGGAGATATAAGATCCGCAAAGCTTGGCGTAGTGGTCAATAGCGACAAACAAAACAGTGATTTTGATACCCCACGATATTTATGATTACGAATACTAGTTTTTGAATAAAAATTATTATATATATTCAAAATATTACCTCTTATATTTACTCGCATAGCACTGGATATGGCATATTATTAAATAATACATTTAAATGTGTTAATGTTTATTTATATACCAATTTCCAATAGAAATTAGAGTGGTATTATTAATTTAATGTCACTAATATTTAGCCTAGTGACACAATAAAATCAACCTGATGATCGCATTATTCATTAATACTCCGATCATTATCTTTTAATAGCACTACAGTGCCAGTCTTATTTCTTATCAAATAAAGTATCAATCGGCTGACAAACATAAGAATATAATTTTAATCTTAACAAATACTTAATTTTTTAGTAAATATATGGGCTCTTCCCGATTTTGTGGGGACAGCCTCTAGACGACACAATAAACGTAAAATTTATTCTCCATCATAAGGTTAAAACCACCGGCTTCCAGCCGGTGACAAAATACCGCTACAAAATTTTGATAGGTGAAGTTGCTGAACGAGTTCGAGCAATGGTTCGTCAAGTTTGCGAGAC
>CANNLO010000301.1 GCA_947505055.1 Methylococcaceae bacterium | reverse complement strand
GGCTGTCGATGTTAATGACATCAGCACCACCACCGGTCGAAGGCGTGGAGAATGTGAAGGTTCCCGCCGGGTCATTCGTGCCATCCACGATGACCGGTTCGAGTCCGGTGAAATCGATATGAGTAACCCGGGAGCTAAAAACACCATCTCCAAAGACCTTGCCCGGTGTGTAGCTGCCGCCGCTAACCCCACTGACCTTCAGTGTATCGTAGCCACCGTCACCGCCGTTATAGGTGATGGCCAGGGGAATATCTCCCTGGCTGAGATCGACGATCAGCGTGTCGTCAGTCAGATCGCCACCCTGGATAATCAGACTGTTGAAACCCTGATCTTGAAGAAGGTCGGGGCGGAGACTATTGAGTTCGATATTTCCCGTGGCAAAGACGGTCAACTCATTGACTCCAGAAACCCAAGCTTCGTGGCCTAGATAGGAAAAATTCCCGGTATCTGCTGAGGCCGCTAAAAAGTCGACAGTCGACACGATATTAATATTCTCGTTGGTGTCGACCAACTGAAACAAGGACGGATTGGCTTGCTGGTCCGTTTCTAGATTTTGACTGCCGTAAGATAAATCAGCCACCATCACAATCTGTGGCTCCAGAGCTTCAAAGAGCGTAGCAAATGCTGTCGCATTGGCAGAAGCTGCTATATCGGCGTTAGTGAGTTCAGCAAGATTCTGCACGAAGTCAATACCCGCTTCGCCTTCGGCTACAGTACAACCATAAAGTAAAATATCAGCATCCGCACTGAGCGCCTTACCCCAGGCGGCAAGTTTTGCTTTGTATTGCTCAAGCTTGCTGTTGTTGAGTTGTGTGTTGCCCAACTTAATGCTGCCGCTTGCTCCATGAGATAAAATATGGATTTCACTGACGCCCTGATAGACGGAAAGCACGTCAGAGATTTGCGACATGCCGTCCTTATTGCCATCCAGCAATACCAGCAGGGTTGTGCCGTTTTGATCAGCCTGAAAGCCTTGACGATTAAGGTTTGTAAACCATTCGTTGGTCGATTGGGTCAGGTCTGGTACTGTACTTTCGGGTTTAAAAACATCCGCTGCAGCTTTGCTAGCGTCCGGCATGGAACTGCCGGCCATCACGATCTTCGGAAGATCAGCCACCGCATGGGTATCATTTGCCGCCAAAAACGGCTGTGCCGTCTTATTCACTATATTTTTCAACAGTGTTTCAAAGTGTTCTACGGTTGGATCAATAAAGACGATTTGCTGTGGTACTTCATACATGGCAGCAAAAGCCGACATCGTAGCTTTAATCAGCGCATCAGACTCGGACTGAGCTTTTGTAGCAGTGTCTGCACTGGTCTGTTGGTCGTGTTTGTTATCGGTTAGTTCCGGCTTAACGGCCGCATCGTTGTGGAGGGCAATATCAGGTAATAGCTCCGACTGTTCGGGAAGCGGGTTTTCACGCCCAAGCTGCGGAACATCTATGACGTCAGCCGGCTTTGGATCCTGAAAAAATGAGTTGCTCAATGCCAGCGATTGCGGCGATTGTAATACATCGGTGGACTGCAGATCATAGTCGCCAATAATTTGCTGTGTGGACGCCGGTGTATCGGCTTGTTCGGTCGGCGCAGCGGGGGGTATGATCAGGAACTCACTGGATAACAGCAATCGCGGTTCTATTGCCTCAAAAAGCATTTTCCTCGGCGGCCGAATAGCTCGAGTGCGCGTAGATTCAATAGCTGTTCTGCGCAACATAATTTCGATTAATCGACTAATAGAATGCTTATCCATGTTCGTTGTTCCTAATTAAATACTGTAACTAATGCGTTCACTATTCAGAGCCGTTAATTAAAACCTGAACCGGAATGGCAACTCAAAAAAAGTGTTGTTCTTAACGTGCTATTTATTGAAGGCCAATAAATTATTAATCGCGGTTAAATCATCAAGGCCCAGGGTTCCTGTGGACTGTTTTAAACGCAACCGATTAACCAGATAATCGTAGCGTGACTGGGCATGCTCTCGCTTGACGGCAAACAGATCGCGTTGCGCATCCAATACCGCTAGCATGGTATAAATGCCTGATTTATGGCCTTCTTGTCGCGCATCGACAGCGCTCTTTTGAAAAGTAAGCGATTCCTGCAAAGAATTAATCTTGCTAATGCTGGTCATGATACCCAGATAAGCCGATCTTGCCTGACGTTCAATCTTGCGCATTTCTTGTTCCAATTCCTCTTGCGCCTTCTCCTGGCGCAAGGTGGCTTCCCGTACTCGAGATAACACGGCTCCGCCCTGAAATAGCGGCATATTTAACTTAAGCATTGCGACAGACGACTCTATGTCACTGCCCCCGCCGTACAGGGTGCTACCGGTATCTCTGCGATTATAGGTTCCAACAAGATCCACGGTCGGTAAATGGCCGGCCTGTTGTTTGATAATCTCTTCTTTGGCAATGGCCAACGCCTGTCTTTTTGATTCTACTGCATAACTTTGCGTTGTAGCAGTCGACACCCAACTGTCCACCGACTGCTCACTCGGCTTAACCAGCGGCATGGCCTCTATCAAAAAAGCAAAATCGCCTATGCTTATATTGATGATTTCACGTAGCGCTTGTTTTGCATCATCCAGCTTGTTTTCAAATTCCAGTATTTTGGCTTCACTCAAGGCCAATCTTGCTTTGGCTTCATAAAAGCCGGTAACCGTACCCAGACCCTGTTTAAGCTTAATATCAGCGACTTGCGACTCCCGGGTAATCGCTTCTTTCTCTGCTATAGCAAACTTAATGGCGTCTTTGGCCGCCAAAATATTCAGATAGACCGTAGCCACTCTGACAATCAGATCCTGTTGAACTATAATATTATTCGCCGTGGACTGTTTTACGGAAGATTTTGCTTGAGCAAGCCGATTCCAGGAGGCAACATTAACGATCGGCTGACTAACTGTCAGCGTATATTCATCATTTGTGAAGTTTCTAGAACCGTTACCAAACACAGGGTTTTGGGTTTTTATCACAGTCTGACTGTTGTAAGTACGATCAGCATCTATCGCAACCGTTGGCAGCAGTCCTGCGAAGGCTTGCATTACACCTTCTTCGGTTGCGCCAAACTCATATTGCGCGGCCTTCACAACCGGATCGTTCTGCACAGCAAGATCATAAATTTCCAATAAGTTTTCAGCCTGTCCAAGGTTGGGTATAAGCAAAAAACACAGCGTACTTGCCAAAATTCCTGGTGATTTCATTTTTCGTCCTCTTTTCGTCGGCCATCGACATAAACTGACTAGTACCTAGTCATTCTTGTAATATCGGGTAAAGTTTCTTTGACTTTACCCGGGCATCATCATTGGTAAATCGCCCGTCCATAGGTCGAGCGACAGCATTTCTTTGTTCTTACCATGAGGCAATTTTCATTTTTAATATTTCTTAATCCGGAATGCGACGATCCAAACATTGACGAGAAACAATGCTCAATTCTATTTCTGCCATATTTAACCAACTACCATGTTTGGGTGTGTAATGGATATCCAATTTATCCGATTTTTTCGGGCTTCCTAGGGTGCGAACGCCAATGATGCGCCCATGTGCGTATAAA
The DNA here is from genome assembly GCA_947505055.1 of Methylococcaceae bacterium. The sequence goes on along the minus strand of CANNLO010000301.1, from coordinate 2,440 downwards.
TCATCCATAACCAATGAATGTTGGTAGCCATATTATTATTTATCCATATGACCTGACCTACGTAATAGTACTAATTACCAAGTAGAATAACTGGTAATAATCCTTATCACTAACTTTAAACCTTTAGTACTTAACTTAAATTAACCAGAAACAAAAATAATTACATGATTTCTAATGACATTAGAACCTAAGCGACTTGGTATAAAGTTCCATTAGTTGCAAAAACAAGTTACTGAACTTGCACAAACAAGCACTGTATGTGCGCATCAATGGTTTCAATTACCAATACAGCTGAATCGCCCAAGACAGCTCTCAACTCATCTATGGCACCAATAATTACCGCACGAAAAACCAGACACAGTCTTCTGGCATAACTAATGTCCGCAACTTCTTCCGCCTCAGCGCGATGATAAATAGGCTTTTGGGTGAGTTTGGTAGCTTTCAGCACCGTTAATTTTGCCGCTGTATTTTTCAAGTTTTTTCAGAAAGCCTATAGCGCGTTTTTCTTCACTTATAGACAGTGGTATGAATACGATAGGCGCATACAAAGCTGACGTGTCGGTTTACAGCAGGCACATAAATAAGGGTTTTAATAGCGCAAACTCAGTAAATGCTTGATTTGGCATACCGATAGAGGCAGATAATATGCCTCCGATAGTCACCGCAAACTATTGAAAAAGCATGAGATTACCCAGAGCTTGAGTCGTAAAGGCAATTGTTGGGATAATGCCGTCTCAGAAAGCTTTTTCATACCCTAAAAACAGAGCTGGTTCATCATCAGCGCTATCGAACCAGGACTAAGGCTAATCAAGATATATTTGAATACATAGAGATGTTTTACAACCGCGAACGAATTCATTCGGCCAATAACTATTTGTCGCCAGTAGGCTACAAAATGCAGATTAAATCTGCTTAACTTTGTGTACGGAAAAATATTGACACATCACACATGACACAAGACATTGTGACAATCACAGGTTAAACTTACTCACGATAAAAAAAGCAAACTCCTGACTCTGCGACACGGTAAATCACAGGGTTCGTGTTGCACGGATGACGGGGTGGTCTCTTTGGTTTTAAAGAAATAACGCTCTCATACTAAACATATGAAACAAATCTGTCATTTGTTTCAATTTTTCCATATCCAGAAGACCCAAAAAGATAATGATTAAGGAATTGAGAATTCAACAGCTATGCGGAGGAACCCTTTTCAAGATCATTTTTATAGGGAACTCTTCATTTTTTATTCCTTATTCAGTCTTGATGGGAGTTTTTAGTTTTTTTGGTATAGGGACTATGAAATGGAATGAACACCTTATAACTGGTTTTGCTGGTTTAGTTGCTTCTCCTTTTTTGGGGGGATTCATGGCCCTGCTCTTCACTGCTTGCATTTGGGTGCCTACATTTATAGGACTTTGGCTTTACTCCAAATTTCAGCCCATCAATTTGATATACATACCGGTTTCTGAGATAGAATCCAATAAAACTCTCTAACTGACCGCATAAATATCTGCGTATATAATCCAATCGTATTCCGCAGCAGTTGTAAGTGTCAGCTTTAAAAAATAATTCCGAATTGCTCCAAATGGCCACAAGAGTCGGACGCGAAAGGCCGCTTTGGGTCGACGAATATCGCGGAATGTAGTTCGGAAATGCCTTAAGCGGCCATTAATTGATCAATAATAACCTTTTTGATCATCAAACTCCTCCCCTCCACTAGGCATAGACTAAAAGCAATATCATATTGGTTAGTCATTATGATCAGCATGACTTGAATTTTAACCCATCTTCGTCGCTTTTTTACGAAAAGTGGTCGATTTTTACCCACTGCCCGGCCTGAAAACAATAAAATCCTTTAAAATCAATGCCAATATTTTCAATACCTCTCTGTAGCGCCATCTATTTTTAGTGAAATTTTCCTTGGGCTGAAATTCCGTATAGGCTAGTTTTTCGGGTTAGGTGCTAGCCGTAACCCGACGCATGGGCTTCGAAATCATTATAAATACCCAACTTTAATAAATTTCAATGCAGGCTTTGTTTTCTGCCGTTAACAGCCGTTCAATATCCACGCTATTTTCTGTTAATGCCCTGATAGTTGCTGCTTTGGTTTGATTGCCAATTTTCGACCAGCCTTATTGTTTTTGTTCTGGTTGCCATTGTTGGCATTGAAGTTCCAAGCATTCTGTCTGCAAACTTTAGCCGTCAGCTCCACAACGTGGCTGTAGGCGTTAAAACTCTTAAAAGCCTGAACTTCCTTGGCCAGACGTATCAACAACAACATCACTTCTTCCAGATGCTCGCGCAACGCCTGCAAAGCCTGTGCTTTGTCGGTCTGGCTATTGGCATGGATCACCAACTTGACCGCCTGACGACTGGCATTGCGCAGTTCTGTATCCAAGGTGTATTTGTGGTAACGGCTGAAATTGGCGACGATTTTTTC
>CANNLO010000300.1 GCA_947505055.1 Methylococcaceae bacterium | reverse complement strand
TTGTGGCAAACGGGTCGCCTTACTGTATCTGGGTGACCGATATTTTGCCTGCCGAAAGTGTTATCAACTTGCCTACCGTAGCCAGAGAGAAACTGCTGACGATCGTGGCTTTCGAGGCGCCAGTAAGATTAGAGATCAACTCAACTGGGAGCCTGGCATTGCCAGTCCTAATGGGGGAAAACCCAAAAACATGCACTGGAAGAGTTACCATCGGTTAATAAATGCACATGATGGGTATGCTGATCAGGCCATGCAAGGGATTTATAAAAAAATCTTGGTGATGACAGATCAGTTTTCTAGATGATGAGGTTAAACAATAAGCCGTTTTAAAGTTAATTCTGATATTGAGTGTCAACTGTGTGCCAAAAGCGGTCTATCGCCATTTTCGAATTAACGACTGCTTACCCTTGGAAAGCAGTTCTTCTAAAGACATCTGAAATTAACCGGCGATTTTAAAGGGAGAATTGTAGTTGATTCCACTCATCGCGTTAAAGCCCCCCAATCTGTCACTTTAAACTCATCTTATCTTAATATAATCAATAGGATAACACACATAAAATTTTAACCGGCTCAGTTTGTTGATTCACAAAGACAAATACTTGTATTGCTTTACACATAATCACAGTTTTCACCCGCCATCAAAAAATCATCATGTAGATTGGCGAAGGTATTGACAAATACGCTATATTGCATTGGAATAGTTAATAATGCTCCTTCAATTATTTTTTTTTAAGATTATAGTGCGTAATTTAATTCTCTTAGCTCTTAAGGATGCCCAAAAACCTTATCTTCAGGGATTGTTGGCTAATACTCCTGAAAGTCAACATACTCACGTGAAAAATCAGTGTGATTTTCATCTGAATTCTTTGGCAGAATTCTGCTTGAATGACTACAAAGTTACAGGATTATTAACCACCGACTTCATTAGAGGGCTGCATCGTACCATGCTTCCTCACGACTATATTATGCTTGAAGGGACAGAATTTAAAACCTTACCTGGTGAATACAGGCTCTTTCAAGCAGTACACCCTAGTTATTTGAATCCAGGACAGATAACGTCATTTTTTATTCCAGAACAGATAGCGACTGGAATGACTCTAGCTGTTAATAACATAAATACAAAGTTACTTGCTACAACCGATACATTAGAGATGCAGGATGCAATATTCATATTTTTAATTGATTTTCTGGCTATTCATCCTTTTGCGGATGCCAACGGCAGAGTTGCATGTATTCTTGCTGATCTATTGGCAATTCGTAGTGGTTTGAAGCCACTTTATTTTCACAGTATCAAAACAAACGACAAGATTGCACTTTACCAAGCAATAGAATTAGTAACTGTAAATCAAGATTTTACCTTGGCACGCGAAATGTTTTTACGATATAAAAAGGAACGAACTGCGCAATGAGTGTTATTTTAGGTAGCAACATTGTAACAGCAGGACTCAATTATCTTGCCGTACTGTCGCTTGGAATTTTCTCTGGCGTAACTCTCACTCTTATGGATAGAATTGATGAACATGGAATTATTAATCGTCATAGAACGCCACTCGCCTATCTTGCTGGAATTGCTGCTGTAGTTAGTGTTATATGGACAATTGAGTTATATCCTTTACTCTATTCTCTACCGTTTTTTATCTGTATTTTATGGATCATAAAGAACAAAATTGATTTTCCTAGTCATGTTTTTTCGCTATTTCTATTGACGCTGTATTTTGGCTGGCGTATTGATTTGCTGTATTTAAACGCCGCTTATGTCGTTTTATTTTTGCTCATAAGTTTTTTCTCTGGCACACTCCTTCGGCAACGACTATATGCAAAGTCGGATTTTTTTCAATGGTATTACGATAGTTACATGGAAAAATATGTTGGCAATATCATTTTTGCTGTAGTTTTATGGAGTCCACTAGTTTTAATTTATTCTCTGGGAGTTGGTATGGCCTGCTTCTATACAAAAAAATTATTGCCTGGAAAAGTATCCTGTATAGACTCGACTTCTAATTTGTCCGGGAAAGAGCAATGACATTAATTTATGTTCGTCAGCTTTTAATTGATTTGGACACTCCTATTCCAGCGCGCTGGAATGGGGGAGACTGTTTTCGCTCGGCTTTTTACAATGCTTTATCTATGGGGTTCCCGGCTGGTGAGCAGTATTTTATTTCATCAGTACACAGGGGTTTCATGACGTTGTCGGAAATTGAACAACAGCGTGTCGCACCAGAGGTACAAGGATTCATTGGACAAGAAGCTACGCATCGACGTATTCATAGTTTGTTTAACGGCCACTTAAATCGACACGGTTATTACAATCACATAGAACAAAGAACTTTAAAACGTTTTAAGGCTCATGCTCATTGCAATATACTCGGACATTTAGCCGCTACGGCGGCAACCGAGCATTTAGCTTTTCTTTTTAGCGATTGGACCTTGCGTCATGATGAATCTCTGGGCGGTGCTGAACCACGGTTGCAAGCATTATGGCAATGGCATTGCGCGGAAGAATGCGAGCATCACACAACGGCATTTGACATCTATATAGCGGCAGGCGGTAGCTATAAGTGGCGAATACGTATTTTTCGATATGTGACACTGATATTTATATCAGATATTTTGTATCAGACGGTCAGTAATTTATGGCATGATTGCAGCCTGTTCAAATGGAGTACATGGCGTAGTGGCAGCCAACTTTTGTTCGCTAAGGATGGAATGATGCGAGGGAACTGTAGGATGTGGAGAGATTATTTATCACCGCATTTTCACCCTAGCCAAAATGACATCAGCCTAGCACAGCAATGGTTACACGATAATAAAATTCAGTTTTCAGTAAAAGTGTAAAGAATTGTTGCTGGTTTTTTATGTCGGTGTAAATTGGGTAGAAGAAGTACTTGTCATTAACTCACCTATAGCGAGACAGAATATCAGTCCACTGCGTCTCGATCAGCACGCGTTGTCTTGTTGTTATCTCTAAGATATTACACTGATAATTTTCTACTTTACGTAAATATTGCTCAATGTTTTCTTTTAATTTAGTTGAAATAAATCCAAGCTCAAGGTTGGTGTAAATTCCCTCAATTTCATGTAAAGGGTTAGTCACTAAGTCGGCATATTTTATACGTGTAAATTGCTTTGAAGGGATGTTTTCTTGAGCTTCACTAATAAGCTTTTCATGCAGGCTAAAGCTATCAATAATAAATTGCTCAATGCTATCTTCGTTAAATTCTTCGTGGCTAAATTCAGTCATCAGTGCATTCCACATAATTAGATTAGAAGCAAATATGTCATACGGATCTCGTTCAATCAATACAAAGCGGGCATCGGGAAATAACCCAATCAAACTTTTGATACGGTAGCCATGAGTTGGTGATTTGAGGACTAACGGTTTATGCTGTTGCACGGTCAGCATTTTTAAAAAGCGCATGAATTTACGTTTCCAGAGATTTTTTTCTACTTCGTTCATGGCCTCAAATTCTAATAACTCATGTATATTTTTCGCAATTGAAGGGGAAAAATAACATACCATAAGGACTAGTGGCTCCCATAGCCAATAATGCCATTTCATCTTCTTGTGGTGAAAATAATGATACCTGCATCTGATCCATGGGGCGATTGATTGAGCATTGCGCCAAAGGATGATTACGTAGCTTAGGCTCAAGAAGCAAAAAGGCATGAGGAGCAACGCAAGCCAAGGTCGATGCAAAACCGAAACGCGGATCACAACACATTAGTTCGTGTAGCAGGGTAGTTCCAGTGCGCCAATATCCCAAAATAAAGATAGGTTCTGTCACTTTTGCTTTAGTTATGCGCCTGCCAAAGACAAGGTTTTGCAATATGCCTAGACAGGTTATCCGAAGACGCTTGAGTAAACTATTTGATCCAACCATCAAAGAAATATATCTGTTGTTTGTGCGTGCAATAAGCACTAGACGCAGCCATGAACCAATTGTAAAATTTATCCAAAACTTGCCTTGAGGTAAACGAGCTAAATATTTCATGGGTGCAGAAAGAGGGTCATTAGGGTTTTGCTGTTAGCTTTGTAGCGGGTGCCGAGGTCGATGTCACAGGTATCGATGCTTTTCTTGAATTGCTCGAAACCTGGCACCCTTCTTGGACCATGTCGATTCTAATTCGATAGCGATTTATCTGACCATCACTAATGAGTAGCTGCGCAATGCTTTTACGCCTTTGTGCAACCGGGAGAGTTGCAATGAATAAGTGTTAAATACGACTGCATTTTGCTTTTTTCTTCGCCGTCATAATAGGTCCATGACTCCTGGCCAGTAGTGCCATATCATTAGCGAAGGTATTGAAGATTATGGACAATTTATAAGTTTTAATTTGCAACGATTCAACAAAGAAATTTCAGATTTTTAAAAACCTGAAACGTCTGAAAATATCTAATGATTGCGTTGTACAGAAAATATTGCCAAATCGATTAATGCGTCTTTATAAATTGAATCCGACAAACACACTAACGCGGCAACGGCTTTTTCTGCTTGTTCTTCGGCACGTTGAATGGTGTAGGTAATGGCATCGGTTTTCATGACAATTGCATAAACCTGTTTAAAAGCATCAGTAGAACCATTTTTAATCGCACTAAAAATAACTTGCACCTCATCAGGTTGTGCGTGCTGCATGGCGTAAATTAAAGGCAAGGTGGTTTTACCTTCAGCTAAATCATTGCCTAAGTTTTTACCCAACTCTGCCGCATTTGACGTATAATCCAGCACGTCATCAATCAGCTGAAATGCCATACCTAACGACAGACCGTAAACTGTTAAGCCTTTTATTTGTTCAGGGGTTGCATTAGAAATCAGGGCGGCAAGATGAGCGCTGGTTTCAAATAAAATAGCAGTCTTACGGCTAATAATTTCAAAATATTGTGCTTCGGTGGTGTCAGGATTATTGCAGTTTACCAGTTGTAATACTTCGCCTTCAGTCAACGTAGCCACCGTTTGTGATATTAAATCCATAACCCGTCCATCGCCCGTCTGCATCACCATCTGAAACGCATTAGCATAGAAAAAATCACCGACTAACACACTGACAGCATTGCCCCATACCAAATTGGCCGATTTACGACCTCGACGCAACGCAGCTTCGTCAATCACATCATCATGCAATAAACTAGCCGTATGCAAAAATTCAATCACGGTTGCCAACATAACCTGATTTTCATTACCATCACCATAACCATAACCAAGAGCTTTGGTAGTCAAAAATAACAGCAATGGGCGTAACCGTTTACCGCCGTTACCGATTATGTAGCAACCGATTTTATTTATGAGTTCAACCTTAGAACAGAGTTTTGCCAAGATGAGCTGGTCAACAGCAAACATCTCATCGCATGTTAAGGCATTAAAATCGCTTGTCGTTGCTGAATGGATAAAGTTTTGCATGGCCATTAAATTAGATGGGTAATATTTGGCAAATCGTGTACATATTATCATTTATTCGCTCTTTGAGAAGGTAATTCACTGGATTTTTAGCAGTTCACAATTTAAAATCTTCCTATAATAAAGCCTTTATCAAAACTTCAGAGTAAAGCATTATCTGCATACCGGTTACTAAACTCGGCGCTGACAACCTCTTGGGTAAACGGTTTTCTGGTGTTTGAGAATACTTCTCTGGAAAGCGTCATCAGCCAAACCCGCCGCTACAGAACCGGTGTGTTGATTAATAAGGACAATACCTTGCGAGAACTCAAAATCAATGGCCGCATCAATTTACGTGAATCGAACGACATGCTGAAAATATTGGGGAAAAACCTGTAAGTAAATATGACTTATTCGACTGACTGGTGATTGTCGGCTAAGAAGCAGAGACCGGACGATCAGATATTAGAGATCAATGACAACACCGGGTCGAAAACAGACAGCCAATGACAGATAAAGTTGAAACTAATTTTTGAAGTCGCCAGATCAAGTCTGAACTAATACAGAAAAGCTAATTTAACTATTAACTTACACTTGTAAGCATTACTCTTTATACATTAATTTACACAAGTGC
>CANNLO010000299.1 GCA_947505055.1 Methylococcaceae bacterium | reverse complement strand
TCTTTCACTCCATGAATAACGACTTCATATTTGCCAAGATTATAAATCTTGCACTCAATAGCTCAGAGTTGCAAAACTATGTGGCTGCTTTGTCCCCCGTTGCTGACGATCAGCCTTGATTTTCATATGACTGCAATTGGCCCTAAGCACTCAGTCGACCTATTAATTGCGGTACTTATAAGCAGTCATTCACTAATAGATCTACTGAACAGCTAACTGCCTGGCGGTAACCAGAGCCTCAGGCCGCCCCATTCCTTTCCCCATAGGCGTCTAGATCTCCAGCCAGCTTTCCGTAAGGCATCGCCTATATTTTGTGAGTGTGGCCGAGCTTTATACTTCCCCTCAAGCCTTAAAACTAACTCAGCCATGGACCACGGGCGGTTAAGCATTTTGGGTGGCATGGATTGCATTAACTCTTCAATTTGCTGCGTTAAAGACTTTTTACGAATGATACGTTGAGCGGGTTTAACAAGATCAGCTTTAAGCTTTAATTGGATGAGATGTGATTGCTCTTCTGAGCTGGCGCAAAGATCTGCAATATATTTTGTAACGAATGTACTTGTCATAAAATTTCCCATTGAATCTGACTGGTGGTGGTGAGTTCTGTCAGTTTTGTCAGTCTGTCTAGCAGGCACCCATATGGACTAATGCGTATAAAAATAACACTGTCACAAGCTGACAAAACCTACTAATGCTTTATTATTTATACGAATATACGCATAACGCTAACTGACAAAACTGACGAAACCTAAGCTGCTTTCTTTAGAAGCGGATTTATTATGTAGCGGACTGTTGGGCGCCCTTCTGCCCCAGGAATTTTATCGATGTATGCTCGGAGCCATCCGTGGTCGACTAGAAGTTCTGCGGCCTCAGTTACTTCTTTAACTGATGTTAATAAAGACCAGCTATTACGGTAAACGTCTCGTGCGGTAAACTCATCCTTGATTACTCCCTTCTTAAGTTTGTCATACAGAGCCTTAGCTGAATCTGTCGACGCGGAGGTTACTACCGAATAAGCCCGCTTTGCGTGCGCACCCAGATAAAGATGCCATTGTATTGCACGTGCAATGGAGTCAATTCGTACAAAGCCATCCCTTCCATTAATAAGATGATCCAGCAGCGCCAGTGATGGAATAAGTTTTCGATATTTTGAGAAATGTGACTCTAATGCAGGGTGAGATGATCCTCTTCGTAAACCGTGCTCTAACTTACTCCACCATTGATTAAAAAGCCCCTGTGCCTGCTCATCAAATTTTAATACTTGAACACCGCTAAAGCTATCAATGGCACCTATGCTAATAGGATCTAGCTCCGCCAGATTGTGATAAATCGCATATGCAGCCTCCTGCGCCTCCTTATCTACCAATCGGTCAACTTGGGACCACTCCTTTACAATGTCAGGGTAAACTAACAACTGAATCCTTTGAACCAATCCATCGTCGCCTTTCCCACCGTTAACAGCCGAACGTAAATAATCCCTGATCTTGCCTGGTTGTATCCCTCCCAACATTGAAAAACATAACATTGGGATGCTTATAGTCCCACGTCCAATACGATCAAATGTGTATGGTTGCTTTCCATCCCAGGCTTGTAAGTAAAAAGCACGTGCAGACTCTTGCCCATCGGAATCTAAGCGCATCAGTAGTCCAGCTAACTCGTCCTGAAAAACCATAAGACCATTACAGTTATGTTTAAGCACATCTCCAAGTTTTTGATAAGTAGCATCATTTATTAAATAACGCTTGGGCTGTGGCTCTTCAGGGGCTACTGGAAATTCTGTGGCTTCTATTGTTGCGCCTTTCTTAACTTGCTCTTTCACCTTACCAAGACTTACCTCATGATGCATTTTGTCCAACTCGAACTTCGACATAACTAAGCCGTGCGCAACCGATGCTTGCTGTTCTATCTCTTTCAATGGTGCCAATACTTGTGATAATGCAGGTGTTTTCATAACGCCAGGGCGACCAATTACAGCACCCCACAAATTAGGTGTCTCTACCCACCCCGAGTCTAATTGCTTAGGCTGGATTCCGATTTTGTTCCCTACCAAAGCGCCAGCGGCCACGATTGCCCCTACAGCAAGATAGTCTGGCGGGCACTGCATTCGTTCAGCAATATCTTTCACCCATGGCCTTAACGCTGCGGGGAGTAGCTCATAATCAAACGCTGGGACCGGCGGCATGGATTCTTTGATTTCTTGAGGCTTATCCCAGATGGAAAATACTGGATCTATAAGATAATCATCTGTGTTTTCAACTAGAGTGTTAGGCTGGACTCTCGGTTCTTCTGTTAAATACCTTCGCGCCTTATTAAGCACCAAATCATGATCTAGAGGCGGAGAAATATGAAGTTGGTTGTAGTCAAGAAGGATCTGATCAATAGTTGACTGGTCTTGGCCTTTCCCACGGAGGTGGCCCGCGTATTGCAGCAAAAAGCTTTCACGGCCTTGCCCATCAGTAATCTTTTCTGGAATTTTAAATGCATTCAACGAGAAGACGCCGGTAAAAGGAGCGGCATCCGCCGAAACTGAAATAGGTTTCGTTGTCTTCGACGTAATCTTATCGATTAGCCAAGTTGGAGCAGCTACTATTTTAGTGAAATCCATAAATTCAGAATCAATCCACTCGTAATTTTTACCACTGAAATGCATAGTTGGAGCTGCACAAATATAGCCACCATTACCCCTTACATCTAGGCCAGGACAATCTATTTTCTTTTGTATATTTCTAATATCAATACCTACAGGCATCTTAAATAAATAATGCCTGCCGTTACCTGTTCGCTGCATCAATGTTTTTGGAAGAACTCCGTTTTCTTTTTCCCATACAGCAAGTGTTTTGTCGCCACCATCCTTATCGTCACGGTCAAGAACAAAGAACCCGCTGGCATCACCAGTTGCAATGCCAATATTGTATGGCTTGCCATCAAACCACTCTTTTAACCTACCTGGATCTGTACTTGCATCATTCACCCCATGAGGCGCAAGGTTACCGTACGGGTGTTTCCCAGGCTTACACTTTGGATTTTTCTCAGCCCCTCCACATGAACAAATACCATTGGTGATATAGTGAAGCGGAAGCGTATTAATCCCAAGCTCAGCATAGTTCTGGGCGTGTTTTAATGTAGTGTTAAGCATCAGATTTTCCTATTGATATTAATGATGTATTTGTTTTTTCAATCTCCGAATTCAGGATGTGTTTAAGGCAGCACTCTTCAACATTAAAGTAAACGGCATCTGCTTGCATATATGTAAACCAAAAATCCTCATAGGGAATAGACGGCGCAAAAACAATTACTGTGCGAATACCTCTTTCTATAGCCTTGCCAATCTCAAAGATGGTCCCGTAACAATCGACAGCAGTAACATATGCAAATAACAAATCGGTCGAAGCAAGAGAGGCCATATTATTTCTAATTACATCTTTTTGAGTAAATGTAGACTCTCCAAAGGCATAGCCTGCAGCTGCTCCATGCGAATTGTGTTTGTGGTTGCAGCCATGGTCACAGGATACGAAGAATGGCCCCGTATAACTGAAGGAATTTACCGTTATTGGACCTTCATCCCATAAATGGTATCGGAGACCAGGAACGAGCTTTTGTCGCCAGTCGTTTTTGGATATTTTCCCTGCTAGATAAATTGAAGGTTTCATTGGGCAGCTCCAATCTCAGTAGGAGCCATAGCACTATCTTCCTTGTAATTACAAGGGTCAGCCAACCAAAGGCGTAATTTTCCTAAGCGCCATCTAGTGCAGCGAGTTCCGAATTTTTCGGGGGAGGGGAAGCTGAGCTTTTTAATCCTGCCGTATATAGCAGTAGTTTTGAGGCCAACAATGTCACTGGTTACTTGTATGTTGACCAATGCATCATTAGGTAGGGAGTTAATGGGTAAGGATATTGATCGACGCGGACTACGCGGCTTTAGGTTCTTATCTGTGGGTATGTCGATAGGGGTATTCATAATGCGCTCCTGTATGATTCACTACAGTTCGCATTAAACCGTCTTAATTCTAAGCCTTGAAGCATTAATAAATCATGATATTAATTTTTAATTAGTGGCTAATCTGAACTAACCCTCGAAGCTAGATCTGCCAACTGTTTTACCTGTTTTTCGTTTTTATAAAAACTCATGCTTTTCAACAAAGATCTTGCAGCACCCATCCGCGTTGGCTTATCAGGTGAGAGTCTATGAATTCGCCAAACAATCTCTGCCATGTGCGTTGTTGTTCTTCCACCATAGTCGTATTTTTGTGGAGCACCTATTTTGGATGATTTAGCTAGCTTACGCCTTAATGTTTTAGGCAATCCTAGCCCAAGTTTATTAACGTTATCTGGGTAAACTAACTCTACTGGTCGCCCACGTTTACGTTTTACTTTTGGCTTATCCATTTCTACCATGCTACATGCAACAAATAGCGCATCTTTATAGTTGCCACAGACCTCATCTAAAATTTTATTCATGAGGTCGATTGCATTATTTCCTATTGCATCCATTACGCAACTCCCGAAAATATAGGCACAATGTCAGCACCTGTCTTTAGCTTATCCAAATAATCAGCCCATGCCTGCATCATGTTACGTCGCTCAACAATATGTGCAGTACGGTTATATGCCCTACCGTTAGGGTCTCGAACTGCATGAGCTAATTGATGCTCTATAAAGTCCGGCCTGAAGCCTAGTGTTTCATCTAGTATCGTTCGTGCCATAGCTCTAAATCCGTGGGCCGTCATTTCTTCATGAGCAAAGCCAAGTCTGCGTAACGCACCATTAACTGAGTTATTACTCATTGGACGGTCAAAGGTTCTTACACTCGGAAAAACATACTTACCATTTCCTGTAAGGGGTTTAAGTTCACTCAATATATTGATTGCTTGTTTGGATAGAGGTACTAAATGAGCAACACGCATTTTCATACGTTCAGCTGGAATCGTAAACTCTGCTTTAACTAGGTCTAGTTCTGCCCAAGTTGCATTGCGTAACTCTCCAGGTCTTGTGAATAACAGAGGAGATAATTGCAGTGCACACTTAACAACGAATGAGCCCGTATATCCATCCATAGCACGCAACAGTCCGCCTACTTCAAGAGGATCAGTTATAGCCGCGTGATGTGTAACAATAACTGGCTCAAGCGCACCGCTTAGATCTACAGCAACATTACGTTCTGCACGCCCCGTAACAATACCATACAAGAAAACCTTATTAGTGAGTCTTAGAGCCCGATGAGCCATTTCATTAGCACCCCTATTTTCTATGCGCTGGATTACAGCTAATAGTTCAGGGGCTGTAATTTCTTTTAATGGTCGCCTACCTAGCCATGGGTACAAGTCATTCTTGAGAATTAATTTATTCTTTTTTTGTGTAGCTTCAGAATGTTTTTTAGATTGCTTGAGTAACCACTCATCTGCGACAGCAGTGAATGTATTAGAAGCATTAATACGAGTGTTAATTTTCGACTGCTTCTTAGTTACAGAGGGATCAATACCATTAGCAATGTGCTTGCGCGCTTCATCTCTGCGCTCTCGTGCATCTTTAAGTGAAACTTCTGGATAAGTACCTAGCGATAGGAGTTTTTCTTTACCCGCATAGCGGTATTTGAGTCGCCACCACTTTCCACCACAAGTATTAACTAGTAGAAATAGACCGCCACCGTCAAATAACTTCTGGGGCTTGTCTGTAGGCTTTGAATTGCGGACTGTGGTATCGGTAATAGGCACTTGGGGGTAACTCCTAGACTAAGTCAAAGAAAATTACTAACTACCCCCGATACTACCCCTTGTTACCCCCGATTGTAAGGGATGAACAACGAAGTACTACGAATATCACCTGATAACAAGTTACTGAATAATATGTTGTTTTTATGCAACTACGAACAACAACATATCTTTAAATGGTGCCCGGAGCCGGAGTCGAACCGGCACACCCATAAGGCGAGAGATTTTAAGTCTCTTGTGTCTACCAATTTCACCACCCGGGCGGATAGTAGGTCTACATCAAATTGCGGTGCGTATTCTATCAC
>CANNLO010000298.1 GCA_947505055.1 Methylococcaceae bacterium | reverse complement strand
GCCCCCAAACCATCAGTACCATAGGCGACTGCATCTAAGTGCCAAAGTGGTGATTTGCCCATCCAAGTAGCAGTCGCAGCGTCACCGAACAGTAGGCTGGTTAATCGATCATCGCCGGTTACAATCTTCGAATAAGGATCGGCTGTCACGAGTATACCATTCGAAAGACCGGATGATTCAAGAAAACCCTTCAGGATGAATAAGCCATAAACATAACCGGAACAGCCTAAAGAAACGTCGAATGCAGCAACCGTGTCTGATAGACCAAGCTTGTTCTGTAGTATGGCAGCTGTATGTGGCAGACCTTCACCATCTGGATTTTGTGTAACAACTACGATGGCATCAATTGCGTCTTTTTCTAGCTCTGGACATTTATCAAATAGCATCTGCACAGCCAGTACTGCAAGATCTGAGGTTTCTTGATGCTCTTCTTTTCGCGGCAGTTTTATCGCACCGATCTTATTCCTAATGAATTCTTCGGACTCACCAAATGCCAGTGCTTGTTCGATATTGTCGATGTAATTGGGTGGCACATAACTAGCTATTGCCTTTATACCTATCATTACTGTTTACCTTAAATAAATGTGATTGCGGGGTATGGATAACTCCACCTATGCGATTTAATCACGTTAAACGGTTCAAAGTTTTTGGAGAATGCCTAAACGTTTTTAGGTGTAAACAATATCAATCATTGTTTCTGTAATTGACAATACCACGCGTATTAAATAATTAAATCTAACTTTACCGGCGTATTTATTTTTACATTAGCATTAGTTTTTTTGCCAATAACTTGATCTATAAACTTCGGCGCCAGACCATATCCAGGCCTAACACTCCTCACCGCATCTGCTGTAATGACATCCCCTGCATTTAGAGCCTTAACAAAGTAAAGTGAACGTCGATACTTGACATTACCTTGTTCACTGGATTTGTAGCCATAGTCTACTTTACCAGAAGCTTGCCATGCCGTCTTTGCATCTTGGCACAGGGCAGCTAATTCTGTTGGTTCTAATGAAAAACTATCATCCGGTCCACCCCCTGTACGGTCTAGGGTAAAGTGTTTTTCAATGATAGATGCCCCCAACGCAACAGCTGCAATGGCTGTAGCATTACCTAACGTATGGTCCGATATACCAGTTACTAAGCCAAAGCGCTGCATCATATCAGGAATAGTTAATAGATTGTAATCGCCAGCTGGTGCGGGGTAACCGCTAATGCAATGCAGGATAGCCAGATCTTTACAACCACCTGTGCGAGCGGCATCAATAGCTTCTTGAATTTCTTGGGCATCGGCCATTCCCGTGGAAATAATCATAGGCTTCCCCGTGCTCGCAACATACTTGATTAGCGGCAAATCAACTGCTTCAAACGATGCAATTTTATATGCGGGTGTATTCAAGTCTTCCAGTAAGTCAACAGCAGTATTGTCAAAGGGCGAGCTGAAAATAGTGATGCCCAATTTACGCGCATAGGCGAATAGTGGCGCATGCCATTCCCATGGTGTGTGGGCCTCATCATATAGCTGATAAAGTGTCTTGCCATCCCATAAACCACCATGTATCTGAAATTCTTCAGCATCGCTGTTTAGTGTAATGGTATCAGGTCGATATGTCTGTAGCTTGACTGCATCAGCACCCGCCTGTTTGGCTGCCTCTATAATTTTGTATGCGTTTTCAATGCTTCCATTATGGTTTGCTGACATTTCTGCAATGATAAAAGGTGCATACCCCTTTCCAATCTCACGTTCTTCAATTTTCATGATCTAATTCTTCTAAATTATTGGTTATATTTTCGCCAAGGGCTCTAGCCGGCCGCCGACCAGATCGCAATACCTCACCCGCTTCTGGGCCAAGGTTAAATATGAGATCCAGTGCACTTGCAAATGGAATGAAGGGGCTAAATCGCTGAATGTATTCGGGGTGTTCGTAAATATGGATTAAAACTTCAATGCCGCGCCGATCAAATGCCTGTTTGTCTTCGATAAGATAGCTCTCAGCACCGGCTGGTGAAAGATAACGATTGGCTGCTACACACTCACAAAGCGCAGCAACATGTTCACCACGTTCACCACCTGCAGCGAGGGTGCTGGCGTGGATCATCGGTGTTGTAACTTCCAGTCTTGAAGCCATCCAAGAAATGAGCGCACAGTTAAGTTGTATGAGACGATTCGAACTGGCTGCAGTTTGCAGTGTAGTTACCAGGTCATTAATGTTGGTATCGTAATATGGTGTTTTCACATAATTAGCTTGGATAGATTTGACCATCTTCACTACAAATGATTGGTCTACTAACTCGCATTCCAAAATTTTCTGTCCAAGTCGCCCAGACGTTTTTACTGGTATGGACAGGTATTCAAGCCCATTTTGCGTTCGGATGCGATTACGTTGCTGCCATGACTGCTTTGAGAATGCTACATCATCGAGGATGATGAATACATCAACTTGATCCGCCAAATCGAACCAACCCATCCAAGGTAGGAAGGTGGGCTGTGCAATAGCGATTGTCCTAGCGTTCATGGGGTACCTCGTCGAATCGGCGTTCCTTTGTTGGCACTCATTACTCCATCACTGCCATGCCGAATCCAGATCGGCCATATCCATTGCCGCAATAAAGCATAATCTTCTGTCCCTTATGTACAAAAACATGTGGGTAACAAACCATTTCAGAATCCCAACCTGATGGAGAAACTTGGATTGTGAGGCTGTCATCTTTTCGTTCGAACTGATATCCATCTGCTGATTCAGCGTAGCCCATGCGATAGCCACCGCTTTCCATGGCATAGCAGTGCCACATCTTGTAAATACCATCCTCCTTGATAACTGATGCCCTAGAAACACGGCTCTCTTCAACAGATTTGTAGTCAACACTGATAATGCCCTTACGGTCCCAGTTTATACCGTCTGTGGACTCGGCATACTTTATGTTGTAGCGTGGAAGTTCAGGCGTCTGCCATTCATCAGCTGAGTCGTACCACATTCTCCATACCCCGTTTTCAATCAAAATACACGATATTACTAGTATCTGATAAGGTTCGGCATCCGTCCGGTCAATGACAGGCGCTCTAGAAATACGCCGGAAAGTGTCCCCGCCATCGCTACTGATCGCTATTCCTGATACTTCAGCTGCACGTACCAGCGAACCTTTATTCCAACCAAAATAGTAGAGATATTTCTCGCCAGGCAGATTCACCATCCAAGTTGGTGAAACGCCGTTATCATCAAAAGCACCGAGACTACCTAGGCCCAACACTGGCTCGGGTGAGATTTTCAGTATCTTTTGTGGTTTGTTAATATCTATTTCAATATATCCCGTGAGTGAACGGTTGAGCTTGTCACGTCCTGAGAAAAAAATTCGATACTCGTCCCCGCTTATGTGATCAGCGACGGGGAGCATGGCGTGGGACATCACCCAATCGTATTGACCTTCTGGTTTGAAGATTAGGCCTTTTTTAACCCATTTCATTATTTTTTGACCTTATTGTATTAAAAATTAAATCCTTCAGTTCTTGGATTCCTTCACCAATCTCCATGCGTACTATTTGTTCATCGTTGGGATAACTAAACTCACCCGCTTCAATCATCGGGCCAAGCTTGCTAAGCTCATCGCGTTCGAGCATACACATAAATCCCTGATAAGTGTCCCGTTGTAAAATGTCATGTGGAATCACAATAACAGGTGTGCCGACACGTAGTGCCTCAAACGCAGACAATCCGGGGGATGCAAGCACTAGGTCTGCACGGTACATCATTTCAGCCACGTTTGGTATGTTTTGGTAAACGGTGATGTTCTCGTTCAGCGAATCATGTCGCTGTCGTACTTTCATCAAGTCATCTATATGTCCGTAATGAGTGCCTAATATAATGTCAATTATAAATGGACGCTTCAGCAGGAGCAATTGATCTAGTGCTTCCGATGTCAGATTTGCTGGATCACTACCTCCGAATATTAAAAGGATCCGCATTGGCTCGCATATCTTCTTTTTTCCACGCCGCTGGTATTCGTAGAACTCCGGTCTCAAAACCCAATATTTTGGGCCAAAAAAATAAGTTGTTCCTGTCTCATGATCTAGGAAGCGTACATTCTCAAAACGGCTTCCAATATCCGCTGTTATTGCTACGTCGGCATACCTATTAGCATTAGTAAGATTGGTAAAAATCACTAATTGTGCACTTAATGTCCGCTTGATATTCCTCGCGAGCGCTTCTGCAACGTCAAGCTTGTCGAAAATGATCACATCAGGATTCTTTGCTTTGAGGTGGAGGGGTATATCAGCGTCATCTAAATGTCGAGTAGTATCAAAGCCACTTTCTCGAATTTTGGTTACTATTGTTGCGTCACTCTTCGTGAGAAAGCAGATATGAGCGTGGGCAACAAGTTCCCGCGCAAAAGTAATGGATTGCTGTACGTGCCCCAGACCTAGGCTATTACCCCCGTCCGTAATGAAGCAGACCTTAAACATATGCTGTATCAAATGTATTGCTCACAGTTTTCATCAGAAAGGGACTAAACTCTCGCCCAATTTGGGCTGTGAATTATATTTGTGTTGATGCATAGTTAAAGCTCAAACTCTTGGCCTTACGCCGATTTTTCTCGCAGGACTGCCAAAGTAAATGCCCCATGGTTCACAGTCTTTACTTACAAAGCTGTTAGCACCTATTACGCAACCTTCACCGATTGTGACTGGCATAATTGTACACCTAGCACCGATATAGACATCGTTACCAATTTCTAAGCGGCCGCCTAAAATGGCGCTTTCACCTTCGCCCATTCCATCGACCATCTTGAGACCGGCTGCATGCGAATATGTTTGCGACAATAAGACAGTCCCCGGGCCAGTCGATACACGATCTCCGATAATTGTTACGCCACCACCCCAGATTATAGTATGTGGCTGTACATCGGTATATTCCCCAATCGTTACGCCTTCACCTGCAAATATAAAAGCGAAATCACGTATCTTGCTATGATTACCTATATCAACAACATGTGGAAAAGCAATCTTGGCCATTGGGTAAATTTTCACCCCTTCACCGCATGATCTCAGCTTATCCTTAACGTTTTCACCCATTAATTCAATACCTTCTAGTTTGTAAGTATCCATTTTTCTTCCTTAGGTTAGTTGTAACATCGCTTTACGCTTCTCTAGCAAGTATTCGTATCTCTTACTTTCCATCTCAGCTTTATAGTCGATTAACATATCTTTAAATGTGAATTTAGGACTCCAATCTAATTCACGTTTTACTTTGCTAATGTCATATAAAAAAGAGTCCATTCCATTTTGTATTTCAGGACGTTCTATGATTACTGGTTGTGAATTTTCACCCCAAAATAGCGAGGTAATGGCTTGTGCTTGGGCGCGCAGAGTCAAATAATTACCAGATGTAATATTGAATAAACCAGATGCAGTTGGATTATTAATCGCTTTTATATAAGCCGAAACTACATCTTTAACATAGATAATATCTCGGCCCACATCAGCATTGCCCCAAATTTCCAATGGCTGACAGGCCATAGCTTTTTCTATAAATATTTGAAACCCTGTTTTTATGGGTTTGCCATCTTTAAATATCTCAGTATGGGGGCCATAACCATAAACTGGCGGTAGCCTGAAAATTATCCCTGTTAATCCATGCTGTGCCTGGTAATGTAAGACACAGTCTTGTGCGGCACTTTCAGAGATGCTAAACATTGTATATTCACCATCGTACTTTATACCTCTGCCATCCTCTTCGCTGATAGCTTTATCTGCCGCCCAAAGGCCTTGCGTGTTCCTATGTGAACTGGCATAAATGATTTTGCCGACTTGGTTTTGTTTGCAAAAATCAAGAATGTTCAAAGTCCCAACTACATTAACGTTAATGTAGTCACGTGGGTCGTATTTTTCCTGGCCAACATTGGCCGGCTGACAAGCAGCCAAATGAATTACCGCATCGTATTTACGTTTGTCTAGGGCCTCGAAGTCGCTCTTGTTGGTGATGTCTACGTTAATGTAGCGAACATCTTTGCTCTCGTAATACGCTCTCCCAATGTCGCTGATTTCTG
>CANNLO010000297.1 GCA_947505055.1 Methylococcaceae bacterium | reverse complement strand
TGACGGGCATAAAAAAAGAGGCTTCCGCGACAGATAACCTCTTGATTTTACTTATAAATAATTGGTTGGTCGTGCGCGATTCGAACGCGCGACCATCGCATTAAAAGTGCGTTTAAGTCAAAAAATACCAACACGCCACAACAAACAATAATAATTAAATCAATTAGTTAAATGATTTGTATTGTTGTCAATTTTTGCCATTTATTACCCTCTTTTATATTCATTTGCAACGTGAGTGCAACGTGAGAGTATAATATAAACCTAGAAATAAAGCGGCCTTGAGGGTGTAATCAGCACCAACAAAGCCTTACCACTAACTTAATTCTGGGTTAAGCAATGGCTAAATGCATCATATCAGAAAGCCGATTGTTACCCTACAGGAACAATTATGGCTACTATCACTAAAAGACTAGACGCGAACGGAAAGTCCTATTACACAGCACAAGTTAGACTCTTAAAAGAAAAAGATACTGCAACCTTTAAGCGCATTACTGATGCAAAAAAATGGGTACAAGATACCGAGAGCGCAATTCGTGAGGGTCGTTGGTTTAAAACAGTCGAAGCAAAAAAACACACAGTTAAGGAAATGTTAGATAGGTATTGCACTGAATACCTACCAAAAAATAAAGACAAAACATACAGCCCCAAGGAACAAACCGAGCGTAAAAGCAAACTTGATTGGTGGTCTAGTAAGATTGGGCATTACCTGTTATCAGATATCACACAGCAAATAATAGACGAACACCTTGGTGGCATGACTCAAAGCGCGGCCACTGTAAGCAAGTATCTTAAGAACCTACAGCATGCTTTCACCATTGCAATCAACAAATGGGGCTGGTTAACTGATAACCCAGCCAAGAAGGTCTCAAGCCCCGAATTACCGCGTGGCCGTGTTCGGTTCTTGGATGATGACGATAGAGCAAGATTATTGCAAGCCTGTAAAGAATCACCAAACCCCCTACTCTATCCTTGCGTAGTATTGGCACTATCCACAGGTATGCGACAAGCCGAACAAATGGAACTGGTATGGTCGGATGTAAATTTAAAAGATGGTTTTTTAATCCTACATGAAACCAAGAACGGAGAGAGAAGGCGCGTAACATTGGCAGGGGCAAGCCTAGAGTTATTAAAAGAACATAACAAGGTTAGGCGATTAGATACCAAGCTATTATTCCCAAGTTCGAGAAATCCACAAAAGCCCATTGATTTACGAAAAGCATTTTTAAACGCAATGGAAGCCGCTGAAATAACCGATTTTAAATGGCACGACCTAAGACATTGCACCGCTTCTTATTTAGCCATGAACGGAGCTAGTCTGGCTGAAATAGCCGAAGTGCTTGGGCATAAAACACTTTCGATGGTGAAAAGATACGCCCATTTATCAGACGGCCATGTATCAAATGTGGTGGCTTCTATGAATGAGAAAATTTTCGGGGGTATGTGATGACGCCAATATTTAGTGACGAAATAAAACTTCCAGATTTTTTAACCATTACTCAAATAGTAAATATAAAATATCCAGTTGCTAAAGCCAGAACGACCCAGCGAGATAAACTAGAGAAAACCCTGTTTGATATTTGTCGTGCTGGCGAATTGGAATATGAAGGGAATTTTGCTTGTTGGGTAGATGAAATAATACCCAATAGCATGCCTAAATATCCACCACCTGGATATCATATAGAACCCCAAACATACAAAAAATTAATTCCATCGACAATCAAAATTCACAATACGAAATTTAAGAAGTTCGTGGATGCTGATAAAAAATGGTTTCCAGAAGGTTTTTGGCAGGAGCTAATTGATTTATGGATAGTTAAAGAGTTGGTGGCCGAAGGTGCTGGCATGGGTGATCATGCAAAGATAGAACCAAAGAAAAAACCTTTAACTAAGCGGGATAAACAGCAAGTGGCCATTTTGGGAGTAATTAAAGCCAAGGGATTTAAACCCATGGCAATACCGGACGGTGAAAAAGGAACTATAAAGTCAATTTGTGAATTTGAATATAAAGATGATTTATTTAAAGCTATAACGGCTTTTGATGCAGCATGGAAAATTGGAATTAATAAGCTATGGCGAATGGAAAACCATGAAAGTTACGCGCACAGAGGAAATAATTAATCATTAAAACAGGGTGTTATAAATAACACCCACGAACACCTACGAACACCCACTTCGAACACCCACACCCTAATCTGATCTACTTGCCTTAAGCCGCCATAACACACAGCCGTGATTCTTAGTTAAATTTAAGTTTGAGGCAGATATGAACATACAAGCCGAAGCCGAAGCAGATGAAATGGATTCAAACCCCTACGATTCTGATTATTCGACTGTAAAACAATTTATCCAAAAATACCCCGTATTTACGATGGGCGGATTACGATCTTGGATTTTCAACGAACATTCGAATGGCCTTGCAAAATCTGGGGCAATCGTGCGGATAGGTAGGAAGATAATAATCAACAATCCAAAGTTCTTTAAATGGGTCCGATCGCCAAGAGAATAAAGAAAGATTGCCAAAGTAACCTTGGGTAACTACACATAGGATAACTTAACGACTCCTTTGGGCAGTTACCCAAGGCGAACGAATTGTTTATAAAAATCTAAGAAAACACAACTAGACCAAGCTGTTTATTGGTTTGGAGGGATCGCCATGATTGACGTTTTAATGACTTCCGGTTTCGGGCAGTTTCACAGCAACGAACTTGACATCAATAAGCCTAATAAAAAATTAACGCCGTATTTAACAATTGGCTGGAGTGATATATGTCACCTAGCTAACAACCCGCAGCAAGTTGAGAAAACCCGTGCGCAGTGGATAATTCCATCAACGCTATTAAGTCGATGCTTCAAAACTCAAGAAGAATTAGGGGAGTTCTGGATGCTTTGGGCCGACTTGGATGACAATCCACCGACTTTGCCAGATTTGGCTGAAAAACTGGTAGAAATTATTGATGATGCTGATTTTGAGTTGTACAACAGCCGTAGTGCGACGGTTGAAAATCAAAAGGCAAGGCTGTTAATCCCGCTAGAAAAGCCATTAAGCGGAATAAACTGGATGCTCGCCCAAGAAATTCTAAATGACAAACTCGAAGCATTAGGTATCAAAACGGATCGTGCAACCGAACGGGCGGCTCAATTGTGTTACCTACCCAATCGGGGCGCGTTTTATTACCACCTTTCAAAGCGCAATGGGGTGGTGGTATGAATCTTAACCCTTTGCAAATATGGGCAAGTGAAATTGCTATAAAGCGTAAGGAATTAAAATCGCAATTTTTAGCACTCGAGGCAGCAAGGACCGCAGCCACAAAGCGAAAAGTAACTATTAAGTCATCCGATTCACTTAAATTAATCGACGCTTTTAACGCAAAATACTCGCCGCATGACTGGATGATACAAGCCGGATACGACCAACGCGGCGATGCTTTTAGGCATCCCAACAGTCAAACTGGAAACTATTCAGCTAATGTAAGGTTAGATGACGTCGGCGAGTTGCGAGTGCATTCTTTTAGTTCTGCAGATCCTTTATTTACAGCCGGTAAAGGCGCGCATGACGCTTTCAGTACATTTTGCACGCTAGTTCACGGCAGCGATATTAACTCAGCTCTAAAGGATGCAGGTGATAATTTGTTAGAAGTTGAAGGGATGTCTTATAACACATTTGTACAACGAGAGTATATGAGGCAACAAGCACAACAGGTGCAGGCTAGGGATACATTCAGGGATGTTCATAATGTTGATTACTCAACAATGCCTGATTACGGAGAAAGCGAAACAATAATTAAAGGTGATCCAGAAAACCCAAAGAAACCTTTCTCGATGAGAGACTTCTCGCTCAGCGGACAATCTCAAGCTATGAGGGCAAAAATGTTAGCAGATATCTATGTATTAAATCGAATTGCCATATTAGGTCAGGCGACAGTAATTTACGCCAAGCCAAACACCGGAAAAACCTTGTTAGTGCTTTGGCTGTTAATAGAATCCGTCAAAGCCAATAGAATAAGTGGTGACAATATTTTTTATATTAATGCTGATGATGATTATAAAGGCTTAGTAAATAAAATTAGTTTAGCTGAGACGACTGGATTTCACATGTTATCGCCTGGTCACAATGGCTTCGAAGCAGAGGCACTTCAAGGTTATATGCGCCAACTGATTGATGATGGAACAGCCAGCGGCATCGTCATCATACTAGACACGTTGAAGAAATTTACTGACCTTATGGATAAAAGGCGCGGTAGTGAATTCATGAATAGAGCGCGGGAGTATGTCCTTAACGGAGGTACCTTGATTAGTTTAGCTCACACGAATAAAAACAGAGATTCAGATGGGAAAGTGGTCTTCAGTGGGACTTCTGATGTCGTTGATGACTCTGATTGTGTATTTATGCTCGATGAAATCGCTAAGACCAATACAAAAAAACAAGTTTTATTTGTAAACATTAAAAACAGAGGCGTAGTTGCACGCGAGTTAGCCTTCAGTTACTCGGTGGAAGACGGGCTAACTTATCAAGAGATACTAGCCTCGGTGCAGGTTGAATCGGAAGCTAGCAGCGCACAGGCAAAAGCAGCACTCAAAGCATCGATAAATGAGACGCGCGACAAAGTCATTATTGAAGCTATCATCGAAACCATAAAAGCTGGAATCATAAATAAGACAGAATTAATCAAAGCTATTCACGATGACACGGGAAGAAGTAAACCAAGAATAACCTCAGTTCTTAATGATTATTGTGGAAAAAAATGGCGGGTTAATGTTGGCGAAAAAAATGCGAAAATTTATGCATTGATAACAACCAAGCAGGCGACTGAAGATGAGTACCGAAGATATAAGGACGGTGATTTTTAATCAAAAAAATCGAAAAACAGTGCGCACACAGAAAAACAGAAATTTAGAGAAACTAGGAAAACAGAAGTTATTAGTAGTCTATTTATCCATTGTTTGTGGTGTCTCTAGAATATTTCTGAATGATTTGGAAGCGTTAGAACCCTTGTATAACGCTTAGTTTGGCTAGTTTATCTAGTTTTTTTAATTTTGTTAGTATGGTTAGTTTTTCTGTTTTTCTGTTTCCCAGTGTGCGTATTAGTTTTTCGATTATTTTCTTAGAATCATTCATATAAAAAACAAACAGACGCCAATGGCTAATAGAAGGGTTAATAACTATCTCCGGAGAATTCAAATGTTAGATGCAATATGTAGTGGTAAATTAATTCAAAACCCTATCTCACGTATAGGGGCAAGCGGTAAGCCGTTCACAAACTTTTTACTATCAGTGGGCATAGGCGAAGATCAGCCAATTGTCGTTAGCGGGATCGCCTTCGGTGACGCATCCGAAAAGATTTCACGACTAACGAAAGGTGATCCCGTGTCGGTTATCGGTAGTCTAAAACCGTCAAGTTGGTCAGATAAAGCAACTGGAGAAACCAGGCATGGCTTTAATATCACGGTGAACAATTCGTTATCACCTTACGATATTCAAAAGCGGCGCAAACCGAAACCAGATGTGCCTGGACATACTGTCAATGATGATGGTTCACACCCATTTAATGACGACTTGAATTTTTAACCGAGTTTTGTAATGACAATAAATTCAAGAGCCAAAGGCGCAAGTTCAGAGCGAGAGTTTTGTAAACTTGTCTACGAGTGGTCTGGAGTCCGGTTAATCCGTAACCTAGAGCAATCCCGGTCAGGCGGTTTTGATTTGATCGTACATGATGACGAGGTGGGACAGGTTGCGGATTCATTTAAAACCCTGGCGATTGAGTGCAAGCGTTATAGCCGAGTTACACCAGGCTTAATCAAAACTTGGTGGACACAGGCGAGACGTCAAGCCGAACCCAATGGATTAACGCCGGTATTGGCGTACAGGGCGGATAGGCAAAATTGGCAGGTAATCACGCCCTTGCATGTGATAAACCGCACCCTGAGCCGTAATTTGGGCTTGGAGTCGACTTGCACAATGTCCGTGATTGGCTTTTGCAATGTGATTGAGAAGTCCCATGTGGGGCGCCAACGTTAAGCTGATTACCAGCGCATTAATTTTTAAATCATCGAATACTAT
>CANNLO010000296.1 GCA_947505055.1 Methylococcaceae bacterium | reverse complement strand
CGCAGCACCAACAAGGTCAGGCGTATTCATACGACTCACAATGAGTACTCCAATTTTTAATGGGCATGATACTCGATCAATTTCTTCCGTGATTACAGTTTTATTTTCAAATGGATTAAACTGACCGGAATAGACACAACTCGTTTTTAATACCCCAATTTCATTATCAGTGGCTGGTTCATCTGTAGCATTGACGCTAGTCCCTGATTCGATTTTATCTATTACATACTTAATAGGTTGAATATCCCAATGCTCAGGCACTTCTCCCAACCACTCAATCCCTGAATCCTTATAGCTGGGATAAGGCTTAAACTTCATTCCGCAACCTCAGCCAACATCGCGGCAATCCGCGCTTCACTGGCTTTTAAATCTGCATCAATGGACTGCAAGGCACGGGGCGGTGTGTACTGATAAAAATAGCGGTTAAAGTTGATCTCATAACCGACTATGCCTACCTTGCCGTCTTTTTCATCACATTTCGTTTCATCAATCCAGGCATCCGGCACATGCGGCAGCACTTCGCGCTGAAAGTAATCATTAATATTTTCCAACAACGGTACATTTTCAGCGTCACGCAAATCGGCATCCGCTTCCGGCTTGCCTTGTTTGTCATAACAAATATCGGCGTCTTCTGAGGGTTTACGGACGTACTTTTCAATTAATTTTAATTGCGGGGCTTTGATGTTATTCACATCGACGGACTTGGCGCAGCCATCGAGTAAAGCCTTGCGGAATTCATCCCTATTTTGAAATTCAGCCATGCCTAATAAAACCTTTATAACTGCCCGGCGCAGGTCTTCATCCCAGCGTTTAAAACCTTTATCTTCTCTAAGTTGGTCGATTAACTGTTCATCACCATCAAACATAAACCGGTACGGCCGTTCCACGGTGATGCGTCGATAACCAAACGCGGTGCTATCAAAAATCTTGCTGATGCCAGACTCGGTAAAGGCATCATATTCGCGCAAGCTGTCGTCAATCTGTTCATCCGACAAATAGCGGCGTTTACTGCCTTCTGATTTGCGCATAGCCGTCCAGGTGTTGCTGAGATTAAGCAATTGCACTTTACCTTTTCGCTCCGGCGCTTTTTTATTGCTCAACAGCCACACATAAGTGCCTATGCCGGTGTTGAAGAACATGTCATTGGGCAGTGAAAAGATGGCTTCGACAAAATCCTGTTCCAACAACCAGCGGCGGATTTCCGACTCACCGGAACCCGCTCCGCCATTAAATAAAGGCGAACCCGACAAGACAATGCCGACGCGCCCGCCACCATGTTCCGGCGCTTCCATTTTTGACACCAGCGTTTGTAAAAACAGCATCGAGCCATCACTGATACGCGGCAAACCGGCACCAAAGCGTCCGGCAAAACCCAATTCTTGACGTTCTTTAAGCACGGCGGTTTGATCTTTTTCCCATTTAAAGCCGAACGGCGGATTAGCCAAGCCATAATGAAAGCGTTTTCCTGGCAGTTTGTCGTTCGACAAGGTGCTGCCTTGCTTGATGTTGTCGGTTTCAAAACCCTGAATCAACATGGAGATCATCGCCATCGCATGCGTTTCGGGGTCTAATTCCTGTCCAAACGGGACAATTTTGGCTTGCGGATTAAATTCCTTGATTTGCTTGATCGCATCGGACAAAAATCCGCCGATACCGCAAGCCGAATCATAAATGGTACGAATCACACCTTTTTTGGTAAAGATGTCTTCATCGGTATGCAACACCAACTTGGTAACAAAGCGTACCACATCGCTGGGCGTCATGAATTCCCCGGCCTTTTCGTTGACTGAAGCGCCGAACTTGCGGATCAAATGTTCATAAACATTACTCATCACCCGTTCCGAAACTACATCGGGATGCAAGTCCATTTCGGCAAAGTTTTTCACAATACGGTACAGCAATTTGGCTTTATCCAGCTTGACCAGAGTATTGGCAAAACCGAATTCATCAAAAATCACCCGGACATTGGGGGAAAACTGGCGGATGTAATCTTCCAGATTGGCGCGAGTGTCCGTGGCACCCAGCGTCGCCAAAGAGTAGCTACTGGTGTTGTAAAAGGAATAACCGGATATGTGCGGCAGGATTAAACCAAGATCAATGCCACTGTCTTTTTCTTGCTGATATTTGGCAATCACCGCTTGTTGGGTCGGCTCCAATACGCATTCCAGCCGCCGTAACAGCAATAAAGGCAGCATGATACGGGCAAACTCGGTATGCTTAAAATCGCCCCATAAATCCTCGGCATTTTTCCAGATAAAGTCTGAAAGCGTAGTGCTGTTACTGGTTTTTAGCTGTTCAGCCATTGAGGCAATCCCTTGTTGTGCATGAATGAGGTTAGCTGGCTATTATAATGATTTTACTGTTTCATGCTGACGTGAATGCATGGCACGTAATATTCTTATCAAGATTCCGTCCGTAACGTCGATTTTAGAGCCACTGGTATATAGTACGGATTTGATGGCTGCATTCTATTTCATGCTATCTTACGTCATGGCTCATTCTGTAGCTCCCTATTTACTTAGGCTAAACACATAACCTTGGTGCATATAACCGCCTGCTAAAGGCGGGTTGCATGAAGCAATAAATCCAGTACAGGAACTTACCGAATGAAGACTGCTAATCTTTTTTGCACCTTGTCATCGCCGCGCATCGCCCAGTTAATTGGTAGTGCCCAACGAATTGTTTGTTATGCCGGACCTGGTATTCAGGTTGAACCCGCACAAGCAATGGTGGAGGTAGCAGCCCGACTTGGCCCGGAAATGCTGACAGTCTGTGTCGATTTTGATGAGCATGTGATGCGTATGGGTTACGGTGAACTGGAAGCCGTAAAACAACTTCTTGCAGCAGGCATTATAGTCAATCACGCACAAGGTATGCGCCAGGCACTCATTATTGTCGATGATGAAGGTTACAGCTTTACACCGACACCGCTTTATCTGGAAGCAGAGCCCAATAATAATATAACTATTAACGCACTTCGATTATCAAGTGAGCAAGTGAAAGAGGCTTTAGCCAGGTTATCACCGGTTGCCAAAGCCATTGCTATTGCTCAAGCCGTTACACCGGAAGAGAAACAGCGCATATCTGACTTACCAGTTGATGTTAAGTCCGCCAAAGTAGATGATGCGCAATTTAGTGATGTTGATGCCAGCCTTAAACAAGCGCCTCCAGTAAAATTCAACCTGACTCGGCAAGTAAGAGTGTTTGAGCCTTATTTTCAATATGTAGAACTGAATTTAATTGGGGCGGCGATTCAACGTCATCGACTTGCGATACCTGCAAGCATTCAGAAACTGGGTGGCAGTAAAGACCTGGAAGGCCGATTGAAAACTACATTTGATCTTATTGAGAAAGACGGCACACTATCATCCAAACCCTTGGAAGATGCTCTAAACCAGATACGTAAAGACCTCACACGGCCACTAGGAAAATCTTATGGCCGTGTGGTGTTAAAAGCTGCAAAACCACTATTAACAGAAAAGCTTGATGAATTTCGCAATAAGCTCCTGGCGCATCAAGCAACGGTTAAAGAAGGACTTCAGAAGCACCTTGATGAGTCGCGCAAGCAGATAGTCGACTATTACAAACAGCATGTTATTGAATCCCCACCTGATGAATTGCTCGGGCAACTGACTGGGGAGTTTAGTGAAGAAGATGCCCTATATTGGTTGAATTTCCAATTGGATCGAGTGTTTCCAAAGGCAGAAACACTTATTCAGGATATGAAGTTAGAAGAGAGCTATAAAGATGTTACCTTTGAAACCCTGAACCGGTCTGATTTCCTAAGCTCTATCCAAAAGGCATACCCTATGAATGATTGGGAAAAAACTTTCAAGGAGTTTATAGCGGCTGGCGAAGTCTAAACGATTAGCTTCTTTCACCTTGAGGACATGGAGTATTTAAAATCACATCCGACCACATAAAGCTGATAACCTATTATTTACGATTTCCATTTTCGCAGTCATCCCCAACAATGCCTGATTTGCGTAATCCCTGTATTCCGCCATCAGTCGAAGATAGGTAGGCCAGTGCATCCCTTTGGGTTTGTTGCCGGGAAGATTGATAATGCCCGGTTGCCAATTCAGTTTAGCCCTTATTTTTTCGGCATTACGTGTTGCCCGGTCATCCTTAGCTTCCCGCTGACTGTGATAGGCGAGTCGACAACAGTGTCGACAAGCAAAGTATTTATCGCCCAAATATAGCTTGGCAACGCGTTTACCACATTCAACTGTTGGGCAAACAAACCAGTAGCGCACACCACCATAATGACAAGATGTGGTTTGTAGCTCCACTGGATAATCTAGCTTCCCCGCTTCGCCACTGTTGTTCTGCCAGGAATAAGTTACTTTTACCTGCCCACTTTCGGCCCTAACACCGATATTGCCAACTTCTTTACCCGCCCGTGACCATGTGGTGTTGAAACTTGTTCCGGCAACTAAAACACCGTCGCGCTGCCATTGTCTAGCATCAATCGATAAATGATCATCTGTACAACTAACCTGAGATTTTCTGCCGCTGCTATATCCGCCCATATTTTCACCGTTTTATTTTCCGAAATCATTAGTCAAGTTTGTCCATGAAACTGCTTGAGTTGCCGTCAAAATTTGTTACAAGCCGCGCTGGCAAAGGGAATACCATGCGTTTACATGAAGATAATTTTCAGTCATTTCACTGCAAAAAAGCACGTTTCTTGTTCTTCGCAGGCATTGGTTTCATGCAAAAATGCGAATTTGTAACGATCAAACACTGTTTTTCATTCGATTTTGCGAAACAAATTTCATTTATTGCGCTTAGCGCCGCCCGCTTAGTTCTTTCATTTTTAATAGCATGGCTAAAGTGCGCTCAAACTTGCGGTCAAGGTGCGTTTCGTAGCGATTCAGTTTTTCAAGTCGGTTCGCTTGCAGTCCTTCACCTAATGTTTGCGCTTTTATTGCAGGTTGATAGCGGGCTTCATGATCCATGCGGATACAGATTGGCTCCAGTTCTTCCCGAATAAATTTAGCGAATCCTTCTGCGGTTGCAGGATAGGATTCTTCCTCGACATTATCATCCCACCAGTCACGAGATTCCGTAATTAATGTCCGTCGGGCTTTATCGTATGCATTCGGCCCACCTTTGCGCAGAATTGATGCTGCCTTCCGGGTTGCATTCAGGTCAAGCTCAGCACACCGCTGTTGCTCGGCGACTTCCTCGGTTGTCGATAATAGCAGGTCAGGCAAGTCTATTCCTTCGGATGATCCACCCCGTTGAAACGGCGTTGCCGCCGGAATTGGGCTATTCACCTTGCTATGAGCCACACTTTGTAAACCGCGATTAATACTAGCCCCTTCGGCCAATAATACCCTGCGTTTACGCCAAATGATCGAGGCCAGTTCTTCAATTAAATGCTGCTCGGTAATTCCTGCCGGTTGGTGTTCCTCGACCAGTGCAGCCAGTAGATCTGCAAATTCGCCTGCATCCTCATGGGCTAATACCGCTAATCGGGACAGGATGCCGTGCTTCATAGCGTTAAAACGTACGGATTCATAACCGATAGCAGGTGCCACTAGAGTCCCGCTAGCCTGGCAGTTCGTTACTGCAATATTGTTTAACATTTCAGTATCAATCGTTTTCATAAAATTCCCCTTTATTAAAATTAGGCTTATTTGACGTTACAGTCCTTAGTTGTATTTTCATTGCCATGCTTAACTTTCCTTATCGAGGATCAAGATATAGTCATTTTTATTGCGTTCAGAGTATGGTGACTGCTTACCAAGCAAGGTAATCGCTATCAGGTCGCCAACTTCAGCGCATTGCCTCTTCAAATCTTCCTTTAGCCAACCTGCCGGTGACACTTCTGCAATCCCCCCAAATTCGTCATTGGTGATAATTTGGTAGCTTTCCGGATGCAGGCCTATTGGACTTTCATTTTCTATCAGCAGTCCGATAAATATATCTTGTGGGTCCGGTGTTACAAAACCACTGGCCTGCACAGCTCTTTTTTTAAGACGAGTCATGCGCGCGACCATAGTAATGACTTCAGTGTAAACTTGGTTGCTCATCGGATTATTTCCATAGTTGG
>CANNLO010000295.1 GCA_947505055.1 Methylococcaceae bacterium | reverse complement strand
TGAGGCAAAGATTGTAAAGTTTCTGGAGGATTTGGTGTTTTCCAGTATAAAAAAGACATAGTTGTTGGCGTGGAGAGGAGATTGGTTATTCCTCTGGCTTTCCCCACTTGTTTGCAAATTTCCTTCGAAAATTTTTTGGCAGGTGAAGCTTAGTTATGAATCCAGACAGTTATTTGCACCGATTAATCTACGCTGAAATAGTCTATAGATAGGTTCGCAAGAGAAATGCAAGCAGGTAAATCCGCGATAATGGTACGTAAACAGATACAGGTTGATGTTGTTATTGTGGGTCTATGGGTTATCTGTTGTTCCCCCAGTCGAGTCGAGTTTAGTATAGTCTTACCTTACTATTTCAATATCAATCAGTTCTACGAAACAACTTCCCTGATCAATACTACCAACCTGATAGTGAAAAAAAAGTAAGATAGAATAACTCTACAAATAATTGTGCAATAATTTCAGAGGTTGACAGTCGACTAACAGTTATTAAGCCGCCATTGGGAAAATAGTTTTCAGTGACTTCTTTGGGGTCGAAACAGACAGCTAATGACAAATAAAGTTGAAGCTAATTTTGAAGTCGCCAGATCAAGTCTGATATTTTACACCTGAATTATTAAAACGAGGGTGTTAGTTCATTCCTTAGAATAACTGCTCCTATGTTTGTTCAACCAAAGTCTTAAATAAATCGAGATAAGTCGATATCTTTTCGGTCGTTGAAAAAATATCCGACATCATCGGCTCTTCAACGCAAAGAGCCAATTGTTTGACGGCGTTAACATCAATATTGAGTTGCCCACAAAATTCAACTAAAGCCACTTCCATACTAGCCTGCTCAATAGCGAAAGGCTCTTGTGAGGCAAAACCTAAAGGCTCAACCATGGCTGAGCGGGTGCGATTTTTCCAGTAAATCATGCCGTAATAGAGACTGAAATGGATAAGGTGTTGTGACCTGTTTCGATAGCGTATATCAGGCATTTGATATAACTGCTGTTTAACTGCTCTATCAATAACCTCAACCTCATGGATATCTCTTTGCATCAGGGCCTCGAAGGCCAAATTACCATTTTCTTGCGGACTTAATTGGGAATACATTTTTGTGATCTGAGATCTTTTCATAGTCGAACCTCCAATTGTTTTTCAATCCGTATGAGCCGTTCTGTTAATTCCTGTAATTCAACTAGTCGACCTTGATTGGTTAAAGCGGTGATCAGTGTGGAAGCAATATCGGGTGCAATTGCACCTGTCATGGTGGCGTTAATAATTTCGGCACCTTGATCAGGTAATGTTGCTTTTAGGGGTAAGTTTATGGCCAAAGCCTGTGCTTTCAGAGTCGGGGTAATTCGATCTAGCAGCATTTTACAGGCCGTCATATCTCCACCAATAGCGGCATCAATAACCGATTGTAAAATATCATCTGCTTTTAACTCTATTGCCTTGCGAAGTTGCGCGCCAGGTGTTCGACCCGGTGGCCTGCCTTTAAGATTACCAGATATACCAGGTTTAAATTTTTGAGTGGGCATTTTCTGTTTTCCTTCTGCTTTATCAGATAGTTACCGACTATTTTAATCCTTTTCAAGCAACAATACCCTACTCTTTCCTAGCGCAAAAATACTACCGAATTTTTTTTATCGACCGCCATTATAATTTTCAGAGTGCTGACTATAGTTATTTCAATCAGACAAGGGCTTCATTTCTTTAACTTGTCTTGTATGCTCCCAGTAATAAACTTACTCAACAATTTGAGAAAATCTATGCCAAGTCAATCTGTTTATACCACTACCCATCATCTTGACCACCCTTCAGTTTTTCATAACATGCAAGTCCCTGATGACCCTGCCCAACTTGAGGCTATTCATCTGTGGGAATTAACAGCCGATAGTAAATATATCGATATCAAAGGGTATGGCTATTGCAGGTTAATAAAGTCGGTGGCCCCCCGTGAATGCGCGCGGCTAGAAATTGACAAAATTAATTTACTATTAGAAACGGGGGAATGTGATTTTTTTACAGGTTATCTTGACGATTTAGACTTGGTACAAATTCCTTTTTGCAACCAAGCCCTTGTTACCGGACGTTGGGACTGCTTTATTTCCATAGAGGAGACTCAGCGTTATTTGAATTCAGAACAAGACGACTTAACCCTAAACGATTATTTTTCCAAAAGATGGATAGTTGCGACACAAGTTCAAGCCTTAATTTGGTATAAATTATATTTACTTGATGTCGTCGAAAACGGACTTCAAATTCGCGCTCGTAATAATAACGTCAATCAGGATGACAATAATCAAATACAGCCGGCCAATCGGTTTTTATTAAAGGGTGAATACTGCGAAATCACCTTTAATCAAAAAACAGTTAATTTAAGAAATACAAAAGGTATTCGTTATATTGCCTATCTGATTCAGAATCAAAATAAAAGCATCCATGTTTCGGAATTGTTTCGTGCCGTTAACCCACCAGATACTTCACAGACCAATGATACCTTATCATGTATGACTGAAGATGTGTTAGCTAGTGAAGGGTTTAGCCTGAGTAATTTGGATGACAATGTTGAACTACTTGATAAAAAAACCATAGAGGAATTAGGTCTTCGTATTGAGCAACTCAATGACGGAATGGAAGAGGCTAAAGAATTCGGCGACTTCGAGGAATGTGAGCGCCTCGAAACCGATAAGGATCGCATTATTACTTACCTGTCTGCCAATATGGGTTTGGGGGGTAAAAGTCGAACCTCGAACAACCTCTTCGAAAAAATACGCAAAAGTATACAAAAACGCATTCGCGTAGATCTTATAAAGATCCATGGTAGTTCACCCGAATTTGCAGAACATCTACAAACAACACTTAAAACAGGTATGTTTTGCGAATATCACAACATTCTAGATTTAATTTGGGTTATTTCGCCTTTTTAACTTTCTGCGCCCCCTAAAAATCGCATTGCGCCCTAAATAATCGCGCCAAGTCAGTAATCCCGACCTGGCAAAAATTATGGGTACCTAATTCATCTTTAAGATGAATAGCTAAACCTCCAACTGCAGCCTAGCCAGGTCACAGCAGTTGGGGGTTTTTTTTTGAAATTTTTAGGAGGACTACAATGACAAGCAACAACATCACCGACGACAAATGCCAACAAAACGTTGAAGCAGCGAGCGAAATTTCAAATCCAGTGGATATTGAAAAACCCATACTAAGTCCTTTCGACCCCTCCCTGCTCCGCTTATCTCAAAACTTCGTAGGAGCTACAGGGGGCAAAAAATTAGTAACTACAATCCCCGTCCGCAAACCCAATAAGCAAGACTTCGTGCGAGTGCATCCAGATCCTAATTATCGGCTTGAGACGATGATATTGGAATTGAAAGAAGAGGGCGAATCCTATTTGGTTGCGTCTCATTTGTGGCCAGAATTAATCGCTGAATTGATTCCTTTAGCTTTATTGACCGCCATAAATCGGCAACAAGTTTTATTTATTTGGCCGGTCCGCCTCCCTTGTGAAGATGGTAAACCGAATTCATGGCATACATCAGCATTGGACGCTGCGCGCAGGGCAGAGAACCGTTGGATTCGCGTTGGCTCGAACATGAACTTAGGCGCCTACGAAGTTTTTTTAGCCTCTGGAGATTTGCCGGATCCTGAATGGCCGGCTATTAATTTCACCACTATTCTAAAAACGGCATTTAAAGGGAAAGAAATAGAGGATCTAGATCATCCAGTCCTGCGTCGTTTACGTGGCGAGGTGTAAGAAATGAATATAAATCAATTTACCGAAATTTGGTTGGTGGACTTTGAATTCTCAGCGCCTTCGGGCGCTGTTCCTGAGGTGCGTTGTCTGGTGGCAAAAGAATATTTATCAAACAAGTGCATCCGCTTATGGGTGGATGAACTTGGTCGGCTTTCTGCACCGCCTTATGCCATTGATGAATCGTCTTTATTGGTGGCTTACTATGCCAGCGCTGAGATGGGCTGTCATCTGGCCTTGGGGTGGCCTTGTCCTGTACATGTGTTGGATCTGTTTTGTGAGTTTAGGACTATGACCAATGGCCTGACGCTACCTTGTGGCGCAGGTCTTTTAGGTGCCCTGACTTATTTTGGCTTGGATGCCATCGATAGCGCTGAGAAAACCACCATGCGCGATCTGGCTATACGTGGCGGTGACTATTCATCTGAGGAGAAATTAGCACTGCTCGATTATTGTGAATCCGATGTCACGGCCTTAGCACAGTTATTACCCGTGATGTTACCGCACCTTGATTTACCTAGGGCTTTGTTACGTGGTCGGTATATGAAAGCGGCGGGCCACATGGAGCATGTCGGCATTCCGATTGACGCAGTGATGTTAGAACGCTTACGAGCCTCATGGTCTGCCCTTCAAGAAACTCTAATCAGAAAAATAGATCAGGACTATGAGGTCTATGAAGGTCATTCTTTCAAAACGGCCCGATTTTCTGAGTGGTTAGTTTCACACGCTATTCCATGGCCGCAATTACCCAGCGGCAATTTAGCCTTGGACGATGCCACCTTCAAGGCCATGGCGCAGAGTTACCCTATTTTGGCTCCACTAAGAGAATTGCGAGTCACTTTGTCGCAAATGCGCCTCGCTGAACTGGCGGTGGGGGCTGACGGTAGAAATCGCACCCTACTGTCCGCTTTTCGCGCCCGTACAGGGCGAAATCAACCCAGCAATACTCGCTTCGTTTTTGGGACAGCCGTTTGGTTACGTGGCCTCATTAAGCCACGGGCAGGCCACGGCATTGCTTACATTGACTGGAGTCAGCAGGAATTTGGAATTGCAGCCGCATTGTCTGGGGATCCTTTGATGAAGGAAGCCTATTCATCTGGAGACCCTTATTTGGCTTTTGCCATCCAAGCTGGAGCCATTCCGGTAACTGCAACCAAAAAATCCCATAAATCGGAACGCGAGCAATTTAAAGCCTGCGTGCTCGCCGTTCTTTACGGTATGGGTCCAGAATCATTGGCACTCCGTATTGGTCAACCAGTGATACGTGCAAAAGAATTACTGCGCTTGCATCAGGAGACTTATCGAGTGTTCTGGAAATGGTCGGATGCTGCTGTCGATTACGCCATGTTGCACAATAAACTGTGGACGATATTCGGTTGGACCGTACAGGCAGGACGAGACCCCAATCCACGTTTCCTGCGTAATTTTCTGATGCAGGGCAATGGTGCTGAAATGTTGTGTTTAGCATGCTGTATGGCCACAGAGGCTGGCATTACCGTCTGTGCGCCGGTGCATGACGCGATTTTAATTGAAGCGCCGTTAGATCAGTTAGATCAAATCATTGAACAGACCAAAGCCATCATGGCTGATGCTAGTGACATTGTCTTGGATGGCTTTAGATTAAATTCAGATGCCGATGTGATTCGTTATCCCAATCGCTATAGCGATGAGCGTGGCGTCAAAATGTGGGAGACATTAACAGGTATTTTACATCAGTTCGAGCAGCCGACCTGTGCGTCTGTGCACACTGACCTGTGCGCAGGCGCACTCAAACCTGTGCGCCCACGCACACTCGTCGCATCTTCTTGTCTTATAAAAGAATCTTAAATAATATGAATACTACTATCACCCAGTTGGTATCTTTATGAGTGGGAACCGTAATGAACTCTGACAAACCAACATGTCCTACAATTCCAAGGCATCAGGGCAATGAAAAGTTTTTAAAAGGACCCATTCCTCTTAACTGGATTAGTATTGCCATACAACTATCTGGCAGTGCTTGGCATGTGGGTACGGCGATTTGGTATTTAGTGGGCTTAACCAATTCACCGACAGTCAAGTTAACTAAAGCCACCCTAGATCTGTTTGGGATTAGTCGTTATTCAAAATATCGCGCTTTAGACGAACTCAAAAGGGCTGGCTTAATCCATATTGAAGCGACTGTTGGGAAAAATCCTATAATCACCGTGCTTAGTCAGGTATCTACTACAGTATGAAAACCTTAAATTTAAGGGAAGCCGCTGCATTTTTAAAGATGCATCCAGTTACGCTTCAAGGTAAAGCCAAGGTAGGCGATATACCCGGTGCTAAACCTGGCAAAAGCTGGGT
>CANNLO010000294.1 GCA_947505055.1 Methylococcaceae bacterium | reverse complement strand
ATCAACCGACGGTGGCAGAATATATTGTTGGTATCGATCGTATTGGATGAAACGGGCCATGGGTCAATTGAGATTTTGTGTAGAACAGGCCGCTATTTTACCAGATAGCGCACATTAGAAATGAAAAGTCCGACAGACTCCTAGAGCTTTTAGCGAGATTTCCGGCGAAATAGTTCAAACGACTGCTTTTATCTTGCAAGGAAAACATTTCATAGACTATAAACCTTCATTCTTTCGTCTTGTTGATGGTCAAGAAAAAGAAAAAGAAGCTGCATTACTTGCTGGTGAAAATCGATTTGATACTACCGTGCAAGATGATTTTAAAAAACTGCCTGGTAGTCCAATTGCTTATTGGGTTAGCGATAAAATACGTTCAGCATTTTTCAAAAATCATAAGCTATCAGAATATGCTGACTTTAAACAAGGTCTTGCAACGTGCAATAACGACTTATTTGTAAGATCATGGCATGAAGTATCATTTTTAAATTCGTCTCTAGTCTTTGATACAGGATCTGCCAAGTCGAAAAAATGGTTTCCATTTATCAAAGGCGGAGAAAATAGAAAGTGGTATGGAAATTACGACCTTCTCGTAAATTGGGAGTCAAACGGAAATGATATACATGAATATAATAAGCTACCAATGGATTTCAACGGTGCTCCCCTAAGAGCAAAAAAATATTATTTCAGAGAGGGCTTAAACTGGAGCAGTATTTCTTCTGGAGATTTCTCGGTTAGATATTCGATTGAAGGAAGTATATTTGGCACAGGAGGATCTTCTGGTTTTACAAAAAATCAAGATTTACTACTCTTAATTTCCTTCTTAAATTCAAAAGCATGTAGCCATTTATTGAAGAGCACTAGTGCAACTGTCAATGTAGAGGTTGGTCATATTTCTTCGCTACCATTTATATATCCGAGTGAAACAGAAAAAATAATAAATAATGCTGGTGAGCAAATCCAGTTGCATAGGATAGATTGGAATAATTACGAATCTTCATGGGAATTTAAAGGTATACCATTTTTAACTAATTGTAAGAGTTCATGTTTACGGCACTCTTGGGAAGAATGGGATAAATACTGTAGAGCCTCAATTTCAAAATCTGTCCAGTTAGAAAACGAAGCCAATATTTTTTGGTCAACTATTTTTTCTTTGCAAGAAGAACTAGATCCTTTAGTTTCTGAACAAAAAATAACGCTTTTTCGAGCTAATTGTGAACGAGATTGCCAGCGACTAATCTCCTACGCCATCGGTTGCATGATGGGACGTTATAGCCTGGATGAACCGGGCTTAATTTACGCCCACGCCGGTAACGTCGGTTTTGACCCCAACCGCTACCACACTTTCCCCGCCGACGCTGACGGCATAGTACCAATCACCGACGAACTCTGGTTTGAAGACGATGCCGCGAACCGACTCAACGAGTTTCTGCTGGCCGTATGGAATTCCGAATCACTGGAAGAAAACAGGGCTTGGCTGGCAGAAAGTCTCGGTCAAAAAGGCAATGAAACCCCACAAGAGACCATACGCCGCTACATTGCCGGTAGTTTCTATAAAACTCATCTGCAAACCTACAAGAAACGCCCGATTTACTGGTTGTTCTCTAGCGGCAAACAAGGTGCCTTTCAGGCCTTGGTTTACTTGCACCGTTACAACGAAAGCACACTTGCCCGAATGCGTGCCGAATACGTTGTGCCGCTGACCGGAAAAATTCAGTCCCGCATTGAGATGCTGAAAAAAGATGCCGCAGCCGCGTCCTCCAATGCTGAAAAAAGCAAACTAGACAAGGACATCGACAAGCTCGGGAAAAAATACGTCGAACTACTCAGTTTTGACGAAAAGCTCCGTCACTACGCCGACCTGCGTATCCAGCTCGATCTGGATGATGGAGTAAAAGTCAACTACGGCAAGTTTGGTGATTTGCTGGCGGAGGTTAAATCAGTAACAGGTGGTAGTGACGACTGATGGGGCAGAAACTCAATCAACTTCGTCGACGTAAGGTGTCTAAGAAGGAACTCTCTCGACTCTTTGAAGCAGCTAAGAATGTAGTCGTTGTGCATTACTCCTGTGAAAGCTTCTATGGCCGCCAAAATGACTCATCGCCCAGAATTACGTCGATAGCTGTTCGCAATCTGGCGAGCGGTCAAACAAAGTCTTTTTCCATTCATCAGATGGCGGAAAAGAGCCGAAAAAAGTTTACCGACATCACGTCTAATTATGATGAGCTTGAAAAGCTTATGCTTAAGGGGTTCTACGAGTATACCAAAACACATCTTAGGAGTGATTGGTTACATTGGAATATGCGTGATAACAATTATGGTTTTGCTGCTTTAGAACACCGCGCCCAAGTACTTGGCGTGACTCCTGTTGTCATTCCTGAAGAAAATCGTTATGACCTTAGTAGAATGCTTATTTCAATTTATGGAGTCGGTTATATTGGAAATCCACGACTGGAAAAATTGATTGAAAAAAACAATATTTCTCATCGTGATTTTCTAGTTGGGGCGGAAGAGGCGAAAGCTTTTGAGAATAGTGAATATTTGAAGCTCCATCAATCAACGCTTAGGAAGGTGGATATATTTGCCAATATTGCTGGACGGGCAGAAAACGGAACACTAAAAACAAATGCAACTTGGTGGGAAATGAATGGCGGGACACTTGCAGCAGTCGGTGAGGGGCTTCGCGAGCATTGGTTGGTTAGTACAATTTCTGCAATTGGAACTATCGGCACGGCTATTTATAAGTTATGGCCGTGGTTATCAACATTTTTGGATAGGTTATTTTCTTGAGTTTACAACGCATCACTGATTCACTAACTGCTTTATTTAATTCGTATCCTATTGTGTTTTGGCATGATTCTGATGGCGAATTTTTATCTACTATAGATAATCTAGTGTTGGGTAATATCTGTGTTGTCCGTTTGGATGAAACGCCCGCATTACAAATAAAAATTGATGTTGAACGGCAGCCAGACCAGCATTTTTTGTTTTATAGCACTCAGCTAGAACCCGACCCTACCCATGATTGGTTATTGGATATTCGCTTACGCAGTAAATCATTTAAAGCCGACTCTACGTCTATCTTGCTGGATGATTTGGGCTTGGTTTCGCAAACTTTACGTGGGCATTTAAAAGAACGAGCCAAGTTTTTACGTGCCAAGGATAGGATTGAACGCTTAAAGCGGTTAGTGGTTGTCACTGATAGTTCAGACGACCTAGACCGGAAAATGTTGGCGGTTTTAACCCGTGCAGACCAGCCTGAATTGTTCTCTATTTTACAACGCTTGTTTACCGCCTTGGTTAGCGATGGTGAAGTTAATCTCAATGCCCAGCCGAAAATATGGCAGGACATTATTGCCAATGACCTAGAAGACGCCTTTTGGCAACTGACAAAAACTCACCTAGGTTACACCGAGGCTGAGCCGAGTTTACGGGACTTGCTGTTCCGTATTTTGGCAACTGATTTTGCCCGATCCTTACTAAATGAACCGGTTGAAGCACTAAAGCATTTTGTGCTGCCTGAGCGTAACCTTGCTGCCAATGCCTCGGTATTTGCCTCACGATGGCGGTCTGACTTAGCACACTATTCCAGCTACAATCTGATTACAGGGGTTATAGGGCGTGACTTAGAGCTCAGTCAACTCTTGGCTGGTTTGTCTGTTGACGACCTCCTTGAAGTGATGACCTTTGAGGAAGTAGAGCGCCGTATTATCAGTGATTTGAAAGATAGAATTCTGGGCGGTTCTGGAGCTGCCATGGATTCAGTGCTGACATTGATTGCCCGGCGTAGGGATGGGCATTGGGCAAATCAGATTTTGGCGAATGTTAACGATGTTAATCAGGCTTTGGCTGCTAGTTACGATGCCTTGGAAGCAGCTATTCACTTTTTAATACTAAAGGATAAGTATAAAGAGGGCTTTAGTTTTGCTTCCAGTGAGGCTGGATATGCTTGCTATCAAGATGAGTTATTTCGCTTTGACCAACTTTATCGGCATTTTAATCGGGCAACCGAGTATGTCGAACCTATGGGTTGGGCAGTTTTGCATGAATTAAAACTGCAGATCGAATCGGCTTACTCTGGCTGGTTTATACCTCAGTTAAGTTCGGCTTGGGGTAAGATTTTGGAGGGTGAGACAGGCTTGCTGTCATCTTGGCGGATATCCGGTATCAACAATCAGCAAAGTTTTTTTGATAAGCGTGTAGTGCCCCTGTCTGATAAAGGTACTAAGCGAGTATTTGTCATCATTTCTGATGCGCTTCGCTTTGAGGTGGCAGAAGAGCTAGTTCAGGCTATCAACAGCAAGAGCCGAATCAAAGCCAGCCTATCAAGTCAGCTAGGGGTGTTGCCCAGTTATACAGGTTTGGGTATGGCCTCGTTGTTACCTCATCAGACTTTAGCCTATAAAACTAACAGTAACCTAGAGCTTATAGCCGATGCAAAGCCAGTATCTACAACAGAACAACGCAGTGCTTATTTAGGCTCTTATTCTGGAGCTGCAATTAAAGCCGAAGACTTGTTGGCTTTGGGCAAAGAAAAAGGTAGAGAGTTCGTTCGTGACCATCGACTCATCTATGTTTACCACGACCGTATTGATTTGATTGGTGATAAACAGTCATCTGAAACCAAAACCTTTGAGGCGGCGGCCGATACTATTGTTGAGCTTTCCCAGTTAGTGGGTTTTATTATCAATAGTCTGAATGGCTATAATCTCTTGGTGACGGCTGACCATGGTTTTATGTATCAGGAATCAGCACTGGAAGAAGCTGACAAATCAGCACTGACTGAAAAGCCGGAGGGTACCTTGCTGGCAAAAAAACGTTATTTGTTGGGACAAGGTCTTGGTAGCACTGCTAAGGCCTGGTCTGGAAATACCGCTATGACAGCAGGGACTGAGCAGGAAGGTAGTCTTGATTTTTGGGTGCCCAAAGGTGCCAGCCGGTTTCATTTTGCTGGCGGCGCACGCTTTGTCCACGGCAGTGCTATGCCCCAGGAGATTATTGTCCCGGTTATTACTATTCATTCTACAGAATCGGAGCAGGCTAAAACCAAGGTGGTCAGTATCAGTTTGTTGGGAGCATCTAATAAGGTCGTCACCAACACCCAACGGTTTGAGTTCATCCAAAATGAGGCGGTTTCTGAACGGATACTACCAAGATCGCTGGTAGTGTCTTTACGAGATGGTGATCAATCTATCAGTGATGGACAAACCATCACCTTTGACAGTAGTTCGCAATTGCTTGAAGAACGTAAACGCTCAGTGTTGCTAACAGTGTTATCCGGTTCTTATGACCGCAACAAAGATTATTATCTGGTTGTCCGTGATGCGGCAACTCAGGTCGAGGTGCTGCGAGTACCTCTTAAGATTGACCTGGCATTCAGTAACGATTTTTAGGAATGATTATGAACGATACCGCAAACGCTACCGTTA
This sequence comes from Methylococcaceae bacterium, assembly GCA_947505055.1. The sequence goes on along the minus strand of CANNLO010000294.1, from coordinate 667 downwards.
AGGATACAAGCCTGGATACTTTGTTAAACCAAAGTTTCGGGGGCAAGGTGGTTCGTAAAGACTTGACCAAACTGATTAAGGAAGGTGCCAATGTTCCTGTTTATGTGTTGGAATATTTACTAGGGATGTATTGCGCCAGTGATGACGAAGAGACTATTCAGGCAGGCTTGATAAGCGTCAAACGCATTTTGGCAGATAATTATGTACGCCCTGATGAAGCCGAGAAGATTAAGTCAAAAGTTAGAGAAAGTGGCAGTTACAAGGTGATCGATAAGGTTACCGTCAAGCTCAATGAGCGGCGTGATGTCTATGAAGCCATTTTGTCCAATCTGGGTGTTAAAGGCGTTGAAATCTCTGACCGTAATGTTAAAGATTATGAAAAACTGTTGGCAGGCGGTATCTGGTGCATTATTACCCTGCATTATGTTTTTGAAGAAGGACAGGCGGGATCGCCGTTTCAAATTACCGAATTAAAGCCTATTCAAATGCCGAATATGGATATGGATGCCTTGTTCGAAGGGCGTAAGGCTTTTGATGCGGAGCAATGGCTGGACGTGTTGTTGCGTTCAACCGGCATGGAACCCACGCATTTTACTGAACGGGCTAAATGGCATTTGTTGGCTCGGATGATTCCGTTCGTTGAGAATAATTATAACGTTTGTGAGTT
>CANNLO010000293.1 GCA_947505055.1 Methylococcaceae bacterium | reverse complement strand
CTTGCCTCACCATAGCGGGGCGGCGGTTCAGTAAAATGTTGCCCGGCAATGATGTCATTGAGCAATACAGGACGACCTTCTTCCATCGGTGGTAAAAAGCTTTCCTTGTCATCACCCTCATTACTGTCATCCTTGCCTTCCAAATAAACTGCCATAAAACCAGGCACAGCTATCGTCGAACCAGTCGCTCTAAAAACGTGTTTACCATCACCGCAAGTTAAATCAACACTCACCCTATTTAAGGTCGCATGAATCATTTGGCAAGCAATGGTGCGCTTCCAGATCAACTCGTAAAGCTTATATTGTTCAACACTCAAATAATTCTTTATCTGGGCGGGCACATGCCGCGCCGATGTTGGGCGTATCGCTTCATGGGCTTCTTGTGCATTTTTTGATTTAGTCTTGAACAAACGCGGTTCTTTGGGCACACAAGATTGCCCGTAGTTTTCAGCTATCAATGCGCGAATTTCATCGACCGCCTCTACCGAAAGATTCACCGAGTCGGTGCGCATATAGGAAATCAGACCTTCTGATTCGCCCCCTATATCAATGCCTTCGTAAAGTTGCTGGGCAACCATCATCGTCCGTTTAGTTGTAAAACCCAGTTTACGCGCCGCTTCCTGTTGCAAGGTAGAGGTGATAAACGGCGGTGCAGGATTACGTTTTTGCTGCTTTTTTTCCAGCTTGACGACAGTTAACTGACCATCGGCGGCATCTAATACCGTCTGCTTGGTTTGTTCAGCCAACGCTTCGTTGTCAATACTGAATTGCGTCAGCTTTATGCCGTCGAAATGCGTCAATTTTGCTTTAAATAATTGATCTTGCGTACTTAATGCCGCATCAATTGTCCAGTATTCACGCGTTTTAAAAGCTTCAATTTCAAGTTCACGCTCAACAATCATCCGTAGCGCAGGACTTTGAACACGCCCCGCCGATAAGCCTCGGCGGATTTTTTTCCATAATAAGGGCGATAAATTAAAGCCCACCAGATAATCCAGCGCTCGTCGCGCCTGTTGGGCATTAATTAAATTAATAGCTAATTGTTCAGGGTTGGCAATGGCTTCAGTAACGGCTTTTTTGGTAATTTCATGAAATATCACCCGATGAACAGGCTTATCTTTCAGCAATTTCTTTTCTTTTAACAACTCATGCAAATGCCAAGAAATTGCCTCCCCTTCCCTATCAGGGTCAGTTGCCAAATATAACGTATCGGCTGCTTTAAGCGCTTTACTAATGGCTAATACATGCTTTTGATTACGCTCAATAATTTCGTATTTCATTGCAAAATCATGATCAGGATCAACCGCGCCTTCCTTGGGAATAAGATCGCGAACATGCCCATAAGAAGCCAAAACCTGAAAATCCTTTCCCAAGTATTTTTCTATGGTCTTAGCTTTTGCCGGAGACTCTACAATAACAAGGTGTTTACTCATTCAATAAGACCTATTTAGCCAATGCTTAAAATCAATAAAGGCGACAAGTTAATGTAAATAAGTCGGGATAAGATCGTAAACAATGTCTTCCATTCTGGAAAAAGCCAGCTCTTCTCCAGGCTGACTGAGTAACACCATCAATACTATCCATTTTAATTTCTCTATCGATATTTCTTCGTGTTCCAGCGCCATTACCCTATCAATAACAATTTCGCGATTAGCAGAGTTCAAAATGCCACTATGCTCAAGAAACATAATTAAATCGCGACATTCAAGATCCAGTTTTTCCTTTTCTTCGCTACAAAAGATGCGAAAAGCATTGGGTACAGTGGGTTTTATCGCTCGTTGCAAGCTGAGCGATTCCAGCCAATCGAAAGCTTTATTAACTTCATAGGTTTCGAAGCCCGCTTCCTGCAATTCTGTTTTGATGATCTCACTGTCTGGAAGCATTTCAACTTCATCTTCCATATAATTTTCAAATAAGTACATCAGGACATCAAAAATATTTTCTTTCATAAACTATATAGGGTTATTTTATTCGGCTATAGCAACCACCGGCGGTTGCTTCTAGGTAACCTTGCAGCTCTAAAATGAGTAGCGTTGAAGAGATAACTTCAACTGATAACCCCGTATTTTCAACAAGATTATCAATAGAAGTTGGGCTGAACATAACAAGATTCAATAATGTTTGTTGCTCTAGGTCAAGCTTTGATTGTGTTGTTGGTAGAGAATATTCTTCAACTTGTTGAATATATTGATGTAGTTCTTCAAGAATATCTTGCGTGGTTTCGACAAGCTTTGCACCTTCACGGATCAGTGCATTACATCCTCGGGCAAGTGGATTATGTATCGACCCGGGAATCGCAAAAACTTCCCGATTTTGCTCCAAAGCCATTCTGGCAGTAATCAACGAACCACTTTGTTTAGCCGCTTCAACAACCAACAGACCCTGACACAAGCCGCTGATAATACGGTTACGCCTGGGAAAATGATTAGCTTTAGCGGTTGTACCCGGCGGAAACTCTGAAATCATGGCGCCAGTCTTGACAATCTCGATGGCCAATTCCTTATGTCTGGCGGGATAAACGCGATCTAATCCGGTTCCAGCGACGGCAACGGTATAACCTTTAGCATATAACGCACCTTCATGGCTAGCCGCATCAATACCCAAGGCTAAACCACTGGTAATGACAAAGCCACAGTGACTCAATGTCTTCGCAAAACTAAAAGCGGTTTCTTTGCCCAAAGAAGAAGGATTCCGACTGCCGACCATCGCTATTTGCGGCAAAGACAAAAGTTCGGGATCACCGCGTACAAACAACAGCGGCGGTGGATCGGCGATTTCTTTTAGTTGCGGTGGATAATGAGGATCAAACAGCGTGATGGCGCAATTATTTTGTTGTTCCAGCCAGCCCAAGTCATAATCGATAGTAGTCCAATCAGGATTTTTTATCGCTGATACACTATCCGGTTTTAAACCCAGCGCAACCAGAACCTGTGCCGACTCTGAAAACAACTGAGTCGGCGTATGGGTTTGAAGTAATCTGAGAAAGGTACGACAACCGACACCTGGGGTGCGCAAGAGCGCAAGCCAGTATTTCATCTCATCATCGATTGGCGGTGTATTAATGCTCAGGGGGTCTGGACTTTATCTAAAACATGAATGGCCTGAGAAGCTTTCATGACCAACCCATAGCTAACACGTTCAAAAGGTCGAAAAACCATCACCACACCGGCCAATTCATCAGGAAGTTTAACCGTATCGTTTTTATGGTGGCTAAAACTATCTGGAACCATTTTGCCATTTTGGTAGACCTCCAACTCATGGCCGATCGATAATCCGTCTCTAATACCTTTATCAATAACAACAACATTATATAAGCCAATTTGAGAAACACCATCCAACACGCTGATAATATTGCCTTTTATATTTTTTTCAGGCGGTCTTGGAAAGTAATTTAAAGTTACCTCTTGCTCTACACTGGGCATGATTCTATCGCCAACACGAATCTCACTACTCGATTTCGTAACATTCAATACGGCTGGATCACCCACTTGTTGCAACGAAGCATCAGCAATATATTTTGCCTCGTAGCCCAGAATTTCACCTGTTTCAGGATTGGCGTAGGTCTCTCCTGAACGATAAAGCGTATATGCCGAACTTTTAGCGGCGGGAATTGAACGCACATAAAGCTTATCGCCTGTACCAGCAATAAGATGTTCGCCGGCAAAGGCAACGACATAAGGTGCATTTGCTAATTCATTGGCACCAACCACGCTAGGTGATGTCAAAAACTGCACTATTCTGTCCATCGGTATTAATTTGATGGCCTTGTTAAGATTAGTTTCGCGTATACACGGTAATAACTTTCCATCTTCAGAAACAGGGAATTTCGTGCGTCCGTTTATAACCTCTTCCTCGTGAAGAATACATGTTGAATTATCAACAGCTTCGTTTGATTGCTCAGTAGAAGAGAGGGTATTTTTGGATAGACTCAACTGAGGTTTGCCATTGACTATCGAAAAATAAACCGTATCGCCTGGGTAAATTAGATGAGGATTTCTAATTTGCGCGTTGTAACTCCACAGTTGCGGCCATTGCCAAGGATGTTTTAAAAACTTGCCAGAAATATCCCACAAAGTATCACCACTAACAACCGTGTATTGATTGGGATGAGAGGGGTTTATTTGTATTTCTTCAGCACAAACGTATGAATTGAAATAACAAAGCAACAGCAACCCTAAAAATTTACGAAAAGCCATATTGATTCCTGAGGAGTATTTTTATTCTGTTTGAGATCGAAGTTTAGATGAATTCATGTGGATTGCAATCAAGGAGAAGATAGGCTTATTTAGCATTACAAAGTATTCACCTAACAACATTAGTATCATCAAGTTAATAAGAAACAATTTAAAAACAATGTGTTTTTGTCATTTACAAAAACTCGGCAACATCCGTAACGATAATTTTTTACGGAGCGGATTGCGTAGCTTCTATTCCAAACATCATAGGTAAGTAGTAGGAAACCTCAAAAAGGTAGTTCTCATAAACCCACTAACAATGGCCAAATTTATTGTACATCTATTTGTTTTACTTAATATTTTATCGTAAAACCAATTATACATTACAAGTTCTGTAAAGTTAAAGCAAAATAAACTTATTTTTTAAGTGGCAAGTTGTCGTATATTTTTTATTCTTTGTTAAGATCCGTCTTAACACTTTTGAAGAAAAAAGAGTTACTACCTTGACGCCTTTTTGATTGAATCGTAAGCAACTAAATGTAGCAATGTCTCGATTTCCTCTCCATATAAAAGTCATGCATGTATTACCCAAAGAATAATGCCCCATAATTTGTGAATGGTACAAAAAATGCCTACATTCAAAATATTTCTGCTTCTCGGCTCTTGCTTTTTGGAGTAATTTCAGAATGTTTTATTGGCTTTGGAGGTTTGAATAAATCAACATCTCTTTCCTGAGATAATAGAAAACTTAAAAATGGCTTATCTTGGAATCGGCAGCTCTGCGCTATACCAAGTAGTAAAAGATAATCTAAAACAAGACTATTATAGAACGTTCCTGAAATTTTTCTTTGCACGGCTAAATGTCTTATGGCTCTTTCTGCCATGTTATTGTTCCAGGGTATATCGTCTTCTTCCAAGAAAACAAATAGGCTATCTTTATATCGATGAAAACGTTTTTGATATTTTAGTGTTACCTCAAAAGTGTAAACTTTGTGATCAATGTTTTTTTTGTAAAAATCATCAATTGCTTGCTTAAATTTACTGAGATGTTTTTTCTTTGATCCAAATTTTTGAATTGTTTCGAAAATCGGTATAATTAAATCTTTAACCTCCAAAACAAATAACTCAAATTCCTCATTGAATGGCTCTTTCCAAAGATCATCGTTAATATCTCCTATCAAATGTGACCAACATTTCTGTTGCTTACATTTTACTGAATCATAGCCCGCATAAAAATCTGAAATTAATACTCCGGTGTAATTAGATAGAAATTCATGAACAATTGTAGCCTCCCTTGTATCAGTTTTTCTAAATATGACGTGCTTTCCATCCGTAAAAACCCATACGTAATGGTCATCACCTTGGATATTAATCTTTGTCTCGTCGACATGTACAAATGGACTTTCCAGTATTCCTTGGATTAATAAATTTTCCGTAGGTATATAGTCATTTGAAAAATACCTTATATAGTGAGAAATACTACCTGTTACTATATGCTCATTAAAAATATCTTGCACTTCTTGAGCAATTAGCTCGTATGGTAGGCGAAGAGCAACTCTTTTATAAATTATCCACGATTGAAAATTATGCCCTAAATCTTGATTATTGAATTTTGATATTATCGGTGGTAGGAAATAATTTCCACAATTTCTACAATAAGCCTTATTGCCTACATATTTTACTACCCTCCTTTTAACTCCATGTTTGGTAAAATGAAGATCAATAATGGTTTTTTCTGCAATTAATTCTGACCTTTGAAGCAATACAGCCTTGTCTTTACAGTGCTTTCTTGTACATAGTCCTATTTTCGGCTCAACCATTATTATTTTTTCTACTTTTGATGGTATAATTCTTTGATAAATCTGGCGAATGTTCTTATTGCATTGATGCTCTACATGACCACCTGGTTCTATTTTGTTATTATCATTATCTTGTTTTGACTT
>CANNLO010000292.1 GCA_947505055.1 Methylococcaceae bacterium | reverse complement strand
GACAACAATATTAAACTTCTCTTTGATATCTTTATTAAAAATTGATAATAAATATTCGTATGGCCTAGCACCATAATGCACATAATGTTCAACCAAATGAATAGATTCAGATGGACTAGAAGTAACTACAAGCAACATTGGCTTTTGATTATTAAAATTTTTAGCCACAGGAATGGTATTTTTATTAAAATTTACGTACCCGACTTGGCTTAGCGCCCCCGTTCGATAAGCGTTAAAATAGTCTATTGCATATTTGGCTACATGGGAAGTATCTAATATTGATGTTAATTTCTTAATATCAATATTCATAGCACCTATCTCATGTATTCCAGTTGATTCTATTATCTGTATATTTCCAACTTTTCCCCCACTAATAAAACTGAAAGTCTTGATCCCCATTTGTTTAGCTGCAAATAAAACTGGGCCATCCGATGTTCTTCTTCCATTCCAAACGTATACCTCATTAATCTTATTCTTTCGAATCAGCTCTAATGACTCTTCATACAAATTAATTCCATTAAAAATTAGATCTTGAATTCGAGTCTTAATTTTTGCATCAGTGAAATCAAAATAAACTCCCCTTTTATCATCTGCAAGCTGAGATGCGGCAAGTGCTCCAACCCTCATGTTTTTATATCTAAAATTTAACAAATCATCCATTGAATTTAGCTCAACGTCCGAGATGTTTTTGTCTAACATTATGTTTTTAAAAGATAGTCTTTTCACTTCGCAAAGTGAAGAAAGATTGGCCTCTACCAATTGAGTAGTTGACCGACACAATCTACATAAAGATAATTTATGATATGGATTCACTGCGCAACTATTTAAGACTCCGTCACAAGACAAAAAAATAACATCAACCCCACTAGCGCATAACGAAGATACAATTTCTAGAGTATCCGCAAGATGAGCTTCCCAAAGAGGCACAGATGAAAAAACTAATGCTTTATTAGCTTTACTGATCATAACATTTACTTTCATTTTTATTTGTCATTTACACACCTACTCTTTTAACTTACATTGAATTAAATTAACCACATCAAAACATTGATTTAAAGCAATGAGTTAGACGACAATGCTGAATCTATAGAAACCCAGAAACATCTTGCGGAAATTAATGCATCGGCTCGCTCTTTTCCTTGCTTCGCAATTGATAACCTTTTCGTTTCATCCCTTAAATAATACGCAATAACTTCAACCGCATTTTCAAGTGAGTCAAACGAAACAAAATGTACGCCTGGAGTAAAATAACGCCGGACACTGGGTACGTCCTGTGCCACCAGTAATGCCCCGCTAGCAAGAACTTCCAAATAGCGATAAATAAGATGGGGTATTTCATTCCAATCGCTTACCTTCTGAATAGCTTGGTCAGATGTAGTAACAACAATATCTGCATTGCATAACATTGACCAATATTCAACATCAGGTGCTCGCGCAGACCCCATTGCTCTGGCCTTAACCTCAAACACCGAACCTAACCTTGCGAGACCTATACGAATTTGTTCTAATTTAGTTGCTCTGGGTTCATACAAAGACCCAGTAAATATTGCTGTGGGTATGATATTTTTCGGACGCTGTTCAATTATGCAATTAATCTTATGCAACGTACCAACAGAGAAAGGCATAAGGCTTGGACCAAGCAAACGGCGGTGAGGAAATATTGGTCCAACGTACTTTGGCGACATAAAACTAACGACCACGCCCTTTCGTGCAGAAACCACAGCGGCTTGCGTACGCCAAGCTCTAACAGCAAGATCCGTTAAAAATACGATTGGAACGACTCCTTTTTTGTTCAACAACATGGCTACACGAAAACTTTGCCATAAGGCTCGCCATACAGTGATATCTGAATTCTCCGTTCTTGGATCGTAAAGATAGTGCGTAATCGGCGTTGAATTCAAAATGTCGGAAATTTGAGTAGGGTAATCCTTATCTGAACTTACTACTAATCTATGGACATTTTCCGCAGACAAATACTCACAGGCTGATTGATAAAGCTCTTTAAACTCTATGGATTCCCAGCCTCTAACGCCAGCCTCAATACAAAGGTGAGAAACGGCCTCGCCTCTACGTCGTGAGCTACCAAACCAATAGTAAGAGGACATAACGGAAAGAATAACTTTGACTATAAAATACGGAACAAAGCATAAACGGGGTAATATGCTTCGTTTATAAAAGTTCATCCTCATTTTTTATATCCTGCTGCCTGGTGATCTTTTATAAGTTGAATTACAAAATCATGATAATCCAAAGATGGCTTCCATCCTGTTAAGTTATAAAGCTTAGTGGCATCTCCAATTTTGACGGGCGGCTTTCTTGTCAGAAGATTTTTATTTTCTACAATGTGACTATTGGGATCTAATCCGAAATAATTAAACACAACATCAATAAACTCTTTCACTGTATGTGACTCGCCTGTAGCCACAATAAAATCATCTGATTTGTTTGCAGCCAATATTTTCTGAAAAGCGGTTACATAATCTTTTGCATAACCCCAATCAACGCGCCCAGCTAAATTACCTATTTCCAGCTTCTCAGTTGATCCCTCTGCAATGCGAATTGCCGTTCTGATTATTTTTGCAGAAAGAAATTTTGAGGCCCGAAGATGAGACTCATGATTATAGAGAATCCCCGTTGAAGCAAATACCTTATGTTTCTTTCTAAATTCACCACACAACCACATACCCTGGGCTTTAGTAATACCATAAAGCTCTTGAGGCGATAAAGGAGTCGTTTCATCTTGCAGTTCGGCATTCTCACCACTAAAGACCAAAGAGGAAGACGCATAGAAAAGCCGCGTGGCTGGCGACTCATCAACAATTGCCGACAAACAGTTTACCAATCCTGTCACATGTATCGCTTGAGCGGACGCAAACTGTTTGTGTAAAGGCGCCTGTGTTACGCCAGCTTCCGAAGACACATGGAATGCGGCCAAATAGTAGATTTCATCTGGCTGAAATAAACGCATTACCTCATAGACTTCCTGGGCGCTGGTAATGTCTTTTATGATATTAGGCGAAAATCCAGCTGGGAAAATACAACTAGACCGGCCAATGCCTATAATTTCATCGCCCCGTTTTTGAAGGTCTCCTATGAGTAACGACCCATCTTGGCCAGCATAACCAACAACAATTGTTCTTTTTGCGCCCATAACAATCAAACTATTTCAATTTCAGGCATAGGGAAAATTAACTTTCCTCCCGAAGCCAAATACTCAGCTTCACGCTGAATGATGCCATCCCTAAAGTGCCATGGTAAAACCAACATATAGTCAGGCTTCATCGCCTTAACATCTGCCTCAGACAAAATAGGTATATTTGTTCCTGGAGTAAATGCACCAAATTTGTCAGGATTAACTTCTGCAATAAATGGAATGTCTTTATTCGTTAAACCACAAAATTGCAATAACACATTGCCCTTAGTAGATGCCCCATAACCCATTACAGTCTTACCATCCGCATTTAGATCTCGGATTAGTCGCAGAAGATTTTCTCGATGCTCAAAAACTCTCTCTTCAAATTGCCGAAACGGCCTTGGGGTATGCAGCCCCATTCTGTCCTCTTGGCCCAGCATCCAATTTATCACAGCGTCATTAGACTTCAAATTCGATTCTTTACGTGCGGCGGTAACCGCAAAACTACCCCCATTAATCGAGTTCATTTGCACATCGATAATCTTCATATCGCAATTTTCAAGCAACCTTTTCACTACGCCCAGAGAATAATATTCAAGATGCTCATGACATACTGTGTCATAGGCGTTCATTCGAAGCATGGTCGGCATGTAGCTTTGCTCAAAATGCCATATACCGTCTGCATCTAATATATCGTGAATATCTTTTACAAAACTGGTCGGGGACTCCAAATCATAAAACATAGAAATAGAAGTAACGATTTTTGCTGATTTTTTTTGCAGGGCATTACGGTAGACATCAGCAGAGAAAAAATCAGGGATTAACTTTATGTCATCGGTATAAAACTCACGGAACTTATTACCTGTTGGATCAATACCCACGCGCATTATTCCTTGAGCATCATAAGCCTTCAACAAGGTAGCATCATTACTACCAATGTCAACAACCACGTCGCCAACATGAACAGGGCGTATACGCTGGAGGTGTTTTACTTTTTGTTGCAGGTGCGCAACCATCGACCTATTTAAGCCTGACCGATAACCGTAGTTGTCACCATACATTTCAGTCAAGTCATATGTGTGCTGCAGTTGCAGCAAGCCACTATCTGGACACCATACTAAGCGTAGCGGCCCAGATGTAATAGGCTCATTCACATTTCTTGGGAATACTCCAGTAAGTGCTTGATTTCCCAAATCCAGCACAGTAATTAAATTGCCACTACCACTGATTCTACATTTATTTATTTCAGTAACTTTCATCGCCGTCCCTTATAATTAAATTATGCTTTCAGATATTGATTAATCATATTTATGATCAAATATCATTGAGAATTCCATATCCTCACAAACGAAACTCAGCCAAGTTGATTGTGGAATAACATTAGGATCAATCCACCAATCTTCAAAAACCCTACCAAAAGACTTCACGTTTTTAGCTACCAATTGGTATCCATGTGATTGTAGAAAGACTCTCGACAACTCCGCATATTTAGCTCCACTAGCATATAGATCATGCTCAAAAGTAATGACTGAAAATCTATATTCATTAAAAGGACACTTCATTAAAGCACTATATGTATTTTCTGCAGGATCAATATCAACCGAAAGATAGTCAATTTGATTCGGAAAATTCAATTGCTGTAACATGCCTTCATAGTTAAAAGTTGTAGCATCAGAGCAAACGCATGGATTTTGCCTATTAGAATTGAATCTTGATGCTAATGTCTCATCAAATTCCACAGAAAATCCTTTCCATGAATAATCTTTTTCGAGAAGAAATGTATTATTTGACTCAAATGGATCTGCGCCACCTATTTCAATATAATTGCCACCTTTCTTGCCTGATAACATTGATAAAACAAAAAGATCTTGCCCTGCCTGTGAGAAATAACTTCTGCCACGCATAGTTCTTAAGTGTTTATCTGACTGAACGCACATGTTAGCAAAGCTGATTGTCTCAGTAGATTTATTATCTTTCATTCGTACATCCTCATATCAATACATTAAAATATTCAACCGCTCTGCTTACCAACAACCCCACCCACCATCTACTGAAAGATTTTGACCAGTTACATATCGAGACAGGTCACTCGCCAAGTAAGCCACAACTCCGCGAAAATCATCTTCAGTTGCCATACGACCGAGCGGTGTTTTCGCTTCATAGCGCTTCACAAATTCTTCAGGTTGATTTCTGAATATACCTCCCGGAGATATTGTATTGACACGAACCTGTGGCGAAATTGTGGTTGCTAACCATCGACTGAACTGAATTAGCCCACCCTTAGATGCTCCGTAGGCTGCCGGATTGCTCATACTAGTACCTTCGTACAAACTCCAATCAGGCCCATATAGGCCATAAATTGAAGCAACGTTAATTATGCTAGAGCCTTCTGCAATCTTAAGTAATGGAGTTAAACTCTGACAAAGGTCAAATATAGCAGTAAGGTTAACTTCCAACGCACGACGCCAGGTTTCGACGGTTTGTAATTCAAACGCTACAGCCCAACCTTCTAAATCTGAGGCACCAACAAAAGCGGCATTATTGATAAGAATGTTGAGTCCCTGACTACTGCTTTTCAGAGTAGCAATCAACTCGTTACGTTGCGATTGCTGTTCCAAATCACAGTCATGATACTCTACGTCGACACCCCAACGCTCTGCTAGATCTGCACTGAAGGTGGCAAAATCTGAGCCTTCCCGGTCAACCAGCACTAGATTGGCACCGAGTTCTGCCAAGGTGGCAGCCATCACTTTACCTAGACCACCTGTTGCCCCCGTAATTAGTGCGCGTCGTCCTGTTAGATTACTCAATTTTTTTATGGTAGTCACCGCTTGTGCTCTCTTATATTTAAAAGACTTTCAGCAATCTGGAAATCCAGCAATGTATCAATATCAATCGCCCGCTCAGCCGGGATATTCACTGCTTTTACTTTGCCTTCAAAAGTTGCATTATGGGTCATCACAAACACCGGATTTGCTACATAACAGACCGTTGCCATGTCATAT
>CANNLO010000291.1 GCA_947505055.1 Methylococcaceae bacterium | reverse complement strand
TTGCAAAACAAGATGCCGAAAGGGCAATCATCGATTTGGGCTGCATGGGATTAAATGTGAGTATTGCCAGATGCTTTGCCTTTGTTGGGGAATATTTACCGCGAGACCAACATTTTGCGATAGGGAATTTTATTGGTGATGTGCTTAATAATAGACCTATTGTTGTAAAAGCGACGCACCAAGTATATCGAAGCTATATGTATGCGGATGACCTTGTGGAATGGTTAATGACAATAGCAGATCACGCTTCACAAGATTGCCAAATATATAATGTGGGGTCAGATCAAGCGATTCTTGTTGTTGATTTAGCTATGGAGTTATCACAAAGTTTTCGGGTGCCAGCAGAAGTACCATTGGTTACTGAAACTAAGATTGATCGATATATTCCGTCGATCAAAAAGGCTAAAAATGAACTTGGGTTAGTATTAAAATACAGCTTAAAAGAGTCAATTAATGAGACGGTAAAAAATTCAATTCAAATAAAGACTAAATTATGAAGCTAAATCAAAAGACATGTAGATGTTGTGGGGGCTCAAGATTTGAAAGATGTGGCTATCGCAACGTGAATAATTTTTTTGGCTATTTTGCACTTCATATACAACAAACCATAAGTTATCGCGGTGAAGGCCGTGTTCGAAATTTTCTTGGTAACAAGGTTGCGCTTCATATAAACCAACTTCTAAATCAATTATTAGGAAAATTATTAAGAGTTACAAATAAGATTGCTTATGGGGCTTGCCTAGACTGTAATTTTATTTCCCTTTGGCCTGAGTTGAGTGATGAATCACTACTGGATTACTATACTTTTTATCTAAGTGTTGAATATAAGCAGTACAGGGAAAAATTTGACGCTGGATATTCACTTATATCTAAAATGCATGGCTCAGATGATGAGTTTGTAATGAGGCGAAAGCAAAACGAAGATTTTATAGCGCCAATTTTAGAAGCATATTTGATTAATTCTAATCTTAATAAATTAAGGATGCTTGATTATGGAGGAGGTGCTGGCCAAGTTGCACCTTCATTTGAATGGGTAGATGTTGATTTGTACGATGTCGGTGATAGGTCAATTAAGAGTTTAAGCAATAAAATTAGTAGAGACATTCGCAGGGAAGCAACAGAAAACCATAAGAGTTCGTATGATTTCGTTCAATTGCTACATGTAATCGAGCATGTAGGACACCCGCTTAATATAGTGAGAAGCGCAGTGGAGTTCATGAAGAATGATGGGCTAATATTGGTAGAAGTTCCATGGGAAATGTTTAATTTCGATGAATTGTCACAAGGAAATACAATTTTTTGTGATGAGCATATAAATAAATTTTGCGATCTTTCACTCATGATTATGATGAAATCTTTAGGCCTAAAAGTTCTTTCTTGTGAAGGCGACTATATAAAACTATTGCACATAAATCTTCCTTTAAGAGTAATTAGGTGCCTTGCGCAAAAAGTTACGCCGCCATAATTATTTTTTATAACCAGCAATCCATGAGGATTGCTGAAATTTTAAATTAGACATATTAAACAGCTATGCACCAATTATTCCGGAGCTATATGTATGCAGATGACCTATTAGAGTAGTTAGTGATAATTGCAGATTATGCTTAACCAGATTGCCAAAAATATAATGTGGGGTCAGACCAAGCGATTCTTGCTGGTGATTTAGCTATGGAGTTATCACAACGATATCACATGCCATCGGAGGTGCCTCTGATCTCTAATTCTAAGATCAATAGATACATACCCTCAATTAAAAAGGCTAAAGATGAACTTGACCTATTTTCGAAATTTGATTTTATGAATCTATACAAGAAATAATTACTTAAACTATTAATTATGAAAATTAAGTTTATACCCCACATTTATTTCTTTATCGGGCTGATTTTTTTCTGTTTAACAGCTTCAGCAAAAGAAAAAAATTCAATGATTCAGGCTAAATCCAACTTAGTTAAAACAGCTTATTTGGATCTCATATTAGAAGAAAGGAAATTTCCAGATGCCCAGCGTGGCATGGGGGGCGCTATAGCTATAGTTGATGGCAATATTGTGCTGGGAAAGGCAGATGCTACATTTGTTAAAATTAATTCTAGCTCTTGGGACTACAAGAATAATTACTTACCAGCTTTGGTAACTGGTGAAAATGATTTAAAGAAATCAAAAAGATATAAACTCCAAGAATTAATGCCGCGTATTGAAGACCTCATTTATAGTGAAGGTATATATTATGTAACCTATACAAGATACAGTAATCGCGATGATTTAATTTATTTTGTAGTTGCAAAAATAGAGCTTGGTGATAAAGGCTGGACTAAAATATATGAAACTCCTGGATTAGTTGCGCCATATTTTACATTGGGAGTTGGTGGAAAAATGGCGCTTAATAATGGTAAGTTATATTTTACGGTAGGTGACTTTAGTTTGGATCGAATAAATGGTCTGTCGACAGACATCGCCGCTCAGAATGTAAATTTACCATGGGGTAAAATTTGCTATATAGATTTGTCAGATAACACATATCATTTATATTCGATTGGTCATCGAAATCCTTTAGGCTTGGCATTTATAAATGATGGGGCATTAGTATCTACCGAAAATGGCCCTCAAGGTGGAGATGAAATAAATGTTATAAAGGAAGGGTTAAATTATGGGTGGCCATACGAATCCTATGGAACTAAATATGGAGGTTTTGCTAAATATAAAGATGATTTGCCAAGCCCCTCAAGAGATTCTAAATTTGAGCCACCAATGTTCGCATTCGTTCCATCCCCTGCTTTAAGTGACATCATACAAATTTCTAATTTTGACAAAAAATGGAATGGTGATTTATTAGTCGGCTCTCTAAAAGATATGGCCTTGTTTCGTATTAAACTACAGAGAAAACATGTAATTTATTTAGAGAAAATTAAAATTAATCATCGCATTAGAAGTGAGACCGAGTATGCAGGCAAATTTTATTTATTAACTGATGAGGGGTCAATTATAAAAGTAGCATCCGAACCAGCTCATATTAGGTTCAGGAAAAAAGCTTTCAACAAGATAAATAATTTCCTTCGAAATTAGTTTTTTAGTTGAAAAAAATTAGGAGCAGTTGTGCATTTTAATAATATTAAAAAAAATATCAAACATTTAATTAATTGGTTATTAATTTCTTTTAATATCAGTTTTGACTGGCTTACATTAAATTGCGCTCGTCACAAAATAGTAGAAAAATCTAGGCCTTTAGCGATATTTACTCAAACCTTTAATGAAGGGGATCTATTGTTATATTGGGAGGCCTATTATGGGAAGTTAGTAGGTTATGAGAATCTCTACATCCTCAATAATGGGGGTACTGATGATAGCTGTAGTAAATTAAATGCTAAAACTAATCTTATAAATATGCCAGATAGCATTAATGATTTACATCATGCAATGCAGACTCAGGGCTATTTTCAAAGATTTTTATTACTAAAATACAAGTGGGTTTTAAAGGTTGATGTTGATGAATTTATGGTAACAAAAGAAAATCTATTAGAAATAATTGATAATCTTCCTAATGGCATCTATGCTCCTGAGATGGCAGTAGCTGTTGTTCATGATGTAAATACTGAAAAATCATTTAACTACCAAAATTTGGTCTGTGAGCAGCGCGGAAACTTTGTAGAAGAATTAGATATAATGAAGAAGCCATCGCTTGCTTCCATCCCCGCCACATGGGGGCCTGGGAATCATTCTGTATCAGAGGGGCATAAGGTTCTTAATGATTTTTGGATGGTTCATTTGCATTCATTGGACCTAGAACGACTGGTGCAAAGGAATCATCGCTTTAGTTTGATGGAAACAACTAGAGATACTGATCTTATAACCAAAGCATTCTCTGTGTTGAAGGGAAATGATTTTGAATTTATCTATAATCACTCACGAAGTGAGCTTGCAAGCTTGTTGGAGAAGAAAAGAATTTCAATCCCTAATTGGATTGCAAAAAAACTATAGATATTTACAGGCAGAATAATATTTTCAATTTTAAAAACTCCAAATATATCCTAAAAAATATTAATTAACTTCAGAAAATCATAATAGATTAGATGCCACCGATTCAATTTTAAAAAAATATTATTTATATTTTTTTATGAATATATCTAATAATTCTAAGATTTTTTTGTATTAATTAATAATAAGAAGTTCTCCTCGCCATATCCTCCTGGCTGTCATTAATTAACACAGTTGGATAAGAAATTTTTTATAGATGAATTTTATGAACCTTACTTTAAATGACAACAATAATGCCGTTATTCCAACGCCAAAAATATCAATAGGGATAGTTGTTTATAACGGTGAAAGGTATATTAAATCTGCATTAGATAGCATCGTGCGTCAATCATATCGAAACATTGAGCTAATTGTTGTTGATGGTGGTTCTACAGACGCGACACAGGCGATCATAGAATCTTATAAGGGTTATATTGCTAAATACATAAGTGAGCCTGATGATGGTATTTACCATGCAATGAATAAGGTCTGTCGTATAGCAACAGGTGAATGGCTAATCTTCATAGGTTGCGATGATTCATTACTCGATTCATTAGAACAAACAGTTTCGTTAATGACAAATCCAGATGCCGTTTATTACGGAGACGTTATTGCTAGTTCATACGGAAAAATATACGGGGGTAAGTTTAATAAATTTAGGCTGCTAAGAAACAATATTTGTCACGCTGCTATATTTTACCCAGCTATTGTTTATAAAAAATATTCATATGATATGAAATATAAATTACTGGCAGATTACGTTTACAATCTAAAGCTAATGGCAGATAAAATCAAATTTATACACACGGGAATTGTAGTATCAATATTTAATAATAAAGGCGCCTCGACTAACGGAGATGTTGTTTTTAATGGTGATCGTATAGAATTAACCAGAAAATTATTTGGTTTGAGTTGGGCTATGATTGTCTTCTTATGTCTTTTAAGAGACAAATACATAAAGTTAATTAGCGCTTGAAATTCAACTAAACTTTTTTAAAACATTCAGTAATTTCCTTTTCAATGTTTACCGTAATCTACGGGGCATTTCACCTTAAACTTGCCCTTACTAATTTGCAAAAATAATTTAGTATGTCTGATATTCTATGAATCTATTAAATACTAAGGCTTGGCCTAAACGCGGATTTGAGTCGGTTAAACGCTGCCCAGTATGTTCATCTGACAGGCGAACTAAACTCTATTGTCAATTGAGAGACCATACGTCAATGTGCGCGCCTGGTGAGTGGGCTTTATATGAGTGTATGTCATGTAGAAGCGCATACCTTAATCCTCGGCCAAAGCCTAAATTTATTCATTTAGCGTATCAAGTCTATTACACTCATAATAAGGTTGAAAGGCTGACTTATGATAAATTAAATGGGTTTCGCTTGTTACAACGGATGATGGCAAATGGATACAGAAATGCTAAGTTCGCTATGAATTTGCAACCATCAAGCATTATGGGCAACCTGATATATTTTATGCCTAACACACGGGCATTATTAAATAGGGAGCTCTGTCATCTTCCTCCAGTTCCCTCAGGAGGGGGGCGCTTATTGGAAATCGGATTTGGGGATGGGCATTTTTTAGGGTTGGCGAGTTTAGCAGGCTGGGATGTAGTCGGAATTGATCCTGACCCTATCTTAGTAAAAAATGCAAAGGAGCGAGGCTTGAATGTTTTTTTAGGTGGACTTGATGTTCAACAATTCAAGCCTGATTTTTTTGATGTGATTATTATGAATAACGTGATTGAGCATATACATAATCCAATTGAAGTATTAGTTATGTGTCATCGTTTGTTAAAATTTGGTGGAAATATTTGGATCGAAACACCGAACATTAGAAGCTTGGGGCATACTTATTTTAAACAACATTGGCGGGGTCTCGAGCCGCCAAGACATCTTGTAATATTTAATCCCCAATCACTAAATGAGTTGCTTTTAAAAGTTGGGTTTAGTCAAATAAAACATCTTCCTCAAGCTCGTGTGTGCGCAGGTTTTTTTTCTGTGAGTTCTCTTTTGGAAAGAGGGTTAGGCCTAGATGATCGTTCGCCCGTGCCATTAAAGATTCGTTTTGTAAGCATGGTTGCGCAAATTATAGAAAATATATTCACATCAAGGCGAGAGTGGATTGCAATCAC
>CANNLO010000290.1 GCA_947505055.1 Methylococcaceae bacterium | reverse complement strand
TATTGGTTCCTTAGAATTCTGACCGCAGGCCAAAGTGGAGATGTGGTGAACGTGGGTAGTTCAGTGGCTGTTAGCTTGCAAGATTTGGCTAAAGAAGTGGCTAAAAACTTTGAGCCGTCTCCTGATGTTGTGTTTAATACGGCGCCTAGAAGTGTGGGTAGGTCAGCAAAATTATTACCTGACACTAGCCATGCATTAAATGAATATGGGTTGTCTGTTTTTACGCCACTGGATGAAGCGGTTAAATTAACCGCACAATGGCATCTTTTGCAAAATCACTAATTCTTTATAGACAAAAATAGATGATGATCAATGAAAACAAGCTGAAGTTAAAGCTAAAAAACAACGAACCAGTTATAGGTGTGTGGTCTATTATTTCTTCCCCAATTGTTGTTGAAATTTTAGCATTATCAGGTTTCGATTTTTTAATATTAGATATGGAGCATGGCGTTTATGATCAAACGGCTCTTGATGCTTGCATAAGATCCTGCGAGGCTGCCGGATGTGCTCCAGTTGTGCGAGTGCCTGGTATAAATCCATCGGCCACACAGTGGGCGCTTGATTTGGGTGCACATGGGGTTATTGTGCCTCAAATCAGTAATGCAGAGTCTGCCGCAACCGCTGTTGGTATGACTAAGTTTTCGCCTATTGGCACCCGAGGATACAACCCATTTACTCGATTTGCGAACTATGCGGCCCCAAGTGACAACCATTCAGGTAAATTGAGAAATGATTTTGGGCTTACTTCAGTGATAGTTGAAACCCAGATGGCATTGGATGATTTGGATAAGATTTTAGCAATAGAGCACTTAGATATGGTTTATGTTGGTGTTTATGACCTTTCTATAGGACTAGGTTTTGAAGGCAACACCAAGCATCCAGCCATCATTGAGATTGTAGAAAATACAGTAAAAAAAATCAGAGCGGCAGGAAAGGTAGCTGGGATGATGGTCAGAAATAAACAGGATGTAGTGGATGCAACCAAATTGGGGGCGAATTTTTTAGTATATTCCGTAGATTCTTTGATGCTACGAGAGGCAGCTATGTCTGCTGTAAGCGCGTTTAAGCAAGGTATCATGGATTTAAAATGAGTATCGTTCAATTAAGGACAAAGCTATGAAAATACGAGTGGCCGACTATATCGCTCAGCGTCTTCAAGAGTGGGGGGTAAGTACGGTATATATGCTATCAGGTGGTGGCATGATGCATTTAGTGGATTCAATTGGCCGCGCGCCTGATTTACGTGCAATTTGCAATCATCACGAGCAATGCTCAGCTATTGCAGCTGATGCCGAAGCCAGATTTTCTGGTCGAATTGGTGTTTGTTATGCGACTAGTGGGCCAGGTGCAACAAATATACTTACTGGCCTAGTTGGTGCCTGGCAGGATAGCAGTCCAGTATTATTTTTAACAGGTCAGAGCAAACTCAGTCAAACAATTAAAGGCTCGGGCATTGAAGGGTTGCGTCAGTTCGGGACTTTTGAAGTAGATATTGTTCCTATTGTAAAATCTGTAACAAAGTATGCTGAAATGGTTACGGATCCTAAAATGATTCGTTATCACTTAGAAAAAGCTTTTCACCTTTCGACAACTGGACGTCCTGGCCCAGTCCTGTTAGACCTGCCGCTAGATATTCAGGGGGCCTTTGTCGAGACTGATAACCTTGAAGGCTATATTCCTAATGAGACTGCGCTAATTCCAGTATCGAGTGACTTACTTAAGATTATCGAAATTTTAAATAACGCAAAAAGGCCATTAATTTTATCTGGGGCAGGTATTCGTGCCGCTGGTGCTGTAGATCTATTTCGACGACTAGTTGAGCGTATGAACATTCCTGTTGTAACATCTCAGTTAGGTAAGGATACGCTTTTTTACGAGCATGCTTTATTTGTAGGCCACAGTGGCCCAAAAGGTGATCGTGCGGGTAATTTTGCAGTACAGACAGCTGATGTAATTTTAAGTTTAGGTTGTAGCTTGCACTCACAAAGCACAGGCTGGGAAAATAGCTTGTTTGCTCCCGATGCGGTAAAGATTCAGGTTGATATTGATGAAGCGGTTTTAGCACGAGAACAAGTCAATGTTGATGTTAAAGTAAAAGCAGATGTGGTGGAGTTTATGCTATCCATTGAGCCGCTAGTTGCACATAGTTATGCTAATGACAATTGGCGAGCTACCTGTCGTTCATGGAAAGAGCGCTTTGCAGTTAATCTGGATTTACATGATCGGTCTGGTGAGGCTGTAAATTATTATGATTTTGCCGAGGCTTTAAGCTGTGCCCTTACAGGAGACGAGACTATTGTCACTGATGCAGGCTCAGCTTTCTACGCTATGGGGCAAGGATTTAGAGTAAAAGAAAATCAGCGATTTATATCCTCAGGATCTTTAGGCGCGATGGGTTTTGCGTTACCTGCGGCAAATGGTGTTGCTTCAATCAGTAAATTTCCTACTATATGTGTCACAGGTGACGGTTCATTAATGACGAACATTCACGACTTGGCTGTTACAAGCGAATACAAATTAAATGTGAAATTGTTCATATTAAATAATGACGGTTATCTTTCCATACGCAATACTCAACGTGATTTCTTCAATGGTATGTATGTCGGTACAGGACCAGAAAGCGGGGTGTTTATTCCTAGTTTGGAGAGTCAGGCCAAGACATATTGTATTCCATATATTCATTGTGAGCGTGTTTCAGATATGAGAAATGTAATTGATCAGGCATTGGCTATGGAAGGGCCTGTGTTTGTTGAAATTAATGCAATGCGTGATCAGCGTATGATTCCATCTGTGATGTCAGAAAAGTTGCCTGATGGCCGAATGCAATCAAAGCCACTACATGAAATGTATCCATATTTATCACAGAGCGATCTAGAAGCCGAACTGAACCAAGCTAGGGGCGCTAATTAGTTTATTAGGATGGTATTCAAAATGCACAAACCAAGCTTCTTATTACATGATTATATCGATATTAATGAATGACAGCACTTAGATCTTAGTGCACTTAATTCGCTAGTTAAATTTTTCAAATGACTAAAACAAAAAAATATTTATTAGAATCCAATCTCATCATCAGAGATGACTTGGAGAGCATATCTTCCGCCGTTTTACCTTGGGAAGAATTGCGAAATAAAACTGTATTGATTACAGGGGGTGGGGGATTTTTAGCTGCTTATTTGGTTAAATCTTTATTAACTGCAGAACGACTGTATCAATTAAATCTTAAGATAATTTGTGTGTCGAGAGGCGCACAAAGTGTTAAAAATCGATTGTCAGATTACTTAGGCGAACCTAATTTTTCATTGGTACTGCATGACATTTCGAAACCGCTGCCCAATAATTTTCCTCGTGCCGACTTCATTATTCATAGTGCCAGTCAAGCTAGTCCAAAATATTATGGTGTTGATCCTGTCGGTACTTTGCTTGCAAATTCAGCGGGCACTATGTATCTGCTGGATCATGCAGTGAAAAGCCATGCTGAAAAATTTTTATTTTTCAGTACTGGTGAGGTTTATGGTGTCCCAGTTAATTCAAATCAGCTTATTGGGGAGCATGATTATGGTTATCTTGATCCTATGAACGTTCGTTCTTGTTATGCAGAGAGTAAAAGAGTTGCTGAAACAATGTGTGTTGCTTGGGCTCAGCAATATGACATTCATGCCACTGTCATTCGACCATTTCACACTTATGGACCAGGCATGGCTTTAGATGATGGACGAGTATTTGCAGATTTTGTGGCAGACGTGGTCGCAAGAAGAGATATTGTTCTAAAAAGTGATGGATTAGCACGGCGACCATTTTGCTATATTGCTGATGCCACGATTGGTTTTCTAACTGTACTCTTGATAGGCAGCAAAGCCGAAGCATACAATGTTGCTAATCCTGATGCAGAAATATCTATAAGAGAATTGGCAACATTAATTGCAAAGCTTTTTCCAGAGCGCGGTATTGGGGTGCGTTTTGAAGTGCCGGCAACCACTAATGCTTACCTAAAGAGCCCAATATCTCGTTCATGTCCATCCATAGAAAAAATTAAAGATTTAGGCTGGATGCCGACATTTAGTTTAAAAGATGGTTTTCGCCGTACAATCCAGTCGTATCTATAGTATTAGCTTTTAAGTATGGATGAGTCGGAAATTTAAGCAAACCTTCTTTTCTTACACTCTGAAAAGCATTCAGACATTTTGCAAGGTTACGCGCTTTAAAGTTGTCCATAATTCCAATATTAATGGAGGTTCGGGATTATAAGTCCATACTGAGTTAGGTAAAGAAAGTATATATATCAAAGGCATATTAAAAGTCAGGTATGACATTTGTTATATGCATTCCTCAATTTTTAAAGTGGTGTAAAAATATTAAGGGCTCTAGATGAACAAAGGATTTAAAAGATTAGTAACAAACATACCCTATTTGATTGATATTTTAAGGGATATCAAATCTTACATTAAGCACCTAATATCCGGGCGTTATATCAAGCGCATATTAAATAATCAGGAGTTGATTTATTTAGAGATTGGGGCTGGAGATAAAAAGGGAAATAATGGCTGGATCACAATAGATATGACAGAACACTGTGATATCTATTGGGATTTAAGAAATGGAATTCCTTTTCCTAAATCCAGCGTTAAAAAAATATATTCATCACATTTTCTTGAGCATTTGTCTTTTTATGAAGGACAAATATTTCTTGATGAGTGTATGAGAGTTTTAGAGGTGGGAGGTAATTTTTCAATTTGTATACTAAATGCAAAATTGTATATAGAAGCTTATTTAAATGGCCAAAACTTAGATGAAAAACAATTTTTTGGACATAAGCCAGCATTCAACAATACAACTAAAATTGACTATATAAATTATATGGCCTATATGGACGGTCATCATAAATATATGTTTGATGAGGAGAATATAATTTTCTTGCTTAAATCTAAGGGGTTAAAAAATGTAAGAGTTAGAATGTTTGACTCTAATTTAGATTTAAAAGAGAGAGATTTTGAATCTATATACGTTGAGGCAGAGAAGTAATAATGTCAATACAAGAAACCATTAATAGACAAAGGGGTAAGCCAGGCGTTCGACTTCGACTCTTTAATCGTTTGAATGAGGTCTCACAAAAAACTTTCAGATTTTTTCATTCAGACAGCCTTAAGGTTTTTTATCCTTACCGTAATTTGTTACATACACATTCTTTTTTTATGAGGTATTACAATTGCCCGCCACTATATTACAGTAATCTTAGCAGTGCAAATTTATGTCACTGGGTGTCATCTATTCCTAAAAATCTAGAACATTTACCTTTCATTATAGAACCCCAAGACCACCCACTTTCTGTAACTGGCCAATTAGAGCCTATTGATGCTGTTTCTAGAATAGAAATTGCCGTTGAGACATATTCGAGTTTGAATTGTAAAAAGATATTGATCGAGAGTGAAGGTCAACTTAATTTGTTTAAGCGCTACTTTCCCAACTCTTTAATTAGTAAAACAGAAATAGTAGGGATAGGGGCAATGGCAAAGCCTGTTATTTATACAAAACAATTAAACTCTGGTGATGAGATAATTTTTCTATGTTTAGCAAGTGATTATAAAAGGAAAGCTGTAGATTTATTAATTCAAGCTTGGCGTGATTCTTCAGCTAAGTTGAAATGTAAGCTCATATTAGCTTGCCCTAACGTACCTCAAGAAATGTGGGATTTGCTAAAAAAAGAAAACATTCAACTAATTTCTAAAGCACCATTATCTGAACAAGAAAAATATGATTTGCACAGTATAGCTCACGTAGTGATTTCCCCGCTCCATGTAGATGGAGGGTCCAATACTATAGAGGCATTTGAGTTTGGTTTACCAGTTATTACTATGCGGTCACAGAGAAGATTCGTTAGAGAAAGTAATGGTTGGGAGGTCGACGTCCCGTTCTATTTTTATGATGAAGGTTACGGGAAAGAATGGCCCACTTTTGCTAGGTTTTGGGAGTTAGTAGATGATGCAAAAAAAAATCATGCTTTTGATATCACCATTCAAGGTTTCGTGAATATTTTTGATGAAATTTCGAAATCTCCTGAAAAGCTTTCCGTAATGGGTAATGCCTCATACGAATTGGCAAAAGGGGAATTTTCTCTTGAAAATAGGAATGCAACACTTAGGAAGATTTATCGTGAAGCATTAAAGTG
>CANNLO010000289.1 GCA_947505055.1 Methylococcaceae bacterium | reverse complement strand
TTTAGTGGTGATGCCGGTTCCGCAGAAAGTAATATTCGTAAATGGATGTTAGACACTGACATAGTAGACGCGGTGATACAACTGCCCACCGATGAGTTCTTTAACACCGGCATTTATACCTATTTGTGGGTATTGAATAAAAACAAGCAGCCGCACCACAAAGACAAAGTCATGCTGATTAACGCCAGTGACAAATTCAAAGCACTCAAAAAAAGCAAAGGCTCTAAACGTAAAGAAGTCGATGAGTTTAATCGCCTAGAAATTGTCGGCACGTTGACAGCTTATCAAGATAATGATTACGCTAAGGTGTTTGACAAGGAGTTCTTTTACTTTAACAAACAAGCCATTGTACTCACCAATGTGGATGAATTTGGTAACAGCTTTGCTGCACAATTGGAGAACGGTAAAGCCAGTGAGAAGCTGACACCCCTAAAACTGAGCAATGGTGAGCGAGAGCTAACCGAGTTTGTTATTACCGACTTTGACCGTAATACGCATAAAACTCTTGCAGACTATTTTGAACTGGATATTAAGCCCTTTATTGCTAGTCTTGATTACAAAGAACAGCCCCTAGTTGTTACCACTCACCAAGCGCAATACCATTATGACGCTGAACAAGAAACCTTGATCAAAACGAGTAATAAACAAGAGGTGCTGGGGTGCGGAAAAATTGTTATCAAGTCGGCACTAAAAAAAGCCAGCAAAACTCAGCCGGATCGCATTGAAATTAGCGTAGAACTGACACCTGATTACCAAAAGGATTATGAGATTATTCCCTACCATAAGGACGAGGAAGCCAACCAAGCTGCAATTGAAGCCTTTATGGACAAGTACATTAGCAAACCGTTTAGCTACTTGGAAAATGTGGTCGGTGTGGAGCTAAACTTTAACAAGATTTTTTACAAGCCAGAGAAACTAAGGGAAGTGAGCACAATATTGAGTGAGATTGCTGCGCTTGATGACGAGTTGAAGGCTTTGGAAGCTGGGTTGGTGTTGTGAGTAATGCTGGATTGGAACGCTATGACGATTACATAGATAGTGGCGTTGAGTGGATTGGTAAAATGCCAGCGCATTGGGAAGTAAAAAGAGTTAAAGATGAATTGAGTAGCCTGGACTATAAAAGAATACCTCTAAGTGCCGAAGTAAGAGGCAAAATGACAGAGCAGAGCTATGATTATTATGGTGCATCAGGTGTTATTGATAAAGTAGAAGACTACATATTTAATGAGTCAACAATATTAATTGGCGAGGATGGAGCAAATTTATATTCGCGAAGCAGTCCCTTGGCATTTATTGCTACTGGTAAGTATTGGGTAAATAATCATGCGCATATACTTAAACCAAAAAGGGGAAATATACATTTTTTTTGTTATCTCCTAGAAGCATTTGATTACACCACTTTAATATCTGGTTCTGCACAGCCAAAACTAACTGCCGGACAATTAAATAGAATTTTGCTGATGGTGCCAACTCCCCTGGAACAAGTCATTATCGCTAATTACCTTGACACAAAAACAACGCAAATTGACCGTCAAATAGACCTGCTCAGTAAAAAGTCAACCCAGTACAACAAGCTCAAGCAATCGCTCATCAACGAAACCGTCACTCGTGGACTGGATAAAACTGTCGCCATGAAAGATAGTGGTATTGAGTGGATTGGTGAAATGCCAGCGCATTGGGGCGTCTATCGTATTGCCGACATAGCCGTTCAAAACAAAGTTAAAAATCAAGGATTGACTGAGAAAAATCTTCTCTCTTTGAGCTATGGACGGATTATCCGTAAAGATTTTAATACTAGCTTTGGACTATTACCTGAGTCATTTGAAACCTATCAAGTTGTATCCGCAGGTACTTTGATTCTCCGGCTAACGGATTTACAAAATGACAAAAAAAGTTTGCGTGTGGGTTTTGTTCGTGAGCAAGGCATTATCACATCTGCATATCTAGGGCTTCGCTTCCAACAGTCAATTGATTCGTTTTTTGCGTATTATGTGCTACACGTTTATGACCTTTGTAAGGTTTTCTACTGGTTTGGTGGTGGCCTTCGTTCAACTATGCGATTTGACGATATTAAAGTGATCCCTTTTATTCTACCTCCACTTCATGAACAACAAGCCATTGCTGCTTATCTTGACGAAAAAACCGCCCACATTGACCGCATTGTCACCAGTATCAACACCCAAATCAGCAAACTAAAAGAACTGCGTAAGACCCTGATCAACGATGTAGTCACAGGGAAAATAAGGGTGGCATGATGCAAGAATCCAACCGTATTGAACTCAAACGCGAACTGACTGACTCGCTTGAAAAAGAGATAGTGGCGTTTCTTAATTATCGGGATGGCGGCGTCATTTATCTGGGTATTGACGATAAAACACAAACAACCCTTGGTATCGCTGATGCCGATACGGTGCAACTGAAAATCAAGGATCGCATTAAAAACAATATCAGCCCGTCGACCATGGGGCTGTTTGATGTAATGACCGAAAGCCGTGATGACAAAACAATCATTAAAATCACGGTCGCCAGTGGTTCTGAAAAGCCCTATTACCTGTCAAAAATGGGCATGTCTGCCAAAGGTTGTTACCTTAGAATTGGTAGTGCCTCTGAGCCTATGCCGGTGAGAATGATTGAGAACTTATTTGCCGGCAGAATTCGCAATTCCATCGGCACGATTAAATCACGTAAACAAACCCTGAGCTTTGAACAGCTTAAAATCTATTACAACGAAACCCCATTAACGCTGAATGAGCAATTTGCCCATAATCTGGAACTGTTAACCGGAGAGGGCGCCTACAACTACGCGGCTTATTTACTTTCAGACCTTAATGGCTTGTCAATTAAGGTGGCCAAGTATGCCGGTACTGATCGGGTCAATCTGATTGAAAATGAAGAGTACGGTTATTGTTCACTGGTAAAAGCCACCAAAGCAGTGCTGGAAAAACTCAAGGTTGAGAACAAAACCTTTGCCCGCATTACCTCCAGTCGGCGTGAACAGCGCAAACTACTGAGTCCTGTAGCACTGCGCGAGGCGGTCATCAACGCCATCATTCACAATAATTACAGCAATGAAGTGCCGCCCAAATTTGAGTTATTTGCTGACCGACTGGAGATTACCTCTGCTGGTGGCTTGCCTTCGGGTTTTGATGAAGATGAATTCTTCATGGGATATTCGGTTCCCCAAAATAAAGAATTGATGCGGGTGTTTCGGGATCTGGAGATGGTTGAGCAGTTGGGCTCAGGTGTGCCACGTATTTTGGCGTATTACCCACGGTCTGTTTATCGGTTTACCACTAATTTTATTCGGCTGGTATTGCCTTTTGCCGAGGGCTTTGAACAGTCTACCGACCAAGCTACCGATCAAGCTACCGACCAAGCTCAAGCACTGCTGAGGTTTTGCACAACTCCCCGCTCAACCAAAGAAATGATGGAACATTTGGGATTGAGTCATCATCCAAATTTTCGTAACAGGATTTTATTGCCACTTATGGCCTCCGGAAAATTGGCGCTCACTATCCCAGACAAACCAAAAAGTCCAAATCAGCGCTATATTGCAATTAAGAAAGAGACAAAGCTATGAATGAACTCCACCTGCAAGACAAATTCATAATTCCGTTTTTTCGCGATGACTTGGGCTATAAGGAAGTTAAAGCCAATACTGTTACTCAATCACTGATTATTGAGGAAGACTTGCAGGAGTTTATCTCTAATACAGAGTTAAATAAAAAACCATATGAGCAATTGCTCAAAAAATACAGTGGTAATAAACAAAAATTACTGGCCGATTTGATTGGACTAATACAAGAACGCTGTGGCAGTAGTCGAAATAAAGCCTTATTTATTAACGCTAATAAGACCATTACCTTACAAGGCATAAAGCTGTATTTGTTTTATACCAGTGATAGCGTGATTCATGAAAATGCGCTGTTTGATGAAAATATCTTCTCAGTCGTACAGGAACTGTCTTATAAATATTTATTTCAAGGGCAGCAAGTGTTTTCTTTTCGACCCGATATTGTGCTATTTGTAAATGGCATTTATTTAGGTTATAGCGAATTAAAATCTAACTACACGAACCAAAGTGCCAGTAAAAATGGTCGCGGCAAAGTCATTAAAGATTATTTTGAGGCCATCAAAATCTATCATCAGTATATTGATAATAATACCCTGCTTAGCGATAACGAAAAACAAAACTACCGCAAAGACTTCCTAAAGATTTTTGAAAAAGCTATTCATATTACGACTACAGATATTGGTGAAACCTATGTGATTCGCACGATAGTAGATTATTTTGATGAAATTTTAGCTACTTGCCGCGAAGGTAAGTTTGATCGCGAAGAGATTGAAAAGAAAGCTTATGGTGTGTTTAAAGCTTATCCATTACTAAAGCCTGATGCCGATAAAAAAGATAAGCTAAAAGAGCTATTTTCAGTATTGTATGGAAAGTTTTTTATTGAAAAAGAGATTTTGTATTACAACTTTATCGAGCGGGATGTTTACCTTAATAAGGGCGTTAAGGAAGTTAAAAACGAGGTTGGACATTTGATTTCACCGCGTCCTAAGCAGAAATTTGGCACCGATAAAATTATGGCCAAAATTGATGAATTTTTGGCGCATGAACAAGAACCAGATTATTTTGAAAGGCTATTAGAAAAACAGTTAGTCGGCATCGGTGAAACCAAGAAAAAAGAGTTATTGGAAAAACGTAAAGCCTATTCCAATAACAAGAACGTGTATTCCTTATTGATGCAATACGCTGCAGGATTTGGGAAATCGAATATTATTGGCTGGTCAGCATTGCAGCTTAAAGATATGCGGCGCAATGGTGAATACGTTTACGATAAAATAATGATCGTCGTGGATAGACTGCAATTACGTAGTCAAATTGATTCGTTGATGTTGAACATGAACATCGATAATCGCATGTACATTGAAGCTACTAATAAAAAAACCTTTCAAGTAGCCTTAGCATCAGATACTCGCCTGGTGATTGTAAACCTACAAAAATTCGGTGCGGTCCGTGAGATGCTTGATGCTGAAGTTCTACAAAAGCTTTCTACTATGCGGATTGTATTTCTAATTGATGAGATTCATCGCTCTAACAGCGGCGATCAGCATGACGAAATGATTAGTATTTTTGATGAACTACAAAGTCCGTTTGATAATAATGCTGCCGTTAGTACCAAAAAGAACTTGATTATTGGCTTTACAGCAACGCCAGATGACCATTCCTTGGCTAGGTTTGGTGAATATAGTGGCTATGCGGAAAGTGAAAAACTGTGGCGACCTTTTGATACCTACACCATGCAAGAGGCGATTGATGATGGCTTTATTCTTAACCCGTTGAAAAATATTGTACCTGTAGCATCTAAAATGTTATTCGACCTGCCCAGCAACCCGCTGGAAGGCTTTACCGAAAAAGAATATAAAGACGCACAGAAAAAACAGGTTTATGAAAACCGAGACCGTATCGACGCCATCGCGAAATACGTGGCTGATTTATTAGTCAAAGATGTCTATCGGCAAATACGTGGAACTGGTAAAGCCATGCTAGCTGTTCATTCTATTAAGGCCGCTATTGCATATCAAGGTGCAGTGACTAAGCACTTTAACGCATTGGTCAAAGAGCCCAAATACATAAAATATGCCGAAGCGCCAATCCATATCGTTTACTCTAGTAATCAAGACGAACAAAGTGCGACTGGTTTAAATGGCGGCCTATCTGAAGAAAAGGTGTTAGAGAGCTTCGCCTTGAAAAAGAATGGCCTCATCATCGTGGTTGCGAAGCTTCAAACTGGCTTCGATGAAAAGAAATTGCACACCTTATTTCTTGATAAAGAAATCAAAGGCATTAGTGCAATTCAAACCATTTCTCGAGTGAATCGGACAACCAAACATAAGAACGACTGCAAAATTGTGGATTTTTCTTATAACAATGTGAATGTACAAAACATTAAAGACGCTTTTGAGCATTTTTCCGATGTGGTGGTGAGTGATTTTGACCCGTTTAGTGATAAAAAAGTATTGGATGTTCTGTTGGTCGATCTGAGGAAATCAGATACCTTTGATAAGTTTTTCAGAGTGTTTATGGAGATTTACAAAGATTCAGACAAACGCGATAACCCTGAAAGCTTTTTGGACTTTGAAAGCAGTTTAAAAAAATACA